>JACQXG010000104.1 GCA_016208905.1 Nitrospirota bacterium
GCTTCAAGCGCTACCTTCGCCTTGAACTCCCCTGAATATCGATTCCTTTTCGTCTTGCTCATCTCGGTCTGACCTCCTTCGTCTTTCGTGTCGTTTTACACTTTACACGATTGTCCGATTTTTGGGGTCCACCTCAATATCTTTATGTTACTGGTTAAAAACATATGTACTATTGTGCCAAATCTTTTATAATTACCTATATTTAAAACCATTTGATAATAAAAAAAGACCCTGCAAGTTTATTGCAGGGTCTTTTTTAAAACTGCAAAGTGCTATGTGCACACTTCGTTTGAATAATCGCTTTCAGCGCCTGCAGCATTGTAAGTCGTTACCGCAAAGCACCATGAACCAGTGTTTAACTCAGCAAAGGTATAGGAAGTGGCATTCCCAACGTCTACAACGGTAGTATAATTCCCTGATGATGTACCATAGTGTATTTTATATCCTGCAAGGTCATTCAAAGAAGAACCGTCGATATTTGTAGTCGGCGCATCCCATGCGACACTTAACGCGCTGGCTAATGGAGGATCAATATTTTTGTTCGATGTGCTTTCGTCGCTACCACTGCCATTACTGTTGGTTAAGCTACCAGTGCCGTCGCTATTAGTTAAGCCGCCGCTACCAGTGCTATCGCTATTAGTTAAGCTGCTGCCTCCGCTTCCCCCCCCGCCACATGCCGCAAGTGTCAGGACCGCGAAGGTTAACACTGTAATCAGGGTGTATTTGCCCTTTTTGCATTTCATGTCTTTCCCCTCCTCCATGACTGCTTTATTGTTGATTCTCACTCTCATATCTTTATGGTAATTTAAAGGTATTATTGAAGATGTGATTGCAATCACGATTATTGAATTTTCCTTGAGAAAAAGGAGTGAAAGTAATTTTGGCCTTGGAATCTTTTAATTTATTGCTGAGGAGCACGCCCTTTCCTCAGGTCATACCTCTTGAATTAAATAAATCCGAACAGTTATAGTATCTGGATTTTAAATTATATTAATAATTTTGGAGGGCACAAATGTTTATAGATAAGGTGTTTGCAATGGGAGCTCAGCCCGGAGGCACAGGCGGCGAGCCGCAGGGGATAGGAGGCATGGTTACATCGTTTTTACCTTTAATACTGATCTTTGTGATATTTTATTTTCTTCTTATCAGGCCGCAGTCCAAAAAGGCAAAAGAGCACAAGAAGATGCTCGACAATCTGAAAAGGGGAGATAAAGTATTAACTACCGGCGGTATATTCGGAGTCATAGAAGATATCGACGAAAAAACCGTGATACTCAAAGTCGGAGTTAAAGACGATGTGCGGATGAAAGTGGATCGGAATTTTATCGCCGGATTAAGGACAGGAGAATAAGAGTCTCATGAAAAAGAAGTTTTTATTGCGGGTTTCATTAATTGCAACTGCAACAATATTGTCAGTATTATTTTTCCTTCCGTCTACATCGGCAGTTTCATCTCTTCCTGATTGGTTAAAGAACTACGGCATTACACTCGGCTTGGACCTGCAGGGAGGGGTGCATCTGGTCTATGAAGTGGACACCGAAAAGACGGTGGATATAACTACAGAGAGGATGGCATCCAGTCTTGCCAATACTTTTAAAGAAAAAAAGGTTGACGCCAGGGCTGAAAAGCAGGGGCAGGACGTTGTTGTGTCCCCTGATAACGAGCAAGTGAAAAAGATTGTCCAGGAACAGTTCCCAGCGTTATCGATAGACAAGCAATCTGAAGGGAAGGCCTTCTACAGGATTAACAGCAATGAGGTCAACAGGATAAAAACATTCGCCATCGACCAGGCGCTTGAGACAATAAGAAACAGGGTGGACCAGTTTGGTGTTGCGGAACCGACAATCCACAGGCAGGCGACGAATGAGATTGTCATACAGTTGCCCGGCGTGAAAGATACCAAACGGGCGATCGATCTTGTCGGGAAAACCGCCCTCCTGGAATTTAAACTCCTTGACGATGAAGCGCCTCTTGCGGCACAACTTCCGGGGACGATTCCTCCGGGACAGGAAGAAAATATATTAAATCAATATGCCGCGCAAATCCCTGAGGGCGATGAGATACTTTTTGGAAAAGTGCGCAGCCAGGAGACCCAGGCTGAGATGAAAACAGTTTATCTCGTTAAAAAACAGACCCTGTTGACAGGCGATTTTCTTACTGAGGCAAGGGTAAGTATTGACCAGAGATTTAATGAACCGTATGTCAGCTTATCATTTGACGCCACAGGCGCAAAGATTTTTGAACAGATAACTGCAAATAATATTAAAAAGCGTCTTGCGATAATCCTTGATAGTAATGTGCATTCAGCGCCTGCTATACAGGACAGGATCGCAGGCGGCAATGCCCAGATAACCGGCACCTTTACAATGGATGAGGCAAAGGATTTGGCCATAGTCTTGCGTTCAGGTTCTCTCCCTGCTCCCCTCAAGATGCTTCAGAATGTTACCGTCGGGCCTTCGCTCGGAAAAGACTCTATTGACGCAGGGATAAAGGCAGGCGTAATCGGAGCATTACTGGTTATTGTATTTATGATTGTATATTACAAAATGTCAGGGGTGATCGCTGATTTCGCCCTTGTGCTGAACATTGTTTTTCTGCTTGGAGCATTGGCTGCTTTCAAAGCAACCCTCACGATGCCGGGCATAGCCGGAATAATTCTGGCAATTGGCATGGCGGTTGACAGTAACGTCCTGATGTTTGAAAGGATGCGCGATGAATTGCGCCTCGGTAAAACACCGAGGGCGGCAATTGATTCAGGATATGACAAAGCCTTCTGGACCATATTTGATTCTCATGTAACGACACTAATAACCGCAGTAGTGCTTTATGAATTCGGAACAGGGCCGATAAAAGGATTTGCCGTAACACTTGGAGTCGGAGTTCTCATAAACCTGTTTACAGCGTTGATAGGCACTAAGACTGTTTTTGACCTAATCACAACAAAACGTGACATAAAGAGGCTGAGCATATGATTGAACTTATAAGGAATACAAAGATTGATTTTATGGGCAAGAGATACATTGCCGTTGCTGTTTCAGCGGTATTGACGATCCTCGGCCTGTTCGCTGCGGTCCAGGTTGCAAGAGGGACCGCTAACCTCGGTATTGATTTTGCCGGCGGCACAGCGGTGCAGATTAAATTTAACACGCGCACTTCTCTTCATGAGGTAAGAAAGGTCCTTGAAGACGGCGGGATCAAGGGCTTTGAGCTTCAGGACCTCCCTACCGAAAATAAGGTCCTCATACAGGTTAAGAAAAGCGAGTCAACCCTCGGAGACCTTTCCAAGCAAATAATCTCCGTGTTGTCGCAAAAGTATTCACAAAATAACATTGTGGTTGATTCCTCGACAGAAATAGGCCCCAAGGTCGGGGCGAAGTTGAGAAGAGACGCCGTATGGGCGATCATGGCGGCAATGATAGGCATACTCATCTACATAACGGTGAGGTTTCAGTTCAGATTCAGTGTAGGCGCTACCCTGGCCACATTACATGACGTGTTTGCAGTGTTAGGCATTTTTTATTTGATCGGCAAGGAAATAAATCTCCTGCTGATAAGCTCCCTGCTGATAATCGCGGGATACTCTCTCACTGATACCGTGGTTGTGTTCGACAGGATTAGGGAGAACATGAAGGCCAAATTCAAAAAACACGCTTTTGAAATCGTCAATGACAGCATCAATGAAGTTCTTTCTCGGACCATAATTACGTCTCTCACTGTTTTTCTTACAGCGGTCGCCCTTTTTGTTTTTGGCGGCGAGGTCATTCATGACTTTGCCTTTGCAATTATGCTGGGAATAATAGTCGGCACATATTCTTCCATATTTGTTGCAAGTCCTATAGTACTGATGCTGGGGAAGGATAAGGCGGTCAGCAAGAAGTAAGCAGTTCCGTCTCAGTGAAGACGGGGAACCAGAGCATGACCAACCGATATCCTATGAAAATAGGGTGTGACAATTAAAAGAAAGCTGGGTGCCGGATCAGTCTGGCATGACAGCAAGACAACCTGTAACTAACAACAAAATAGTCTCCTTAATTTCTTTTTTTCATTTGCCCTTATGAACCGTCGCTGGCTTGTAAACAGAACCACTCCTGAATTCCTGAAATTTATATCAGGCAAGGCGTCAGTATCTCCCGTATTAGCACAGATACTTGTGAACCGCGGCTTCAAGGACATTGATTCCATAAAAGACTTTCTCTATCCGGCTCTTGATAAATTCCATGATCCTTTTCTATTGCCGGACATGGACAAGGCAGTGGAAAGAATAAAGACCGCCATTAAGAATGATGAGACGGTATTCATACACGGCGACTATGACGCGGACGGCATAACCTCAACAGCGCTTCTGGTCAGCGCGCTTAATAAATTAAAATTAAAAACTTCATATCATATTCCAAACAGGATTACAGAAGGCTATGGCATCAGTAAAAAAGGCATTGAAAAGGCAAAGGCAAGCGGAGCGGCTTTGATTATAACCGCTGACTGCGGGATAAGTTCAGAAACAGAAGTTATAACCGCGCTTTCCATGGGCATGGATGTCATTGTTACAGACCATCATGAACCGCCTGATAAACTGCCTGCGGCAACGGCAGTGGTAGACCCCCACAGGAAAGATTCGAAATACCCTTTTAAATATTTAGCCGGCGTAGGTGTTGCCTTTAAACTGGTCCAGGCGCTTTTTCAGGAAACAGGAAACAGAATACAAAATACAGAGTTGAATGAGTACCTCGATCTTGTTACTCTGGGCACGATTGCAGATTCAGTCCCTCTCATGGGTGAAAACAGGATATTCGTGACCTTCGGGCTGAAGGAAATCAATAACGGCTCCTGCAGGGCAGGGGTACAGGCCCTGAAAAAAGCCGCCGGAATAGAAAAAGATTTCCATTCGGGACTGCTTTCCTATACGATTATTCCAAGGATTAACGCAGCGGGCAGGCTTGATGACGCCAGCGGAGTCGTTGAGCTTTTTCTCACGATAGATGAGACAAAGGCGTTTCCGATCGCGAACCTGCTCGAAGAACAAAACAAAAAAAGACAGAAGATTGAAGGAGAGGTATTTAAGTCCGCCCTCGACATGATAGACCCCCACAAGCTTGACAACGCGATTGTATTAGCGTCACATGACTGGCATCCGGGGGTTGTCGGCATTGTCGCGTCACGGCTTGTTGAGATGTTCTACAGGCCTGTATTTCTTTTTTCAGTGAATGATTCTTTTGCAAAAGGTTCTGCGCGAGGCATTCCTCCGTTTCATCTTTATGACGCGATAGCCAAATGTTCCGGGCTGCTCACCGGTTTCGGCGGACACCGTCAGGCTGCGGGACTTAAAATGCCGGTGGATAATTTGGACGCTTTTAGAAAAAGAATGAACGACATAGTCGGAAAAAGTCTCAGCGTGGAAGATACTGTTCCCACACTTGAGATAGATGCTGCCGTAAGCTTTTCCGATTTAAACCTAAATCTTGTCAAAGAGTTAAGCCTCCTTGAACCCTTCGGAGATTCGAACAGGGAGCCGATGTTTGGCGCAAGGAATATCGAGATTGTTAACCATAGGATAGTCGGCAACAACCACCTCAAAATGCAGTTGAAGCAGGACAGGATCAACCTTGATACAATCGGCTTCAGAATGGCTGACAAGCTTACTAAAATAACTCCGGTATCCGCTCTTGATATTGCTTTTGTCCCCATCATTAACGAATGGAATGGCAACAAAAACCTCCAGTTGAACCTCAAGGCCATCAGGCCGAGCGTGTAACCATTTTTTAACGCCTTTTCCAATATAGTTCCGTTAGCCACATGGGTCGAAAACCGATGCCTCTGCCTGTGGTAATTGACTTAAGGGTAGGGGGGGTGAATTAAGGAAAAGTGTCAGTTTTCCTTACCTGATTGGGAAAACTTTACATTTTTGGGAATCATTATATGAAATAAAATTTACTATTTATAATTGATAGGTTATATTCCCTAACTTGTTTATTGCTCTGTTTTTTAAGTACATATATAAGAAACATGTCGGAATAGTTTACATGAAAAGACATTAGGTTAAGTTAATGTAATTAAGATAATTACAAAAAAATTATTATAATCAGGAGGTTTAGATTTTATCAGAACATGGCATGTATATTGCTTTCATATAAATACAACGAAAGTTAAAAAAATTAAATAAACTATACCCCTTTAAGGAGGATGAATGAAAAAGATATTAATACTAATAGGAGCGATTGTTCTGATGCTGAGCTTCGCGGGTATCTCGGGAGCAAAAAATTATACGTTTACACCTTCCAAACCTGACATGTATGACCTGAATCATCATTATGCATACACTTGGGGCATTGATTGGACACTACCTTCTGATGAAGTGATTACAGGCGCTGAACTCACCTTTGAACAAATCAGTAACTGGTTGGATCCTATTGTTGATCCTAATGTTTTATACGTTCATTTATTAGATTCTGCTCCCAGTGGCGTAAAGAAACTTCAAGATAACATACATGACAATTTATTTGTCGATTATTTCGAAGGTCAGGGTATTGAACTAATGCCCAGAATAGAGAATCTTGGTACAACACCGCAAGACATAACTTTCACATTAACCGCATCTGAATTAACTCAATTAGCATTATATGTGGGCGATGGGAATTTTGGATTCGGATTTGACCCTGATTGCAACTTTTATAATAATCGCATAACGTTCACTACAAACACTGTACCTGAGCCAACCACTTTAATACTTTTGGGTTCTGGATTGGTAGGCGCTGCTCTTTACGCCAGACGTAGGAAGAACTAAAACAACTTCATAAATCAAAGAAAGAAACCTGAAAAGGCTTTTGCATAATTGCAAAAGCCTTTTTTATTTTTGTAGCCATTTTTGCTGTAAATTAAATTTTGATATTTAGTTCCTTTTGCATAAAAACAGGGTTTAAATGAATAAACTTCTTTTCAAGGATAGTAATTTCTTTGTCTTTTTGCAGCTTGTCAAGCACCCTCGTTACCGTTTCACGTGTTAACCCTGCCATATCGGCTATATCCTGGTGAGTAAGTTTAATGTTCAATGTTATACCCGTATCTGTTTTCCTGCCATATTCATCAGACAGCATAAGGAACAACATTTTTGTTCTTTGAGCGGCATGGTTGAAATTTAATAATTGTATTGTATCCCAGCACTTACGAAGCCGGGAACACATTATTTTCAACAAACTTAAACTTACCTTCTGATGCACAAGCAAGTTAGAATAAAAATCCTTTTTGGAAATAATAGCTACGAGAGAGTTTTCTGTTGCTATTACCGAGGCAGGGGTCGTTTTACCGTCAATCAGGGACATTTCGCCAAAAAACTCACCTGCCTGATGCACGGCAAGAATTATTTCCTTTCCTTCTTCCGTTGACCGCACTGCTTTGACCTTTCCCAAAAGAATAATATACATAAATTCACTGGTATCTTCTTCGTAGAGAATTGTCTCATTCTTCTTAAATTGCTTTACAAGCAGATTGTTTGTTAACTGTTCGATTTCTTTATCAGTCAGCGAGGAGAAGAGTAATGTTCTTTTTAAAAACTCACTCTTGGAATTATCTTTCACACTATTTCCTTCATGAAAACAATAATGAACTGTAACAGATTAGCATTCAGAAGTTAATTGATTAAAAAATGATAACACAATTATCATAAAAAGCAACAACTTTTTATTTTAGTTGTGAAGAGATTGATGTTCAAAAAAACGCTGGTTAGTACAAACCGATAAATGACAACTTACTAAAAAAGCAATAAAAAAGTTATAATTTCAACAATAGCTGGGTTTAAGATATCATGGTGATATTAATACTTTCGATAATAACATGCGTAACCGCAATCCTAACTGCCGTATTAGTAGTATTTAAACGGTATCAGCGTCTTACAAATACAGTATTTTTTATCAGTATGTTCTCAACATCGGCGGTCATATTCGGAGATTCAGTAAGCATATATATGCCTGACCTTCTTGTTTTCTGGAAAAGATCTGTTTTGATCAATGAAAGCATTATGGTTACATCATGGCTTTTATTTACTCTGAGCTTTGCAAGGGAAGACTCTTGGAACTCCGTCAATAACATTTCAAAAATAATGATGTTCCTGTCGCCACTCTTGATGATATTCTCTGTAGTGATTCCAATGGAGAGAGTTTTCTATTCTCCTGAATTTGCCAGCGAGAAAATTCTATTTCTGGATAACGCAGGTTATATATTTAACTTTTTGCTTTTACTATATTCTGTCATATCAATCATGAATATGGAAGCGACATTGAAAAGCTCTTCAGAAATCGCAAGATGGCAGATTAAATATGTGTTGATTGGTTCCGGTGGAATCATAGCGGTAAACATTTTTTATTACAGCTATGCACTGCTTTACCGCTCGATAAACATGAACCTTCTGCCTGTCAGGGCCGGTGTTGTTCTGATTTCAGTTTTATTGATAGGTTTTGCCATTTTTAAGCATAAGGCAATGAATGTTAAAGTTACTGTGTCAAGGAAGGTAGTTTACAAATCTATCAGCCTGATTATTGTTGGAGCTTATCTGCTGGGGCTTGGTATATTAAGTGAAGGAATGAGGTATTTGGGGCCGGAAGTTGGCAGGAACATCACAACTTTTCTTGGATTTGTCGGAGCGATTTTAGTTTTAACAATAATCCTCTCGGAACGCTTAAGGCGGAAAGCGATCGTTTTAATAAATAAGAATTTCTACAGCCAGAAATATGACTATAGAGAACAATGGCTGCAATTCACCCAGCAGATTTCCCTGAAACATACATTTGATGAACTTTTAAAAGCAATTGCCGGAGCATTCAAGGAGGCTATCGGGTCAAGAGGGGTATCAGTATGGCTAAAAGAAAAGGACAATGGCAAATATCAATGCGTAGAGGTATTGGGGGCTGAGATTGTAACCACTTCACCGAATAAGGAACTTGTAGAATTCTTGCAAAATAGGAAATGGGTTTTGAATGTAAGTGACGATAATTGCAGGGCCATTGTTTTGAGCAGTTATGAGTTTATAGAGAAGACCAGGGCTTCTCTTATTGTGCCGTTTCTTCATATGGACAGGCTTGTCGGGTTTATAATTCTAAGAGAGGCGCTTGCTAAGGATGAATATAATTTTGAGGATTACGACCTGCTGAAAACCCTGGCACGCCAGGCGGCCTTATCAATCATGAATGCAAAACTTTCCGAGGAGCTTATAGAGGCAAAGGAAATGGAGGCAATGGGGAGACTATCGTCGTTTATCATTCATGACCTGAAGAACGCGGCCTCCATGCTTTCCCTCCTGGCTCAAAATGCCGAAGAACATATCGACAACCCGGATTTTCAGAGGGACGCGATAAGGTCCGTCTCAAATACTTCCGAGAAGATCAAGGGCATTATCGGGAAACTTAAGAATCTTCCGGTCAAGAGAAGCCTTGACTTTGAAAATTGTGATCTGGGTCTATGCGTTAAGACAGCTATCAGCGAACTAAACTTAAACGGAAATTCGAGACTGTCTTATACGGAATCTGAACACGTAAAAGCTAAAATGGACAAAAACGAAATAATAAAAGTAATCGTTAACTTAATTATTAATGCGTTTGACGCGGCAGGCAGAGAGAGCGAGGTGAAAGTTTCCGTCGGTGAAGAAGACGGCGTGGCTTTTATTAAGGTATCCGACAAAGGATGCGGGATGTCCGCAGAATTCATTGAGAAGTGTCTATTTAAACCATTTCAAACGACGAAGAAGAAAGGCCTTGGAATAGGGCTTTATCAATGCAAAACAATCATCGAGGCACATTCGGGCAGGATAAGAGTTTTCAGTCAGGAGGGGAAGGGAACGGATTTTATTGTTAACCTCCCGTTGACTAAATAATTGTTTTTTAAATATACGACAGACAAAACGATCAGGATATGGATATACCTGTAACAATTAAGTTAAAATCCTGAAGAACATTTTTTATTTGCAGCAAATATTGATGCGGGGCGTTTTGGGATTGCGCCGAACCACTGTTTTTTGGTACATGTAACAATATAAATTGCATAATGAAAAATTCAAAATTTTAAATTCAATATAAAATTGCACGGAAATATATCATGTTTAATATTTTCAAAAAAAGGTCGAAACAAAATAGGGTTGTAGTTCTGGGTATTGACGGAGTGCCCTGCAGTTTATTGAACCGCTTTACCGCGGAAGGTTTGATGCCCAATCTCGCCAGGCTTGCAAAGACTGGAACGTTGACTGACATGACTGCCTCGGTCCCGGAAGTTTCATCTACATCATGGACTACTTTTATGACCGGCGTAAATCCGGCAAGACACGGCATATACGGGTTTACGGAATTGCAAAAAGGTTCATATGCCTGGTGCTTTCCGAACTCATCGGACATAAAAAGCGCAACACTATGGGACATCGCCGGCAAGCTCAACAAAAAAAGCATAGTGCTTAACGTGCCGTCTACCTACCCTGCGAGGCCATTGAACGGGATTCTCACCGCCGGATTTGTTGCTATTGATCTGAAAAAGGCGACTTATCCCGATACCGCTTATGAATATCTGAAAGGCATCGGATACAGAATGGACGTGGACACAAAAAAGGCACAGGAATCGTCAGAGGCGCTCGCAGGAGATATTGATGAAACATTCATGCTTCGGAAAAAGGCAATGCTGCATTTCCTGGACAACGGGGAGTGGGACCTTTTCATAGGTGTTGTAACGGAGACTGACCGCCTGCACCACTATCTGTGGTCGGCCCTTGAAGATCAAAAACACCCGCATCATAATTTCTTTCTTGATTTTTATAAAAAGATAGATGATCTCATCGGCGAAATGTATGAAAGGACCGGAGATGATATCCCGTTTATCATAATGTCTGATCATGGCTTTACTTCCATAAAACAGGAGATATATCTCAACGTGTGGCTGAAGGAGAAAGGCTACCTGAAATTCAAAAAAGAAAACCCGCAGTCAATGGAAGACATACACGAGGAGAGCAGGGTCTTTGTCCTTGACCCGTCGAGGTTCTACATCCACCTGAAAGGGAAATACTCGCGGGGCAGCGTTGATCCAGATGAATATGAAGGCTTAAGGTCCCGACTGAAAGAAGACCTCATGTCATTGTCCGTTAACGGGGAGAACGTCATAAAGACTGTTATGCTCAAGGAAGAAATTTACCACGGAAATTTACTGGATGCAGCCCCGGATATTGTCGTATTGCCATATGATGGTTACGATTTAAAAGGGGCCGTCAATAAAACACAGATTGCAGGCAGGAGCTTCCTTACCGGCGGACACACCCGAGAGGACGCCGTATTTTATATAAACAGAAAGATAAGTGCCGGGGACATAAATATTGTGGATGTTGCTCCTACAATAATGGCCCTGATGAATATTGAAGGAAACAGCTTTGACGGGAAAGTTTTGATATAGTCTGTTAAAACTCAGTACAACTGATCATGAAACAATTATTAATAGTTGAAGACGACCCGGATATTCAGACCCAGATGAGCTGGGGGCTGTCAAAGGAATACACCGTTCTTCAGGCAAATGATAGGCATACCGCGCTCCGGTTATTTGAGAAACACCGGCCGTATGTTATTACGCTTGATCTCGGGCTCCCTCCTCACGAAAATGATTCAACCGAGGGATTAACCTGTCTCCGAGAGATACTTAAGAAAGCTCCTGAAACTAAAGTAATAATGGTTACCGGCAACAACGACAGGGAAAATGCCTTAAGCGCCATTCAAATGGGCGCTTACGATTACTACCTGAAGCCGGTCAATATGAATGAACTAAAAGTGATTATACAAAGGGCGTATCACCTATATGAAATAGAAAATGAAAACCGCAAATTACACACGATCCTCGACAAGGAGGTCGGATTTGCCGGCATGATAGGGGAAAGCCCGGAAATGGTGAATATCTTCACAACCATAAAAAAGGTGGCTTCCACTGACGCGACAGTTCTCGTAACAGGAGAGAGCGGTACCGGCAAAGAGCTGGTTGCGCGGGCCATTCATGAAAAAAGCTCACGGCGGAACGGCCCTTTTATTCCAATCAATTGCGGGGCCATACCCGACACGCTTCTTGAATCAGAGCTTTTTGGACATGAAAAAGGCGCATTTACAAACGCATATGCCCAGCAGAACGGCAAGTTTGAATATGCGGACAAAGGGACGCTTTTCCTTGACGAAATAGGAGAGATGTCAACCATGCTTCAGTCAAAATTATTGAGATTTCTGCAGGAGAAAAAGTTCCAGCGCGTGGGGGGCAGAAAAGATATAGAAATAGATACCAGGGTAATTGCCGCAACAAATATTGATCTGATTACTGCCATGAAAGAGGGGCGGTTCCGTGAAGACCTGTTTTTCAGGATAAGCGTTATCTCGATTAATATCCCGCCGCTGAGGGAAAGGGTTGAAGATATAACGCTGCTTGCCAACGTATTTCTTGAAAGATACAAGGTAATGTTTAAAAAGAAGATAAAGGGATTAAGCAAGTCCGCGCTTGATGCGATTGAGAGATATTCATGGCCGGGCAATGTCAGGGAGCTTGAGAACAAGCTCCAGAAGGCTGTGATAACCTCGGACACCAATATAATAGAGCCTCACAATTTAGGGCTGGAAGGGCAGTTACTGCCCGAATCGATTCTGGGAAATATTGAGAAACGCTATGACGGCATCACATTAAAAGAGGCACGCACAAAACTTGAGAGAGACCTTATCGAAAGCGCGGTTGAGAGGAACAACGGGAACATAAAGCGCGCGTCGGAGGAATTGGGCATCAGCAGGCCGACGTTGTATGATCTGATCGAGAAATATAAATTACCTGTCAAAGAAGACGGTAAATAAGTTCCTTACCCCCTCTTTTTGTATTTCTGCACTATTGTACTATCTGGCTTTTTTGCCCCAGTTAAAAAATGCAGTTAAAAAATCCCTTGACAATATTGGTTAAGAATTATAAAAATAGTCATCAAATTTTTTTTTTGCCAAAGCGGAAAAAATGTGGTATATACTAACTAACATCTTTTTATTCATATGAAAACTTACCTGTCCAGAAAATTAACGATTATTATTTCACTCTCCCTTGTTTTGATCTTATCTTCTTCATCATGGGCCGGAGAAGTTATAACCAGTGATGCAAGATCATGGGCAAAGAAAGCGCTTGAAGAAGAGAAAGGACTGAAAACCGTTGAGGGCAAAAATACGCTGTCCGTTCTTTATTTCCACAACAAGACCGGACAACCCGGCCTGGATCCCCTTCAGAAAGGTATGGCGCTTATGCTTATAACAGACCTTTCCAGTGTTGAAGGCCTTCAGGTGGTTGAAAGGACAAAACTTCAGGCCCTTACTGAAGAGATAGGCCTTGGAGCATCCGGATTGGTCGACCCTGATACTGCGCCCCGCGTTGGTAAGTTGTTAGGAGCCAGATGGATGCTTGGAGGAGACATTGCAGAGGGAAAGCCTGAAGTCCTTCAGTTGCAGTCGCAGCTTTTAGATGTTCGGGATTCCCGGATGCTCGGACAGCCTGCGAGCGAAGGCGCGCTTACGGAATTATTCAGGCTTGAAAAAGACATCCTGTTTGACACCATCAAATTATTGAAGGTAGAAATTACTCCTGAAAAGGAAACTAAGCTGAGAAAACCCTGTTCAACAGATAATGCTGCCCTTATGGCGCTCTTTCAGGGAATTGACGCAAGCGACCGCGGCAATTATAAGGAGGCGGCAGAGCTGTACAAAAAGGCATTGAAAAAAGACCCGGGCATCTGCATCGCAAAAGACGCTTTAACAGAATTGGACATGCTTAATCTTGTAATGAGCAGAAGCAGGGAGCTGGCACAGGACATCAATGATCAAACGTCCCTGACGGACCAGTTGACGCCCACGGAACCGGAATACAGAAAACCGGAGCCGAAGAACATTTCAACGCCTTTGAGCATAGATTTGAGATTTCAGCAGTGATATAAAAAGATTACCCATGAGAAAAATATTAATTTTCATTTTTGCCTGCGGATTATTATTGATGAACACCCAGTGCGGCAGTGGCGGAGGAGAGTCATCTGACAGCGGCCGGACTACGAATATTACAATTAAACTCGGAAACGAAATGACGGCTGCGTCCACTGTTGCGGCTGCCCGTGAAACCTCCTCAATACCCCCCGATGTTGTCTTTATCCGGGTGACAATATCGGCTGAGGACATGGATACCATGGTCAATGAGTACGACGTATCAGGGATGAGTTCCATAACTATTTCAATAGATGTCCTTAACGGGCCTGACAGATTTATCACGGTTGAGGGTATTGATGCCCGGAATAATGTCTTGTACAGGGCGGTGCAACTCGTAAATCTGGAAGGCACGCCTCTTTCATTAACACTGGTGCTGGAAAAAATAAATGTCCCGCCTGTTTTCGGAGGGCTTACCTCTGTTACTGCAACCTCAACATCAGTTACTCTTTTCTGGAGTCCGGCAACGGACGATGTATCCCAGCAGGCAGCCATTGTGTATGACATTTACATATCAGCCTCAAGCGGGGGGCAGAATTTCAGCGCCCCTGACTTTACAACTCCGGCAGGGGCAACAAGCCACACAATTACAACGGGATTGACTCCAGGCACAACCTACTACTTTGTTGTAAGGGCTAAGGATGCGGCAGGCAACAGAGACAGCAATACTGCCGAACGGACAGGCATTCGCTGCTGGTACGTCTCCAGAGCAGGCTCAGATAATTCGCCGGGCTGTGCGTCCGATCAGCCGTGTCAGACAATCTCTAACACACTACGCGTTCATGCAGGCGCAAACGATGCCATTTGTGTAGAAGCAGGGACATATAACGATGCAACGGAGGATTTCCCTTTAGCCCTGTTGTCCGGCATGTCGCTTGTCTGTCTTGGATCCAATCATTCTACAATAATTGACGGAACAGGCTCTTTCGGCAATATAATACAGGGCGCTGCAGGCGCAACTATAAAAGGCTGTGCTGTTATAGTTGAGGACACTGGAATAGATGATATGAGTCAGCCAATAATTGTTTCTGGTTGCGTCATCGATGCGACCAGCTTCTGCGTTTCTACCGGGATTACATTATCTGCGAATTCTTCAGTGATAAATTCTACCATCAGGAATATCCAGTGTGAGGGAAGCCCTGGAATACTGATCACGGGCGGCAGCCCGACCATTTCTGGAAATACAATTGCTAATAATGATGATGGTATTGTTGTATCAAACGGCAGTCCTGGTATCTTAAACAATACAATTATGACAAATGGAAACGGGATATATATTAGCGGAGGAAACCCGGTTATAAATAACAACAATACAATTACAAATAATTCTTCTTACGGAGTATATATCAACGGAGGGAATCCAATAATTAATAATAACACGATAAGCTGTAATTCGAATGACGATCTTTTTAATTTTGCAGATTACAGCATTGATGCTAAAAATAACAGGTGGGACCGCATACCGCCGGTTAAGTATTCGTATCCTTCCTGCGGAGCGGGAGAGGATATTTGTGATTACTACGGAGATTTTATTGACGTAACAGGCGCTGCGGCAGCTCCATCGCCTTGCCTCCCGTAGTTAGGTAAAATTTGTATGGAAGGAACATTTAAAGAGATAGACATGAATAAATTTGTCTTAACACTGTTAACTCTTGCCGTTACTTTTTTAGCAGGGATGAGCTTTGCTATTGAGACTCAGGTGCAAACCGGCTTTCATTATGACTGGTGGGATGACACGAAGGACAACGAAGCCAGCCAGTCTTATATCCCACTGAGAATCGAAGCAGAGCAGGACAAAATGTCTTTCAGCATACTGACCGGATATGCTAATACTCATGTAAACTTTACCGGCCAGGGAAGCAAGACATTGTCCAATATGCTCGACACGAAACTGAATTTCAGGTACGGAATTTCGGATAAACTGCCTCTTGATGTTGTCCTTGGGATCGGGTTCAACCTGCCTACCGGTAAGACGAACTTCGAGCAGGACGAATTGGTCCTCATCATGGATTCCGACCTCATATCAATCAATAAATTCGGCGAAGGGTATAACGTAAATCCGACGATTTCCGTGGCAAAGGAGTGGGGCGATCTGGCTGCCGGTTTCGGCTTAGGATATCTGTGGCGCGGAGAATATGACTTCAGCAAAAGCCTGCAGGATTATAACCCCGGCGATATTTTCAATACCAGCATTGAGCTTGATTATTATTTCAATGAGAACTGGCAGACGCGTATCTTTTCACACTATGCCTGGTTCGACAAAGACAAGGTTGACGGTGAAGACTTTTTCCAGGAAGGCGGGTATTGTCTTTTAGGCGTCGGGGTCAATTACAGGCAGGTGAAATGGGACGCAGCAGCCGGTATCCGCAGCATCTTCAGGAACAAGAGCAGGTTCCAGGATACGTCAGGGGGGATCTTCACCGAAGACAGAAATAACCACGGCAACGAATGGCAAGGTGACCTTGCATTCAGATATTTCGTGGACGGCAGGACGACTTTGAAGTCGTCATTGCAGGCCCTCCTTGTCGACAAAAACGATTATCCCGAAGGCTCCTCGAATTTTGTCGGGAGGAGAGAAAAGTATTCTCTTACCTTGGGGGCCAGCAGGGTGTTGAGCGCTAACCTTGAAGGTGAGATCAGCGTAAAAGGTTTCATCATGCAGACCGGCAAAGCCGAGTTCCCGCAGCACACCGACCCGAACAACTACCGGGGCATCTCCCCGGCTGTGTACCTCATCAGCAGGTTCTGAGAGATTCGTTTCAAATTCCGTGACGGGTGATCTTTGCCCTTGACAACCGGAGGATAATGGTTATGCCTAGTGTAGTGCGTCCAACGCTTCTTTACATTTAGCTATTTTCATCAGAATCTGTTCCACTGGCGCGCTCCACACAAACACCTGTGGATTCTGATTATGGTTTTCCAGATAATCCTTGATTGTTGCAATTAAATCAGGCA
>JACQXG010000106.1 GCA_016208905.1 Nitrospirota bacterium
TCGCGGAATTGTCGGGAAGGTCGAAGCAGGATTGATAAAAATCAATAAACCACTGAAAGTCGCTGTAACGGGATGCGTAGTCAACGGACCCGGTGAAGCGCGTGAGGCTGATATCGGGATTGCCGGAGGAAAGGGCATGGGCATACTTTTTAAACACGGCAAGGTTGTGAAGACTTTAAAAGAGCGGGAATTGTTCAGCACGCTTATGCGTGAAATAAAAAAGATGTAAGCAATACTTCATTTTCTTTTAACAACAACTAACTCCTCTACCGCTCGCCTTTGAAATCTGCAATATCCGCGTTCTTTATCAAACCATATTTTCAATGCAAAAATGCCATGCTTTGGTATAAAATTAGCAGTATGCCGGGACTGAACGAAGGGACGATATAAAATCGCCGTCAAGGTTGTTGATATATTTGGTAATGATACGATGAAGATTGTGGAGGTGGGGGTGTGAGGGCTGAGTGTGGCGTTTATTTACAAATCGTAATTTTCTCAGGGGAATGCAAGTAAAAAGGGGGGACAGAAAATGGCCAACATGAATGTACATGGAAAAGAAATCTCAGTAGTTACCACAAAAGATCAGGATTATATTTCGCTGACTGACATTGCAAGATACAAGAATGCGGAAAGAACTGACGATCTGATCAGGAACTGGCTCAGAAACCGCAACACCATCGAATTCCTTGGCATATGGGAGCACCTTAATAATCCGGATTTTAAACCCGTCGAATTCGACGGGTTTAAAAAACAGGCCGGGCTTAACAGTTTTACCTTGACACCATGGCAATGGATTGAAAAAACTAACGCTATCGGCATCGTTTCCAAACCAGGTCGTTATGGCGGCACATATGCTCATAAAGACATTGCTTTTGAATTTGCATCATGGATCTCAGTAGAATTCAAGCTTTACCTCATCAAGGAGTTCCAGCGGCTCAAAGAGCAGGAACTGAAACAGCTCGGCTGGGATATCCGGCGCAACCTTACAAAAATAAACTACCGGATACATACGGATGCGATCAAAGAGAATTTGATCCCTGCTGAACTTACCAAACAACAGATCAACAACATCTATGCATCCGAAGCTGATGTGCTGAATATGGCATTGTTCGGCATGACGGCTAAGGAATGGCGGGATACTAGTACAGGTAAAAAAGGAAACATCCGGGATTATGCCAATGTTTCGCAGCTTGTCTGTCTGTCCAATCTTGAAAACCTGAACGCTCATTTTATTAATGACGGCCTGCCTCAGGGAGAACGCCTTTTGAAATTGAATAAAATTGCAATCCAGCAGATGAAGCTGCTTACCGAAGATTTGCAGATAAAAAAGCTGGGAGCAAGGGGCAGGTAAGGAAGTTATAAAAAGGAGACTAAAACATGCCATTGCCGGTTTTGGTAAAAACACTGATTGAAAAGAAGGTCGGGGAATATTGCAAGAAAAAAGTGCCGACTCATGTACTGGATAAACTGAACGTCTCGTATAATATACGCGGTAACAGTGTTATCTTGTTTGAAAACAGGGCGCCGTGGCATCCTGACATGAAAGAATGGACATCCATGCCGGTCGCGCAGATGCGATATGATAACAAGACAGGCGAATGGACTCTTTATTGTGCGGACCGAAATGATAAATGGCATGAATATTACGATATTGAACCAACAAAAAATATTGATGAAATTTTGGCTGAGATTAATGAAGACCCAACTGGAATATTTTGGGGATAAGGCACATGCAGATCATAAAAACCATAAAAGAGATGCAGAGCATAAGCAGGTGGCTTGGAGAAGGAAAAGCTACAGGGTTTGTGCCTACTATGGGGGCGCTGCATGAAGGCCACCTCAGTCTTGTAAGGCGTTCAAAAGAAGAAAATGACAGGACCATTGTCAGCATCTTTGTAAACCCCGCGCAGTTCGGGCCGAATGAAGATTTTCAAAAGTACCCGAGGGACATTGAAGGCGATTTAATAAAACTGTCCGCTTCGCACGTTGATGCTGTTTTCATGCCTGATAATAATGAAATGTATCCGGATGGCTTTTCAATTTCAATCGATATCGGCGGTGTCGGAAAGGTCCTTTGCGGGGCATCAAGACCCGGACATTTCAACGGTGTAGCAACAGTAGTTGCAAAGCTTTTTAATATCGTTATGCCCGACAGGGCATATTTCGGCCAGAAGGATTTTCAGCAGACAGTGGTCATAAAAAAACTGGTAAGCGAACTTAATTTCGATACCAATATTGTGGTATCACCGACAGTGAGGGAACATGACGGGCTGGCCATGAGCTCAAGGAACGTTTATTTAAATGAGGAAGAAAGAAAAGCGTCTTTGATATTATATAAGGCATTAAAACTCGGGGAGGAGTTTATTCTTTCAGGAGGACAGGACAATATATCAGCTGTCAGGAAAGAAATGGACGCATTGATAAAGACAGAGACCCTTGCAAAAACAGATTATATCGAAATCGTTGACCCGTACAGCCTTGCGCCTGTTCAGAGAGTAAAATTCCCTGCGGCAATATGCATTGCCGTTAAGATTGGAAATACAAGACTGATTGATAATATAATTATTGAAAAAAGTTAATATTGGCGCAGAGGCTTAATGTATAAAATGACCGGGCTTTGCGCTGATCAGGTTTTAATATGACTGACAATAATCAAGAGACAGGCACCCTTCCCCTAAAAGAACGTAAAGAGGACATTCTTCAGCTTGCGGGGCAATATATCAGATTGGCCGCGGAACAGATAGGCACGGAAAACAAAATACTCTCTAAGGACACTGAAGAGTACCTTACAGCCTATGACTGGCCGGGAGATGAGAAGGAGCTTGAAATTGCAGTAAAGAAGGCATGTGTTATATCGGATGGAGCTACGCTGGAAATTGAAGATTTCGACCTTAAACACAGACAGGCCCGCTCGATCGGGAAGTTCGTTGAATCCAAACTCAAAGGGTTCATGCGGAATATTAATCGCTTTGAGTCATTTAATCTCTATGACATGGTCATCCCGGAGGTTGAGAAGTCACTTATATTAATGGTGCTGAACGAGACTAAAGGAAATCAAATAAGAGCTGCCCGTCTGCTCGGCATTAATCGCAATACGATAAGGGCCAAGATAAAAAAGCTGGGGATTAAGGTGAAGGGCTGAAATCAGTTTATAACTTCAGCAATACCATCCCGGAAGCCGGATCAAGCTCTCTCGCTGCGTTTATCCCTTCCATTTCAATTATTATTGCCTCCAGTACAAGAAAGGTCTCCGACTTCTCACGCAGGCACCCGATCTTGACCATATCTTTCTTTCCGAAGGCCCCGTGAAAATGTATCCTGGGTTCATCCTCCTGCCAGAAGATCGTACCCAGTCCGAGCACTTCATGGCTTTCCCCCAGTTCCTTCCATACAGGCTTCGGCGGCAGCTCTTCGGTTTCCGGACCGACTACAATTCTCCCTTCACGCATCCCGCCGACCAGATAAAAGACGCCGGCCCTGATATTTTCTTTCCGGGCTATAGTGACAAGACTGCCAAGCACATCATCATGGTCATCAAATTTTGCAACAACTATTCTTCCGGGTTTGCCGGTCTGATATTTCATGAAACCTCCCCTATGAATAGAGTATAAGGGCAGGTGAGATTGATGTAAAAGCTTTACCTGCGATACCGTAGAGAGACTTCACAAAGCATATCGATATTGTTTTGAACTTGACCCAAAGTTTATTCCTGCTGTTGTCACTTGTTTTCAATATCCAATCGCATTGTAAAGGTTTTGCGGCAATCTCACCTGCCCTGCTTATGCAATATTAAGGATAATATTATTGCTCCTGACTGAAATTATATATTATTTTTGCTTATTAATTTATTCCGAATTGACTTTGCATCCATTAAATATATTAAAATAGTTGCTCACAACTTAATTAAAGCAGGCGTTCAGGAACTCCTTGCTGCAAAATAAAAATAGACAACCGCGATAACATCCCTGAAAAGGTGGTTCATATGAATAACATAAAATGTGAAACTATTCTGAATAAGTATATCGAAGGGAAAGGGAGCATCATATCGATACTTCAGCATGTGCAGGAAAGCTTCGGGTATATTCCCGAAGATGTAGTATTCTGGTTTTCTGAAAAGCTCAATATACCTGCCAGCAATTTCTTTGGTGTTGCCACTTTTTATGCCCAGTTCTATTTGAAACCCCGCGGTAAACATATAATAACAGCTTGCTGCGGAACAGCCTGCCATGTAAAAGGCGCAGAACCGATGATAAACAGAATGAGAGCCGACCTTGCAATTGCGGAAGGTGAGGACACCACCGCAGACGGTCAGTTTACTCTGGAAAAGCTGGCGTGTATCGGAGCATGCAGTATTGCTCCTGTGCTCATCGTTAATAAAAAGGTCTATGGAAGTATGTCTCCGGACAAGGCTTCAAAAATGCTGAAAGAATATGAAAAGAGTTCATCGAGCTAGGGAACTTGTTATAACGTAAATTTTATTTCGCATAAAAGGCGGATTGAATGGCTGAGAAGAAAAAAATCAAAGCTAAAGCTAAGACCAAACCCAGCTCAAAAGCCGGGGGTGCGGATGAAAAAGGTTTGACCATAAGGGTATGTTTGGGGACCGGCGGACTGGCTGCGGGCAGCCAGGAAGTCATTGATACGTTTCGTTCGGAACTGCATGCCCGCGGGCTTGGAGCTGATGTTGAAAAGAAATGCGTTAATAAGACCGGATGCCGTGGTTTTTGCGCAAAGGATGTACTTGTAGATGTAATAATAGACGGGAACTTATCAACTTATCAGTTTGTTAACCCTGAAAAAGTGGGACGTATAGTTGAAGATCATATTATTAATGGTAAACCTGTCGAAGAATGGCTTGTCGGTCCGGAATACCATACATTCCATGATAAACAGACAAAGATCCTCCTTAAACAGTGCGGTCAGATTGACCCGGAAGATATTAACGCCTATATAGAGATAGGGGGGTATGAGGGTGCAAAGAAGGCGATCTCATTGACTGAATTTGAAGTAATAGAAGAGGTCAAGAAATCAGGTCTTCGCGGCCGCGGCGGGGCAGGCTTCCTTACCGGACTTAAGTGGGAATTCTGCAGCATGTCCAGGAGTGAAACCAAGTATATTATATGTAACGCAGACGAAGGCGATCCAGGGGCATTCATGGACCGTTCGGTCATTGAAGGCAATCCGCACTCGGTAATTGAAGGCATGATAATCGGCGGATATGCCATAGGTGCTGGCATAGGTTATATATATATCCGCGCGGAGTATCCCCTTGCAATAGAAAGGCTGAAGATCGCCATAGCAGAGGCAACGGACAAAGGCTTTCTCGGAAAGAATATTTTTAAAAGCGGGTTTGATTTTGATATCCGTATCAAGGAAGGCGCAGGCGCGTTTATCTGCGGCGAAGAAACCGCGCTCATAGCCTCAATAGAAGGCAAACGAGGCATGCCGCGTTCGAAACCCCCGTTCCCTGTCAATAAAGGATTGAGGGGCAAACCTACAGTCATAAACAACGTTGAAACACTGGCGAACCTCCCGACGATAATAACAAAAGGCGCCAAGTGGTTTTCCTCCATCGGCTCCGAACAAAGCAAAGGCACCAAGGTCTTTGCCCTTACCGGAAATATAAGAAATACGGGCCTCATCGAAGTGCCGATGGGCATATCACTTAAAGAGATTATTTACGACATCGGCGGCGGTATGGAGAAAAAGAACCGCGAGCTGAAAGCCGTCCAGACCGGCGGACCGTCAGGCGGATGCATCCCGGCGTCCCACATTGATATGCCCGTAGATTACGAATCGTTAATGAGGATCGGCTCAATGATGGGTTCAGGCGGCATGGTCGTTATGGATAATGCCACCTGCATGGTAGATATGGCCAAATTCTTTATATCATTCACCCAGAATGAATCGTGCGGGAAATGTGTCCCATGCAGGATAGGTACAAAGAGGATGCTCGAGATATTGACAAGAATTACCGAGGGCAATGGAAAAGAGGAGGACATAGACTTACTGATAGAACTCGGTACAGACATTAAATTGTCATCCCTGTGCGGTCTGGGACAGTCAGCTCCGAATCCGATTCTTTCGACCATAAACTTTTTCAGGGAAGAATATGAGTCACACATCAAAAAGGGAATATGTCCGGCGGGAGTATGCAAGGCATTACGCCAGTATGTTGTAGATACGACGTCCTGCAAGATGTGCGGCAAATGCGCGAGGGTTTGTCCTTCAGGCGCAATTATCTGGCTGCCGAAGCAAAAGGCCTTTATTTACAAATCGAAATGTATAAAATGCGGGGCATGTTTTGATGCCTGTCCGTTTAAATCTATTACGTAAGGTGAGATAATAAGGGGGAGTTATGGTAAGCAGACAGAGATTAAAAGAAATTATACTATTTAAAGATTTTACAGAAGGCGAGCTCAACATGATTGCGCCTATGCTTTTAGAAGAATTTTATAAAAAAGGCAAAGTAATCTGGGAAGAAGGCAGCCCCGAACAGGGTCTGCATATAATTGATTACGGGAAGGTCAGGGTCACCAAGAGGACAAAGGAAGAGACCAAACAGATTCTTGCCGTGTTAAAGGAAAATAATTTTTTCGGTGAACTCTCTCTCCTTGACGGCCGCAATCATTCTGCGACCATCGAGGCGCTTGAGGATACGAAGGTGCTGGTCCTCCGGAGAAAAGATATGGAAAAACTATTGAGTGAAAACCCTCAGACAGCTTACAAAATAGCCCGGGAAATGACGATTGCCATTAATGAGATATTACGCGAGATGAATGATAAGTTTATGAAGCTGGTCAATTACGTATGGGAGTAAATAAAGACAATTAACAATTATTAATAATCAATTGTTAATTGATTATGGAGGTTTGGTTGTGCCCGAGAAAAAGATAAAGAAAGTAAAAATAGACGGCACAGAGGTTGTGTGCGAAAGAGATGAAACAATTCTGGAGGCCGCTAAAAAAGCCGGTGTTGAAATACCTACCCTTTGCCACGACGATCGTCTCGAGCCATACGGCGGATGCCGTTTATGTATAGTCCAGGTCAAGGGCGTCGGCAGACCGCTGCCTGCGTGTACAACCCCTGTGACAAATAATATGGAAGTTTGTACTGAAAACGAGGCAATTACAAGGATAAGAAAAAATCTGATCTCACTGCTTTTATCAAACCATCCGAATGACTGTATGAGATGCGAAAAGACAGGGGACTGTGCCCTTCAGGACCTTGCGTACAAATATGAAGTGGACAGTTCACGTTTTAAAGGAGAGCAATGGGACTTGCCCATCCGTGAAGATAATCCGTTTATCACATATGAACCGAATAAATGCATACTGTGCGGAAGGTGCGTCAGGATATGCAATGAAGTTGTTATGGCAGGGACCATAGACCTTGTCGGCAGGGGGTTTAACTCCATGCCGGATACGGCGTTTAGAAAGCCCCGCTCCCTGGACAACTGTGAATTTTGCGGGCAGTGTGTCTCTACATGTCCGACCGGCGCCCTTACTGACAGAAAGGGCAGGGGCAAAGGCCGCTCATATGATATGACGAAGGTAAGGACCACCTGTTCCTACTGCGGGACCGGCTGTAATTTTGATTTAAATGTTAAAAAAGGTAAAGTGATAAAAGTTACATCTGCCTATGACACGCCTGTCAATCACGGCAACCTCTGTATCAAAGGCAGATACGGATATGATTTTATTCACAGCGCTGACAGGATAAAGACCCCGCTAATCAGGAGAGGCGACAGTTTTTATGAGGCCACGTGGGATGAAGCAATTGACCTGATTGCCGATAAATTTACCGGGCTTATTAAGAAATACGGGAACAAATCAGTGGGGGCCTTTTCATCATCACGCTGCACTAATGAAGAAAACTTCCTGATTGCCAAATTTGCAAGGACCGTATTTAAGAACAACAATGTAGACAACTGCGCCCGTGTCTGACACGCCCCTACTGTGGCCGGTCTGGCCACCAGCCTGGGAGCAGGAGCTGCCACGAATTCATTAGCACAGATGCCGGACATAGATACCCTTTTCCTGTTCGGCTCCAACCCGACAGAGGCGCACCCTATTGTTTCCATTTATCTGAAGCAGGCGCTTCGCAACGGGGCCAAACTCGTTGTCGGCGATCCGAGAAAGACATGGATGGCAAGGCGCGCGGACGTATGGCTCAATCTCCGCCCCGGCAGCAACATAGCCCTTCTTAA
Organism: Nitrospirota bacterium; assembly: GCA_016208905.1. Classification (GTDB taxonomy): domain Bacteria; phylum Nitrospirota; class Thermodesulfovibrionia; order UBA6902; family UBA6902; genus UBA6902. The sequence goes on from JACQXG010000106.1 coordinate 8,210, forward strand.
CGGCCTGATAAATGTGATATTGAGTGAAGGCTGGGAGAACAAGGAATTTATTGCTAAGCGCACCGAGGGATTTGAGGAGTTAAGGAAGAAGGTAAAAGAATATGATCTTAAAAGAGTCGAGAAACTGACCGGCGTTTCAAAGGAAAATATTATTGAGGCCGCCCGCCTGTATTCACATGCCGGCAATGCGATGATCGTCTACGGTCTCGGGGTGACCGAACACCAGACAGGCACTGAAAACGCAATGGCAATTGCAAATCTCGCCCTTGTATGCGGTCATTTAGGCAGACCGGCAACGGGTATTATGGCGCTTAGAGGACAGAACAATGTCCAGGGAGCTTCAGACCTCGGCCCGTTACCGGCCACATTTCCCGGATATCAATCAGTTACAAGCGCCGAGGCGCGTGATAAATTTGAAAAGGCATGGGGCATACCAATGTCACCTGAGATAGGTCTTAAATCAGTTGAGATGCTCGAAAAGGCGTGCGAGGGGAAATTCAAAGGTATCTTCATACTCGGCGAAGACCCGGCGCAGACAGACCCGAACATCAATGAGGTAAGAAAGGCGCTGAGTTCACTTGAATTCCTCGTGGTACAGGACATCTTTCATACCGAGACCACAAAGCACGCGCATGTGATACTCCCCGGCGCCAGTTTTGCGGAAAAGGACGGCACCTTTACCAACGGCGAGCGCAGGGTCCAGCGCGTGAGAAAGGCCATTGAGCCCATAGCCGGAAAGGCCGAGTGGCAGGTCATTTGCAAGATTGCTACGAAGATGGGATATCCCATGAATTATAACCACCCATCAGAGATCATGGATGAGATAGCAGGCCTTGTCACGATTTACGGCGGAATAAGTTATGACCGTCTTGAGAAAGAGAGCCTGCAGTGGCCGTGTCCGACAAAAGACCACCCGGGAACAACCACTCTTTATACAGACCTCTTCTCCAGACCAGGAGGCTTGGCCAAATTTATGGCTCTGGACCATAAGGGCTCCGGTGAAGTGCCGAACAAGGAATATCCTTATGTTCTCATAACAGGCAGGATCCGGGAACACTATAATAACGGCTCAATGACCAGAAGGGTCCCGGGCATTATGGAGCTTGTTCCTGAGGAACTGCTTGAGATAAATGCCGAAGACGCCATAAAGCTGAAAATTAAAAACGGCGACAGGGTAAATGTCTCTTCAAGAAGGGGCAAGATCAGGGTAAAGGTCAGGGTGACCGACCGTTCACAGCCGGGCAATGTATTTCTTACATTTCATTTCCCGGAGGCGCTTTCAAACCTGCTGACTTCAGAGCACAAAGACCCGATTACCGGGACACCGGAATACAAGTCGTGCGCTGTGATGATAGAGAAATAGAGAGATATCATAGCAGTGCATGAGTTTCGCAGTTCCATAGAATTTTTTGCTTTCAGGCAGGATAACTTGATCTAATGTAGTCATGAATGGCCCGTGCCGCGCGTTTACCAGCGCCCATTGCGCTTATGACCGTGGCAGCGCCGGTGGATATGTCGCCTCCGGCAAAGATGCCGGGGATGTTTGAGGCGCCGTTTTCGTCAACTTCTATATAACCTGCCCCCCACAGATTCAGGCCCTTAATTGATCTGACCAGGATGGGGTTTGATGTCTGCCCGATTGCCATGATCACCTGATCAACCTCAAGGATGAATTCCTCCCCTGAACACTCCGGCTTTCTCCTGCCGGATGCGTCAGGCTCGCAAAGCACCATCTTGTCACATCTCATGGCCTTTACATAGCCCCTTTCATCTCCGATTATCTCCTTGGGATTTGACAGGTACCTGAAATCTATCCCTTCCTCTTTTGCGTGCTCCAACTCTTCAAGCCTTGCAGGCATCTCTGCCTCGGTCCTTCTGTAGACTATATATACCTTCTCTGCTCCAAGCCTCAGCGCGGTCCTTGCCGAATCCATCGCTACATTACCGCCCCCGATGACAGCCACCCTTTTAGCTTTCTTCACTGGAGTATCATATTTGGGAAACTGCTCCGCCTTCATCAGGTTTACCCTTGTAAGAAACTCGGATGCAAAATAAACGTTGTTCAGATTCTCACCCGGTATCGACATATATTTAGGAGACCCGGCGCCGACACCGATGAATACCGCCTTATATCCTTCTTCAAAAAGCTCCTCAACTGTTTGGGTCCTTCCCACCACCCAGTTGAGCTGTATCTTTACACCGAGGCTTTTTACGTATTCAATTTCCCTCTGAATGATCTTCTTGGGGAGCCTGAATTCCGGGATGCCGTATACGAGCACTCCCCCTGCCTCATGAAGGGCCTCAAATATGGTAATTTCATAGCCGAGCTTTGCAAGGTCGGCAGCTACTGTCAACCCTGCCGGGCCTGAGCCGACGACTGCCACTTTATGACCGTTGGGCTTTATCTGCACAGGCTTTTCTGGACTGCTGTTCTTAGCATCATAATCCGCTGCGAATCTCTCAAGCGCCCCTATCGCAATGGGTGTTTTTTTCTTGCCCAGTATACAGCGGCCCTGACACTGGTTTTCCTGCGGACAGACCCTCCCGCATATGGCCGGAAGCATATTGTACTGCCTGATAACGTTAAGCGCCCCCGGGGAATCGGTGTCTCTTATTTTACCGATGAATGCCGGGATATTGATCTCCACCGGACAGCCCTCTACACACTTTGGCTTTTTGCACTGCAGACAGCGCTTTGCCTCTTTGACAGCCTGCTTCTCGGTCAGGCCGAGGGCCACTTCCTTGAAATCTTTGCTTCTTTTTTTCGGGTCTCTTGCTCTCATGATAAAAATAAAAAAAGGCACAAAGTGGCAAAGGGACAAAGGCACAGAGTTAAAGCAGATATCCTCTGTGCCTTTGTCCCTATGTGCCTTTGTTACTTTTTTTACACCTTCCTTTGCATTTTTTCTTCTTGAATATCTCCATTGACGCTTGTTCTTCTTCCCGGTAAAATCCCAGCCTGTTGGCGAGCTCCTTGAAGTCCACTTCATGCGCGTCAAACTCAGGCCCTTCTACGCAGGCGAATCTGGTCTTTCCTCCTACATTGACCCTGCAGGCACCGCACATGCCTGTGCCTTCAACCATTACAGGATTCAGGCTCACAAGGGTCTTTACGTTATATGGTTTTGTCAGCTCTGCTACCGCCTGCATCATCCTTATCGGCCCTACTGCTATTACTATTTCCACTTTGGACTTGTCCATTACTTCCTTTAACGCCTCTGTGACCAGCCCTTTTCTCCCTGAACTTCCATCGTCTGTAGTAAGCAGCACCTCATCAGCGAGTTCCTTGAACCTGTCTCCCCAGATCAGGAGCTCTTTGTTCCTTGCACCGAGGATAACAGTGACATTGTTGCTTTTTCCCTTCAACGCCTTGAGAATTGGGTAGAGTGTAGCTGATCCAATTCCTCCGCCAACCAAGACGCAATAACCGTAGTCCATGATCGGGGTCGCATGGCCAAGGGGGCCGGCTATGTCCCGGATTGCTTTTCCGGTTTTCAATGTTCCCAGTTCTTCAGTTGTCTTGCCTATTTTCTGGAAGAGAAGTGTGATGGTCCCTTTTTCACTGTCCGAGTCCGCGATGGTGAGGGGGATTCTCTCCCCTTTTTCATCGATGCGCAATACCACGAAGTTGCCTGCCTGATGGTGTCTCGCAATGTACGGAGCTTCGACTATCATTGCATCAACCTGCGGAGCTATAGTTTCTTTTTTCAGTATGTTGTACATAGTGTTCCAGGTTAAATTGTTTCCGAATGTATATGTTACATCCGGAGTTCTTGAATGAAAGCTTGCAGTTTAGCCGGCCGGTTAATCTGAAATATACTGACGAGGCCTGTTACCGCATCCACTGTTCAATAATCAAGCGAGGTTATTATAACAATATCTGTTTTGAAAATCATTCCCGCTGAAAAAATAACCGTTGGAAAAAATATTGTGGCGACAACTACATTAAAGGAAACAGCAAAAAAACCGATAAACATATAAAAGGTGAAGGCTCTAATAACTACGGAGATAATTGATGAGAATATTTCATTTATTTTAAGGAATGCATTTATAAAAAACAGCCTTATATAAGCAGGAGCTGATGTTAAAAACCCTCAGTAACAAATTTATTATTTTCCTCATTCTTATCGTTACCATTACGATTGCCCTGATCGGTATTATAAGCGATTATACCATCCAAAAATATATTACCCGCGGTGTCATTCAGTCTTTTTCAGACGACCTTCAATATGAAACTACAAAGGTAGAATCATTCATAACCGGGATTAAAGCAGATATCGCTCTTTTTTCAGGTGATGCAACGTATAACCTTATACATGCAGTTAACGCAAAAGAAGAAAATGAGACAGACAAGTGGCTTTTGCAGATGGAAAATAAGTTTATTAAATATATGGAGGTTAAAAGGATTTATTCACAAATAATATATATTGACAGTACGGGTAAAGAGGTTGTAAGGACGTACTTTGATGGGGAAAAAGCTGAAGTTGCCACTAAAAACAAGATACACGATAAAGATCACGGCGCATTTGCAGACACTATGAAACTTAATAAGGGAATGATCTATATATCGCCCTTTAGTCTCCAAATAAAAAACGGCCTGACAGGGGTGAAACGGGAGCCGCTTATCCGTTTTGCCGAGCCTGTATTTAGCGCATCAGGCGAAAGAACCGGCATCCTCGCAGTCGACGTCATGGGAGAAAACCTTCTTAATCTGTTTAATAATATTAATTCGAGCGGGTTAATGCTTGTAAACCGGGACGGGCATCTGTTTATTCAACCGGGTGAAGGCATTGAATTCGGGTCGGACGCTGCCGGAGACGGCGGGGAGAGGTTACAGACTTACTACCCCGATCATGCTGCAAAGATTTTGGCCGGAGGATATGGTCATGTGGATACCGGCAGAGGATGGGTTACTACCTGGCTCTACTGGATTTTTAACCCGGGGGATAAACTGCTTGTATATCAGGGCTTCTTTCCTAATTCAATGGATAAGACAAATTATTGGGTCCTTATCAAATCAGGAAACAAGAAAGAACTCATCGGCATCCTCATGACGATAAGGATTGTAATGATAGGAGTATCATTGTTATTTTGTGCTGTAACTTATCCGGTAATTGTTTTTTTCGGTTTGAGGGTCACCATGTCTGTGGATAAGTTGAAAAAGGCCATGGATGGCTTTGAAAAGGGAGAGGATATCGACGCGCTGGACATAAAAGCAGGCGATGAGTTCGGCGATCTGACACGATCATTTATTATAATGGCAGAAAGTCTGTACAGCACAAAGATGAGCTTGAATGTGGAATTTCAGCGTCTCAACAGCCTTATAAAATTCAGCAGGCTGGTAGGAGAGGAAATTTCCGAGAAGGAATGTTATACAATACTTATTAAATTCCTGTCCAGAAATTTTCATTTTGATAAGGTCGCTGTAATTAATTTTAATAATAGCGAAAATATCGCCGAGGTTATGGTCTCTTATGACGGAAACAGCAACGAACCGCTTCCCTCCTGCCGCTATGATTTAAAGGTGCTTCAGGATGCCCGTTTCTGCAGGGCATTAAGGTCCGGGCATAAATTTGTTGTCAGTGATGTTGAATCAGATTACCGGTGTCAATATCAGGAAGTAGTCCAGGAGGAGGGCAGTTATGCTTGTTTCCCGGTGATAACGGGAGGAGCGGTACTGGGATGGGTCCACCTTGTAAATTTCAGTAAAGATTACTTTTCCGACGAGACGTGCTTTACGATTGAGTCCTATATCAGCACTATCGCCCCTTCCATTAACAGCATACGCCTCATCAATGCCCATCGGAAGATGTCTGTATTGGACCCGCTTACCGGACTTTATAACCGCAGGTTTTTGGAAGAGATGCTTGAGAGGCAGATTGCCATAGCGGAGAGATACAAGCAGACATTAAGTGTCATAATGGCGGATATCGATCATTTCAAGAGGATCAATGACACGCATGGACATGCATTCGGGGACAATGCATTAAAGTTTATCTCTGAAATATTATCGATGAATGTTCGTGATTCGGACACAGTGGCCCGCTATGGCGGTGAGGAGTTCCTTATTGTTCTTCCTAATACCGAGCTTGATGTTGCATATCTTTTGGCTGAGAAAATCAGAAAGGCAGTTGAGGAGTTTGACATCAAAAGCAATAATGGTGTTACAGAAAAGGTGACTATAAGCCTTGGGGTATCAAGCTATCCTTCCATATCCTATACATTGAAGGACTTGATCGATTCATCAGACAGCGCTCTTTATCAGTCCAAGGCCAAAGGCAGGAATATGGTAACCAGGGCTGCAAAAAGTATGGGAATTGACTATGGGGACACAGGCCCCAAATCTCATGTTTCATTAAAGAACAATCATTAAAGTAATTTTAATCCTGTCAGTGCAGCTACAAGGGCTGCCTCTGCATTACTACTTTTGCTCTTGAGAATCTGGTAGAATAACGCCTCCATGTATGAATATCAGAAAAATAACCGTTTCTTTGCCCAAATTGCAGACGGGATAAAAGAACTGGGTGTACAGGAGCTGTCTCTACTGATCAATTGTATAAGAAGGCAAAACAGATAAACTGGCCGGAACTCATTTCTCAAAAAAATACATTTGCTATTTTCAGCAACGTATCAAACAGCAAGATAACCCATTCACATTATGCGTCGCTGCGATTAAAAGACGGCATTGTCGATTCATTCCGGGAAATTTCAGGGAAGCGGCCTGATGTTGACTCAAAAAATCCTGATATATGGCTGAACCTGCATATATCAAATAACGAAGTCCTTATAAGTCTGGACACATCCGGAGGCTCTCTTCACAGACGGGGATACAGAAAGGACTCAATCCCTGCCCCGATGCAGGAGACTGTTGCCGCGGCGATTATCGCATATACAGAGTGGACCGGGGAAGCGCCGCTTTATGACCCGATGTGCGGCTCAGGCACTTTGCTCGGTGAAGCGCTGATGCATTACTGCAAAATCCCTTCCGGTATTTTTCGCAAACGTTTCGGGTTTGAATTCTTGCCTGACTTTGATAAATCACTATGGGTGAAGGTCAGGAAAAAAATTGACCGGCAAATACGGGAGTTGCCGGATGGATATATCTCAGGAAGTGATTCATCCCCTGAAGCTGTTAAAATATCGAGGACAAATATGCGGAACCTGCCGCATGGAGATAAGATCAAACTTGAGACGCTTGATTTCAGAAAGAGCAGGGGCATGATGGATGGAGTTATTGTCATGAATCCTCCCTATGGCATACGCATGGATAAAGGGCGGCGACTCGACAATTTTTATAAGGAGCTTGGTGATTTTCTGAAGCAGAAGTGTAAAGGCTCTACGGCCTATATTTATTTCGGGGAGCGGGAATTTATAAAAAAGATAGGGCTGAAACCGGCATGGAAAAAGCCTTTAAAAACAGGCGGTCTTGACGGAAGATTGGTGAAGTATGAGTTGTTTTAATAAAGATGGACTATAAAAGCAAAACACAAAAGAAACAAGAAGCCCTGTCTCTGCAGGAGCTTGGAGAGCGGCTTGTGAAATTGTCTGCAGAACAGATCGAAGACATCGATCTGCCGAAGGAAATTTACGATGCTGTCAAATTTGTAAAGACTATCAAAAGCCATGGCGCGCGTCGAAGGCAGATGCAATACATCGGCGCCCTGATGCGAAAGATTGATCCCGGTCCTGTTCTGGAAGTCCTTAATAACATAGAACAGGGATATTACAAAAGGACCATGACATTCAAGGAAATAGAAAATTGGAGGGATGAACTTATCGCCGGGAATGAAAGACTTATAGAAGAAATACTGGTGAATTGCCCTGACGCAGATCCAAAACAAATAGCCCAGCTTGTTCAAAGAGCCCTAAAGGAAAAGGAACATAATAGTCCTCCCAAGGCGTCCCGTGCATTGTTCCGCTATCT
>JACQXG010000107.1 GCA_016208905.1 Nitrospirota bacterium
ACGAGAATTATCTCTAATCTTATGTAGAATGATGTGACACTTGGTTGCTTAGCCGAGAGGGCCGTTCATTGAAGAAAAAAATATGATCATCAAACTTCCATCTTCATTGTATTATCGAGAAAGGCAAATTGCTTCTCATAAAAATCTCTCGCAACAGCTTGCCTCTCGACCACATAAGAATAAATTTCGTCATAATTTTCAATGAGGAGATTAATGATCTTGGAGTCCAGCAGTCGTTGATCAGAGAACTGTTTCAAAATCTTGATGATCCCTTCCCGGGACATCCCCTGCCTGTAAGGCCTGTCCTCAGCAATGGCGGTGAATATGTCCGCAACCATCATGATCCTTGAGCCGGTGCTGAGATCATCCGCCCTGCAATGAAAAGGATAACCCGATCCATCCAGTTTTTCATGATGATAAGCGGCCCACTCGGCAATCTGTTTAATGCCCCCGATAGTATTGATGACCGAATACGTATAATATGTATGCGATTTAATGACGGCCATTTCCTCTTTTGTGAGCTTGCCGGGTTTGTCCAGTATACTGTTGGGTATGGCCAGCTTTCCTATGTCATGCAGGTCGCCCGCCACTTCCATGAGTTTTGTCTCCATTTCCGTAAGACCGAAGATGCGTGACAACATTGATGCGGCCGCTGCAACGCCTGAAGAATGTGTCGCAGTAAACCTGGAGCGGAAATCAATTATATTCCGGAAGAGTTCTGATATTGAAGATATTTCAGAAAGGTCGATCTCTGTCTTTCGGAAAGGCCCGTTATGCAGCAGAAGAGAATACAGCCTTGAGGAAACCAGGTCCAGCCAGAACTCCTCCCTGCCCGATACAGTAAAGAATAGGTCTACGACCTCCGGGCTAAACATAGACCCGGCTCGGGATGATATCCTGGTCATAATGCCTTCATGCTGATGCAGTATGTATTGGCTCCGGTTTATCTGCCGTTCAACGCAGTCTGCCAGGTTCAGTATCTGGGACTCAAAGACAACGGGCATTTCGACCGATTCCTTCAAGTCCTTCCATGCCTTCCACTCCTTGTGATGAAAGCGGACAATCTTCGCTGAGTCTTTAAGCCACGGCACACCTTCCAGCAATACATCTCCACGAATGCAGTGATGCCCCAGGACATCTACTTCCGACTTAAGCAAAGCGACTTTTTCCTCTACTGAAAAGGCCCCGATATCATGGAGCAAGGCAGCTATAAACATCCTCTCAAGCCTTTCTTCAGAAAGCCTTGCAGCCTTGCCCAGTTCCCATGCTATAAAAGCCGTCCGCTGCTGGTGCTGTGATAACAACGGACTGGCCAGATCCATGGCATCGGAAAGAGAAAGCACCAAATTCCCCAGGTTAACTGTAATTAAACGCAGCACTGAATCTCTACCTCCTTGCAGTGTGTTTTGTATCGGGAGAAATTGGATGGAACTTTAACGATCTCGATTGCAAAATCCGGACATATCGGTCATCCGGGGGAATATAATTCGTCGATTGAAACCTAAACCGCCCCTTCTCCACTCTCCCCTGTCCTGATCCTTATTATATCCTGCAGATTATAGACGAATATCTTCCCGTCCCCTATCTCGCCTGTCTTTGCCGATTCCGATATCGCAGTGATGACCTGCTCTGCCTGTGCGTCAGGGACTGCAACTTCTATTTTTATCTTGGGAAGAAATTTCACTTCATACTCAACACCCCTGTAAATCTCCATGTGCCCCTTCTGCCTGCCGAAGCCCTTGACTTCCGTAACAGTCATGCCTTGCACCCCAATGTCCGTCAGCGCCTTTCTTACCTCATCGAGCCTAAAGTGTTTAATAACGGCAGATATCATTTTCATGACATTTTCCTCCGGTTTTATTATTCTATTCTACAATGTCTGGAAAAACAAGGCACAAAGTGAAACTAAAAGACAGGCACTAAGTGAAAACCTGATATGCAACTACTACATTTTTTATTCTTTTACCCCTCTGTGCCTTTGCCACTTTGCTTTTCTATGCCTTTGTGCCTTTTTTATTACTATGGCTATCGATAACGATTTAAGAAATAAAATTTCTGAAGCCTCGCTCCATTCCTTTGACCCTAAAAGGGCTGAGACAAATCTCCTGAGGTTCGTCGAGTTTAATGACAGCAGTCATTTTTCTCCCTATATTCAAATTGCGGCCAGGCTTTTCTCGGCCAGCCAGTTTCTCGCAAACTTCTGTATGAGCAGTCCTGATGAGTTATATGCGGCTATAAAGGAGAGAAAAAAGGAGATTACAAAAAAACTGCTACATGCACGGGCGGGTAACGAGCTTGCCGCCCCCCTGCCGGGACAAACGGACATAAACCACATGATGGCGGCATTAAGGATATTCAAGAAACGTTACTTGCTGAGGATAACATTGAGGGACATTACCGGAGAGACTGACACCCGGTCTTCAATGGATGAACTTACCGTACTCGCGGAAACCATCATCTCAACAGCCCTTCAATGGGCGCTGATGTTCAATGTGCAGAGATTCGGGACACCGGAGAAAAGCGCCGTCAGCCTGATCGCCCTTGGGAAACTGGGAGGGGAGGAGCTGAACTACAGCTCAGACGTCGATCTTCTGGCGGTGTATGACAATGATGACGGACAGACAGCCGGGATGCTGAATCCTTCAGGGGCAATATGCAACAGGATAAGCAACCACGAATTTTATTGCAAGACTGTTGAACTGTTTAATAAATTATTATCCACCCAGACCGGAGACGGCATTGCGTACAGAGTCGATTTGAGGTTAAGGCCGCAGGGGCAGAAAGGAGATATCGCCCTACCGCTCGCGGCATACCGGACGTATTATGAATCGTGGGGGCGCACCTGGGAAAGGATGATGCTGATACGGGCCCGGCCGGTGGCCGGAGACGCGGAACTAGGAAGGAAATTTATCGAAACCATCCGGCCCTTTGTATGGCGGGAATCCATCGCCTACTCTGAAATAGAGGAGATCAAGGGGCTCAAGAAAAAAATAGATTCCACCTTTTCACGTGACGACATAAAGCGCGGATACGGCGGCATCAGGGAGGCCGAGTTTTTTATACAGACGTTTCAGCTCCTTTTCGGCGGTGCAAATATTTCATTAAGGACCTACAGGATACTTAATGCAATCCAGGCACTCAAGTGGATGAAGAAGGTGCCTGAAGATGACCTTACGATACTCTGGGACAATTATCTTTACCTCCGCCGTATTGAACATTATCTCCAGATGAAGGAAGACCTTCAGACACATGCCCTGCCCTCTTCCGATGAGGACCAGGAGATCCTTGCCAGGGAAATGGGCTTCTTATCAAGGGGTAGTTTCCTTGAAAACCTGCAGGTCAGACGTATGCAGATCAAGTCCATGTACAATTCCCTGCTCGGCGCCCAGGAGGACGCCCATTCCGAGGCATTGAACCTGATTGAAGGAAACCTGAAAGATTATGAACTCGCAGGGTATCTGTCTTTCAGGAAGGTAAAGCATCCGGACAGGTGTATAGTAAGTCTCAGGAATATTCGCGAGCATATGCGGGTATTCCGTACCATGCAGGAACGCTCCATTGCCAGAGAAGTCATCCCTGAACTCCTTGAGCAGGCTTTGAGGGCTGAAAATCCGGACAGGGCCGTTGCGGGCGTGGAGAGCCTGCTTTCTCCATATGAAATCAAGACCGCCCATCTCACTGCATTTATTGAACAGAGGGAACTTATGACCGGAGTAATGAAGATATTGTCCATGAGTCCCTACCTGACAAGGACCTTCCTGAGTAATCAGTATTACCTCGACATCCTGATCGAAGAATGGAGCATTTCAAAGACCCTCAGGGCCATGGAAGTCAAACTGAGGCGGCTTGCAGGAGGCGAGGAGGACATCAGCCTGCGTCTTGCAAGATACAGGAGATTTGAAGAGGTCCGTATGGGTATGTTCTTTCTTCTAAATATTTTCAAGATCGAGGACCTGTTCAAGGGCCTTTCCCAGGTTGCAGAGGCGATCATCAAAGCGGTAATTGAAAATGCAGGATGCAGGGACTTGTCCGTAATAGCGCTCGGCAAACTCGGCGCCCGTGAGATGACCTTTGGCTCGGACCTTGATATCGTCTTTGTATCTGAATCACTTGAGGCCATGACAACAGCTGAAAAGATAATCAAGGTGCTTTCATCATATTCCAATATGGGGCTGCTTTACAGCGTAGACACAAGGTTGAGACCCGACGGTTCAAAAGGCGTCCTTGTCAACAGCATACAGGGGTACAGGAACTACTACCTTAAAAAGGCACATCACTGGGAAATACAGGCGCTCCTTAAGGCAAGGCCTGTCGGAGGCGATCAGAGGCTTGCCTGCTCATTTATCGACATGGCAAAAGATGTCATATTACAAAGAGGACGGGACGTAAAGAGAGATGATATAACCGCTATGAGGGGAAAAATAATAAAAGAGCTTTCACGCGGGTCCGGGGGGACAGACATCAAACTCTGCCCCGGAGGGGTCGAAGAGATCGAATTTTTCGTCCAGTATTTGCAGCTGCATCATGCAAATGACTACCCTGAAATACTTGTGCAGAATACATCGGCTGCAATCAGCCGACTGGCAAAAAAAGGGTTGCTCAGCCAGGCCCAAAGGGACACGCTTTACAATACATACGGATATTTCAGGAAACTTCAGACTTTCTTACGACTGAATGAAGAGAATGTAATCACAGAGGAGTCGGAACTCACGGATTTGGCTTCAATATTTCTGGGGCATAAAGACAGGATGGAATTTCTGGAGCATTTGAAGGCAATAAGAAAAAAAGTAATGGATATTGTGCAGATGTAAGGGCAAGGCGTAATCTGTTCAGCGTTCGTCTTCAGATTCAAGTCTCTGCGGGAGCGGTATAAATTGATTCAAGAAGGGCAAACTAAATCAATATGATTTATATCATAGCGCCTTCACTTTAATGTGACATAATGTTTTTGTGTAGAAAGATGGCACGATAAAGCCAAGCCGTCAGACGGCTGAGGGAAGGAGGTGACAGCAATGGCAACGGCGCTCAAAAAAGTTGAATGCGATCCGAAGTGCGGATTCATGATACAAAGTCATGACGAAAAGGAGATTATCAAAATCGCCTTAGAGCATGCAAAGAAATCTCACGAGATGGAAATCACTGAAAAGGACATACGAGATATGATGGTAGATGCATAGCCAAGGCGAAATCAAAGCATTGTATGGAAGGGCCTGGTAATTCCAGGCCTTTTTTTATTGGAGACACCTTCATTCAATGGAAAACGCTGATATCAAAGAACCTATGGACACGGAGACACCAGAAGAAGTGCTGTATCAAACTCGTTTGGCTAAAGTTTGAGGGTCAGGGATTCAAGAACGAAATGAGCTGCTCCGCAGCGAACGACGGGGAGCTACTTTCACGCTTGTTAATAGTCTTTTCTTTATTTGTAAAACTTCTTCAAATATAACGCTCTCATCTTTATACGGAGCTCCTCCAGGCTCCTTGCTGAAATTTCCTGTTTCTCTCCAAACATGTCAAATGCAATTCTCTGAGGTTCATCAGTGAAGGCGCTCATGTGATTTCGGAATTGTCTTCCGAGAGAATTTAAGTCCTGATCAAGTTTATTCTGATTCTGCCCATTTTGAATCATACTGTTTATTCCTGTTTGTATATTCTGTATAGCCATCTGCATCTGCTGGTCCGGGGTTGCATTACCGGTTAATCCGGGCATACTGGTATTAATTGAGGTTACAATGGCCTGCATCGCCTGTGCGTTCTGTGCGCTGGAAGCCTCTTTTCTAACTCTCATCACATCATCCTGATATTTTCCCTCGGCAGTGAACTTTGCCTGCATCATTAAACCCCATGAGCCGAAATAGGAGTTGTCCATTAGTTTTCTGTCCTGTCTTGTTAGAAAACTGATCTCTGTCTGCTCAAATTTACGAAGCATGATCAGTTTTTTCTGGTCTTCTTCTGTAAGATTATGTCCGCTTAACCAACGATCCGCTAACCTGTAATCGTACTGTTCTATATATCTGCCCCGGTCAGTCTTTGTAGCAGCATTGTAGTTGATCCAGTTAAGGGCCTTGAGGACAATGGCATTAATTTCTGCTAATATGCGGTGCTCCTTCTCTGATACATAACCCTTTCTTCCTTTTTGCAGCAGTTCGAAAGTTGCCTGCGATATATCAAAAGAAGCAACAGGCAGCACAAACAGTTTTTCCTTGGACTCCGCCAGAGACTGAACGAGAAAGTTGTTTTCCAGTACAATTTGGTCAGGAGGAATACCCTCGGTTCCGGAAAGATAATCCAGGCATGTTACACCGAGGCCCTGGAACAAACCTGCATTGTCATGTGGTCGACGCGCGTAGGGTAAAAATTCTTCTGGCATCGCAATCCCTCCATAAGTTGACTGTGAAGCCAGCGGCGATGTCCTTACAGTTATCAGCGCTTCCACTTTCTTCGCAAATCCAAAGGCATATACATCAACAAGGATAGCCGTTGGCGGCAGTGTAAAATTTGACTTAAACGTAAGTGCCTTTGGAGCTGCCTCACCCAACTTAATGGCTTCCCTGCTGTTAACAGCCACATCTCTCAGATCTATAGTAACAGGCTGCATGATGACCGATCCTGGCGGCAGCGTCCTCCACAGTGATTCATACACAGCCATCCCCACGTAAGTTGATCTGCTTACGGAGTTGATTGGGTTGTCACGAAATTCGAGTTTGAATTTTCTTGAGTTGAGTTTTGGATTAACAAAAGACTCATTTTTATCCGGCGGATTCTTAAAGTAATTGTCGAAACGTCTCAGCTCATAAAGCTCAGTAAAGCGACTCTGGGCCTTATTCTCAACAAAAACAGGAAAGCGTACTACGACGAGCGCATCTCCTGTATTCTTTATTTCAGGGACCATTGAACTAATGGCATCAATGTCTTTGACAACTGAAGTGGAGTAAATACTTTTTGAACCACAGCTTGTTAACAGCAGTAAAAGCAGGGCTGCTGCTGATAACAAGACAGTTGAAACAATAACTCTCTTGCATGGATTACAGGATTTTTTGTCACGAGGTTCTATAGTGTAAGTTTTCATAGCTCTGCCCCCTTCCTGGTTTTTCCGTCAGGAGTTACTAATATATTTAGCTTACCTTCAGCATCATTCTTTTCAGTGAATACTGACAGTGTAAAGCCATCCTTTGACGACTTCTGCCATTCGCCCAGGGCTTTGATTTGATTTATAAACGTATCCACCGGTATGTCCACTTCTCCATAAGAATTAGTGTAAAAAGGAATGCTAAAGGGCAAAGATATATTCTCCGGTTTTACCAATAATCTCGCTTCTGCATAGGGTAAATTAAATCGGCGTGTGGCAGATCCGTTAACGGGCTTCAGCTTGCTCTCATAATCCATGGTATACTCTACTTTTTGCTCGTATGATTTAATAATGAGCTGATGAATCGGGGTACCCATATCCATAAAGGGAAACATAATCCAGGCCATTGGATTCACAACATTGAATATGTCAAGAGGAATACTCCACCACCTCTCATTACCTGCGGAAGTAAAATAGGTTTTCCGTTTTATAATATCGACGTTAGCTAATGGCGCAATAATATTTTGTGTAACCTTAACCCTGAGTATCGGGTTATCCGGTGTTGCATGAGCAATAACATCAAATTCCAGTATTCTGGACTGGACTCTATTGAGATCAGCTGTTTCAATCGTCTCAATCACTTCATCCTTGAATGTAGTCGATTGCGCATACACCAGGCTTGCTGTTAAAAGTACTGTCAGACAGCATTTGATGATGGTCAGCATTTTTTCCATTGCAAACTTCCTTTCTATTTAACAGTTCCGGAGTTGTTAACAGGTCCGGAGGATCTGTATGAGTCATTTTCACTTTGCGGACTAGCAGGACTCTTGAATGCTGGAGCCCTATAAGGACCGGATGATGATCTCGTTGACGTATTTACGCTTTCAGCCTGCGCTTTACCCCGCTTCGTGCACTCCAGCGCAGACAGGACCGTTTCACTTGCCAGTAACCCGTCTTCATAAACGACCTTCACGTCGCGGTGCTGCTGATAGGACAGATCCAATTTACTGATAGCTGTTCGATACTCTTCACTCTGCCCTCTTGTTAAGGATATAATGTCGTCCAGTGAATATCCCCGAGACCTGCCTTTTGCTAATACCATGTCCAGATCTTCCATATCTTTGATCGACCTCATCTCTGCCGACTTCATCCTTGCCTTTAATGCATTCACATCGTACCTGCAATCCGGGCCTATCGGCACGCTTCCGTCTGAGCCTCCGCCCATATTAGATAATTTTGAATCTGTATAGCCCTGAATTGTATTCATGGCTGACTGCATGGAGTCCTGTATGGCCGTGTTTTTCTCGCCTTCATAATATTGAGACATGCTGTCTGCTTTTTCACTGATACCCTCCATGCCGGATGCCAGACCTTTGCTGTCAAAATTACCCTGATACTTAGAATAGTCCAACCGCTCAGATGCACCCTTCTCAGCATCCTCTACCATTCCATTAAGCGCGTCATCCAGTTTTTCTGATTCCATCTTTTTAGAAGGACCAGCAGCGGCATTCTTACACTTTCTCGACGCTTGCCAGTATTCTATATGTTTGTTTACTTTATGGGCATTATTGATATCTTTTTTATCATAGAAGTCTGACTGAATCCTGACTAAACCAATTAGCCAGTTATCCCAAGCACCATCATCACACTGATCACTCGGAGGCTCAGGAAATGCTGGCTTGCTTTTATCGTTTGCCTCTGCTTTTTTTCCATCACAAGGATTGCCGAATGCCTTCTCACTCTCCTGAATATTAAATGCAAACATGTCATATTTCGTTTGCATCTCACTCTTTAACTTTCTGATATTACGAAGGTGATCTGCTGTTTTTCCTTGAATTTTATAAGCTATTTGCTCATTGTCCCAGTTATCAAAAGCCATCGTTCCGAATTCTAGTCCCCATGCTTCATACGCAGGAGTTCCAATAAGTTTGTCATGTACTTCAGCAGAGATATCACCAAATTTTTGAAGCATAGATGCCAATTTACTCAATTTTGCATCAATATCTTTCAAACCGGCGATAACAATATCCATATTATTTAAATCATCCATCATTAGATTTTCATGTTTTATAAAGTCATTAAAATTCTCGCATGAACTTGAATCCTTAATTTGATCAATGGTTAATTTATGCCCGGAACTGGAAGGTTCAAATTTAAATTCGGATATACTTTTCTCGATAGAGTCGAGGTGTTGATCAACTGTTCTAAAACTACGACCACTCTTATCGGGACGCTTATTCGGATTTTCTAAAACCTTCTCAGCAGCAGCTATCCCCAAGCTAAACCAATCATTTAATTCATCAAGAATTAATTTGATATGTCTGAATTCCATAGAATTCTGTGCCTGGCTCTGAGGAATCAAGAGAATGCTTATTGCAATTACAACAAAAAATATATAATATTTCTTCATTTTACTTCCCCTTTACTTGTCGTTTCTTTCTACTGTAATTCTGTATAAATATTTATTGTGTTGATTTGTAACTATACTCTCCTTCTATTTGATTCATATGATTCAAATCATACGTAAAATAAATTTTATTACATGTTGCATTGAGAGCAATAACAAAAAAACTGTATTGCACTCAGATATAAATGCCACTGATTACCATTTTCTTTTTTGAATTCAAAGGTCAAATTGAATATGTGAATAATGAAGACTCTCCGCCATGCGATCGGGGTATTAAACGAATAACATGCCATTTATGCCTTTGCTCAGTTCCTCTCTGCTCTACACGTTCAATTGACCGTACTATACATGACAAAAGATGTTAGGGCGTCTAACTGTTAATCTTGATTTTAGATGACGTAGAACGGGGTCTTGCTTTTTAGCATAGGAGTGACGAGGTACCGGTTTGACTATCGATAATAAAAACGGGCTTAAAATTAACCTTAAAAAAAGGTCCTGGATAATCCCACGTTTGTGATTCAATAAGAAAAAAGAATTTACACAAAAATTAAACGGGCTCCCTTTACTCTTGTCAGGTTTGTGATAAGAGTAAACGTAATTCCTCCTGACCTTTATTCCGGGTATAAAGACTGCCTTTATTTGTCTTCGTCAAAAAACTCTTTCAGATTATTGATCCGCTCGTTGCGACTTTCAGAAGAAAGGTCTTCACCCGGCATAAGCGCCATTGCCTGGTCAAACTGTGTCCTGAACATACCGTAGTGGTCTGCAACCCATTGCATCGATGCTTCAGAGCAGGACACTGCGGTCTGGATGCTCCTTTGCGCTTCATATTCATTCCCTATCTGGGCATAAGCCGTGCCGCGCGCGAAAAAGGCCGCCCCATAGTCGGACTTGATTTTTATGGTATTGTCAAAATCCTTTATCGCCTTCTCATATTCTTTTTCTGCCATATACGATATCCCGCGGTAGAAGTGTGCCCGGAAATTCCCGCTGTTTATATCAATTGCAATATTAAAATCCTGCACCGCCTTATCGAACTGTTCAACCCTGAAATATGCGACCCCTCTGCTTAAAAAGGCCATTTCTGTTTTTTCGCCGGCCTCTATGGCCTTTGAAAAGGATTCGATGCTTTCTCCGTACTTTCCTTCAACGAAGAAGCCCTGTCCCTCCTGGAATAATTCTTTTGCGTCCATTCTTTTCACCTCTTTTTTTAATTGGTAGTATGAAGAACAATGTGGAGCATGTCAAGGGGGGAGTGCCGGGCAATGAAATGAAATTAATTGAGGCATCTTGACCTATCATGTATAATTACTCTCATCCACGGGAAGCAGTCAATAAACTAAATGAGACGTCTTCCGCGTCGCTTGCGGAATGACAAAAAGAGGAGTCCAGCATGGAGAAGCCGAAAGACAAGAAGGATGTTTTAAAGCTGGTTGAGGAAAACAATGTCAAATTTATCAGGCTGTGGTTCACCGACATACTTGGACAGGTAAAGAGCTTTGCCATTACCAGCGAAGAACTGGATACAGCATTCGATGAGGGCATGGGCTTTGACGGCTCTTCGATCAAAGGATATGCGAGGATCGATGAGAGCGACATGATCGCAAAGCCTGACCCGTCCACCTTTCAGCTTATCCCCTGGAGGCCGAAGGAAAAAGCAGTGGGGAGGATGTTCTGTGATATTCTGAATCCGGATGGAACACCTTATGAAGGAGACCCGCGTTATGCCTTAAAAAGAAACCTCGATAGATTGAAAGATTACGGCTACACTTTCTACCTCGGGCCTGAGCTGGAATTCTTTTATTTCAAGAACTCCAAAGGAACGGAAGTGCTGGATGAAGGCGGCTATTTCGATCTAACAACCCTGGACGCTGCCAGTGACTTGAGAAGAGAAACCGTACTTACTCTGGAGGAAATGGGGATCAAGGTTGAATATTCCCATCACGAAGTCGCCCCGTCGCAGCATGAGATTGACCTCCGTTACGCAGAGGCGCTTGGAATGGCGGACAATGTTATGACATACAGGATAGTGGTCAAGGAAGTGGCAACCAAGTACGGCTCTTACGCCACCTTTATGCCCAAGCCGATCTTTGGGCAGAACGGAAGCGGCATGCACACTCATCAATCCCTTTTTAAGGACGGGAGAAACGCCTTCTATGACGCCAATGACAAATATTATCTTTCAGATATCGCAAAAAAATATATTGCGGGATTATTAAAACATGCGCCCGAGATTACGGCATTTACAAATCAATGGGTCAATTCGTACAAGCGGCTCGTTCCCGGGTATGAAGCCCCTGTTTACATGGCCTGGGCCAGGAGAAACCGCTCGGCGCTTGTGAGGGTGCCGCTTTATAAACCCGGCAAAGAACAGGCAACGAGGATTGAGCTTCGTTCCCCGGACCCGGCATGCAACCCCTATCTTGCCTTTTCAGTTATGCTTGCCGCGGGTCTGGAGGGGATAGAGAAAAATTACGAGCTGCCGGAACCCGTGGAAAAAGATATTTATCATCTGAGCGATGAAGAAAAAAAGGAACTGGGAATTGAATCCCTGCCGGGAAATCTGATTCAGGCGATAGAAAAGGCCGAGAAGAGTGAAGTCGTCCGTAAGGCCCTTGGGGACCACATATTTTATAATTTTATTACAAGCAAAAAAATAGAATGGAACGAATACAGAACTCAGGTCCATCCATATGAGCTGGAGCGGTATCTGCCTATACTATAAAAAAAGAGTTAAGAGTCAAGAGGTAAGAGTTAAGGGGTGCACAGCCAGAAAGAAATTTTCTCTAACTCATAACTCTTAACTCCAGACTCTATGTGTCACCTGCCTTTTGATTACATTAGCTGTTATAATTATTCCTGAAAAACCCATTGACTGAAAAATGTTAACCACATGATACTGCATAAAACAATATTCAAAGAACTGTCCAAAAACCTGGGGGTCGTCATCTTTTCCATGTCGGTCATTCTTTTTATGGAAAAATTTGTCAGGCTGACACGGCTTTTTATGGGCAAAGGGGCAGACTTTTCCGATATCCTGAAAATTTTCATATTTCTGCAGCCGTCCATCCTGCTTCTTTCAGTCCCGATGGCAATACTCATAGCAATTTTCCTTACCTACGGAAGGATGTCAACCGACAGTGAAATAATTGTGTTAAAGGGAAGCGGAATGAATTTCTGGGGAATATCAAGGGCAGCGGTAACACTCTCTGTATTGTGTTTCCTCACTCTCCTCTTTGTCAGTATCTACCTGCTTCCGCGCAGCATGTATTCATTTAAACAAACCTTATACGAAACAATAGTAAAAAAAGCCTCTATGACTTTTGAAGCAGAGTCATTCTCGGACATATTTAAAGGTACAGTAATTTATGTTAAAGATATTCCCTCTGAAGATAACTTCAGAGGGATATTTGTTTACAGAGAAGGGATCGGGACTTTAGATGGACCCGTAGTAATAGTCGCCGAAAGCGGGGTAATTAAGTCGAACCCTGCGGAAGGGTTGATAAAATTGAGCATGAATAACGGACTGGTCCATACGTTTAATAAAAAAAGCTCGTCAGAAATGTCTTTTTCCAATTATGATTTTATACTTACATCCGGCATAGAAACTATGGAGAAAATAAGACCCGAAGAGATTAAAACCCTTGATCTCTGGAAAGGCCGGACAGGAAATAAATCGTGGGTGATTGAATTACACAGAAGATTCGCGCTCCCATTTGCATGTCTTATATTCGGCCTCCTTGGCCCCGCCCTTTCCAGCAAGGTCGGAAAGATAGGCCGGCTCGGGGGTTTTTCCTTAAGTCTTACGATTCTGATACTTTATTATATGCTTCTCGTTCTCGGGGAAGGTCTTGCAAAGTCAGGAGAAATACCGCCGTTTTGGGGAGGATGGGCCCCCAATTTATTGTTTAGCTGCATAACTGTCTTTTTTGTACATATTGCTTATAAAGATAAACCCATTAAAAGGTTTTAAGGCTGTATTCAGATAATAGTCATGAAAATTTTCAGAAAATATTTTTTAAGAGAATTCTTTAAATTCTTCTTCATTTTTCTTCTAAGCTTTACCGCCATTTCCATAGTCGCGGAGTTTTTTGACAAGGCAACCGAATTTTACAATGAAAAACCTTCAACCCTTCTGATAATACAATATCTTTTGCTGCAATCCCCCCGGGTTGTCCTGTACGCATTGCCTTTTGCCTCTCTGTTTTCCATATTGATCACCATTGGAATGGCGTCAAAATGGAGGGAAACGATAGTTATCAAGGCAGCGGGCTGCAGCACAAAAAATCTTTTTTCATATTTCCTTGTGCTGGGGGCCGCCATAAGTCTTACAGCATTTATTCTGGGGGAGACAGTGGTCCCTGAGGCAACCAGAAAGGCGTCATATGTGAGAAAAGTCAGGATCCTGAAGCAGTCGCCCAAAATAAGCCGCAGGGAGGAAGCGTTATGGCTGAAAGGCCTTGATGGAAGCCTTATCCGTATAAGCGGTTTTGTGGAAAATGAAAACCATATTTTGAAAACAAACATATTCAGCTTCAATCCCTCTTTCGGATTAGAGAAAAGAATAGAGGCGGATGAAGCCGAATGGAGCAACGGCGTCTGGAACCTTAAAAGTGTGACAGTTTTTGATTTCAGAAATAATACTACAAATAATTATGAATCATTCATATCAACCTCAATAGAGGACCCGAAAATATTCAGGGAAGAAATGATAAAGCCTGAAGAAATGAACTTCATGGAGCTGTATGCTTATTATTCCAGACTGGAGAAGGCGGGTTTCAAGAACCTCAGATACACTATCCAGCTTTATGAAAAACTCGCCTATCCAACGATAAATTTTGTAATGATTCTATTCGGTATCGCCCTTGCATTAAATACCAGATGGGGCAGCGGGATAAGGGCCGCCGGGCTGGGAGTCATTATAAGTGTATTATACTGGCTTCTTTATTCGCTGAGTATCTCATTCGGAAATACAGGGATGCTCCAGCCCTGGCTTGCCCCATGGATAAGTCCTATAGTGTTCGGAATAACAGGTTCCGTGCTGTATCTGAAAATAAGAGAGTAACTTTTTTATTTTATGCTAAAAAGTAAGCATAAAGTTAAGCAGCGTGAAGATAAAAACGGTCACGCTTATATACCCGTTCATATTGAAAAAGGCCATATCGAGCTTGCTGAGGTCGGTCGGTTTTACGAGGGAGTGTTCATATAGCAAAAGGCCTGACGCAATGATAACTCCAATCAGGTAAAAAACACTTAACTGGAAAATCGGAATAAGACTCAGAAGGAGAATTACTGTTATCAGATGAAATATCCTTGCGATCCAGAGAGAAGCATTTATGCCGAATACCCTCGGGATGGAATACAAACCTTCCCTTCTGTCAAAATCCAGGTCCTGTAATCCGTAAAGGGCGTCAAAGCCCGCAACCCAGAACATAACTGCAAAACAGAGCGGGAATATCTCAAAATCCAGGGTCCCTCTCACAGCGACCCAGGCCCCGAGAGGAGCAAGCGAAAGGGCTATACCAAGCACTATATGGCAAAGCCAGGTAAACCTCTTTGTATATGAATAAGTGAAAAGGACCAGCAGCACCAGCGGCGACATCTTTAAACACAGCGGATTGAGCATATAAGCTGCGAGCACCAAAAAGGCAAATGCAATGATAGTAAAAGTGAAGGCCTCCCATGTACTTATTACGCCTCTGGGCAGTTCCCTGTTTTTCGTTCTCGGATTAAGGGCATCATATTTTCTGTCGATAATCCTGTTCATCCCCATTGCGCCGGACCGGCCTCCGACCATGGCAAGAGTGATCCAGAATATTTGGGCCATGGACGGAATCCCTTCTGCTGCGATCAGCGCTGACGTAAACGCAAAAGGGAGGGCAAAAACAGAATGGGAAAATTTGATAAGCCTTAGATAATCAGCAATCTTTCCAACCAGTGCCATAACGTACATATTTTAGATTTACAGAATACGAAAAGCAACATTCCTCTTCTAATAAGCATATTTAAAAGCTGATAGTTGAAATTATTTAAATAATTGCTTAATTGAGCCGGCCCATTTGAAATTTTTCCGTACTGAATGTTAAGATATTTTTCCTCAGGAATTCAAAATAATGGCAAAAATTATTCCTTTTAAAGGCATTCTGTATAACCCTGAAAAGGTGGACGTTTCCCTGACAACGGCGCCGCCATACGACGTTATTACGCCTAAATTCAAGGAAGAACTTTATGAAAAAGATCCTCGCAACATTATCCGTATCGATTTCGGTAAAGACAGTGATGATGACAGCGAGGATGAAAACCGCTATACAAGGGCGGCAAGGCATTTATCAGACTGGCTTCAGGAAGGGACTTTAATACATGACCCGGAACCGGCATTCTACTGCTATGAGATCAGTTATGAAATAAACGGAAAGTTTAAAAAGACCAGAGGGTTCCTCGGGGCGGTAAAGATCGAGGACTTTGGCGTGGGTAAAATTCATCCCCATGAGATGACCTACTCAAAGCCCAAGTCAGACAGGCTTAATATCCTCCGCTATTGCAATGCCAATACAAGTCCTATTTTCTCTCTATACAGCAGCAGGGAAAAGATCACATCTGCGGTCCTTGGGGATATTGTCAAAGAGACGCCTGTTATAGAAGCAGAGAACGGGGACGGTTTTATACATCGCCTGTGGCGGATCAGCGACAGCGCTTCTATCAAAAAAATAATAAAGGAAATGTCAGACAGAGATGTCTTTATCGCCGACGGCCATCACCGCTATGAAACGTCCCTTGCGTTCAGAAAGGAGATGGAAGGTAAAGGGCTTAGTAAAACAGGGGAGGAGCCGTTTAATTATGTACTCATGTTCCTTTCCAATATGGAAGATGAAGGTTTGTCTTTATTGCCTACACACCGCATAGTTGAAATAGATTCGGACATACACATAAAAGAAACTCTGGAGAAATATTTTTATCTGAAAAAAATAAGTTCGGAAGTCCTGTCCGAAGAACAGGCGAGACGTCAAATGTTTCAGGCAATAGAGGGCAACCTCCATTCATTCGGTATGTTTCTTACAAATACAGGGTCCTATTACACGCTCTCAATTAAAAATTCGGATATAGAAATAGACCTGCCTGATTGCCTGAAAACTATTGATGTATCCGTTCTTCATAATTTTGTATTTGAAAAACTCCTGAAAGTAAAACATTACGAATATGAAATGGACCCGGGGATTTCAGTGCACAGGGCTAAAAAGGGTTCATTTGAGGCTGTTTTTTTCCTGAATCCTACAAAAATACATGACCTCAGGGAAGTAGCGCTCGCCGGACACAGGATGCCCCCCAAATCCACATATTTCTATCCCAAGCTCCTGACCGGCATGGTCATTTATAAGTTTTAGTGAATGCAGCTCCCTGCGAGGCGCTTCTATGTTCACACGTCTGAAACAAATCTTTGTTATATGGCTGATAAAAAAAGTCCAAAAATACGGGCCGCACAAGGTGCATGTTTCAGGCAAGACATATAAGGTTTCTGAAAACGTATTTAACCCTAAATACTATTATACAAGCGAGTTCATGGCGAGACATATCAAGGTAACACCCGGAGATACAGTACTGGATATGGGAACAGGCTCAGGCATTCAGGCAATTACCGCAGGCCGTACAGCAGCGAGGGTCGTCGCAGTGGATATCAATCCCGAAGCTGTCAGGTTAGCCGGAAAAAATGTCAGGGACAACGGAGTGGAAAATATTGTTTCAGTCATAGAAGGAGATCTTTTTTCTTCCTTAAGTCCTCAACATAAGTTTAGCGTCATACTGTTTACTCCGCCGTATCTGGAAGGAACACCAAGAAGTTTTTTCGACAATTCCCTATTTGATCCCCAAAAGGAATTAGTAAGGAGATTTTTCAGAGAGGCAAAGGAGTATCTTGATCCGGATGGATATGTTCAAATGATTTATTCATCGATAGCCGGACCTGAACAGGTTATCTCAATAGCCGGGCAATTCGGATGGAAGCATAGTATAATAGCCAGAGAAAAAACCTTTACTGAAGAATTCATAATCTATAAATTAACCTTGAATTAAATTGGCGGAACATCTCCGATAATTTACTAAGGAGTTAATGATGAAGATCGGGATAATGTCTGATTCGCATGATCATAATGATAATATTTTCAGGAGCATCCGGATTTTCAGGGACAGGAACGTTGCCTATATCCTGCACCTTGGTGACTATGTTAATCCCAATTCAGTCAGGGCTTTTAAGGGAGTAAAGCTTATCGGGATTTTCGGAAACAATGACGGGGACAAATTCAGGCTTATGAATGCATTTAATGAGATTGCCGGAGAGATAAAGGGGGAATTTTTCGAGTTTGAAGAAGACGGATTAAAGTTCGCATGCTATCATGGAACTGAATTGCCGATAAAGGATGCATTGGCCGGGTGCGGAAAATACGATGTGTTCTTATACGGACATACCCATCAATGTGAAAATGTCAGGATAGGAAAGACGCTGGTTCTCAATCCCGGATCATCACATGGCTTTGGAGATAAGGCAACAATTATGATCTTTGACACGCAAGCCAGACAATCAGAATTAGTTGTCTTATAATAAAGATCTTAAATACTTTAATTGTGCAACTTGTTTACATGACTGGTTTAATAGTAAGGTCAAGTGTAAAATATTATTACCTTTATTAATTGACAAAGTCTTTAATCATTTGAAATAATATATCTGCGCCAGGGCGCAACCTCTTGAATATCTCAATAGCATTTAACAGGTTTAAAGATTGATCAAATTTATAGCCACCAATAAAAAGTTCAACAATATCCACGTACTCAAAAACATCAACCTTGAAATAGCCAAAGGCGAGGTTATTGTCATATGCGGTCCGAGCGGGGCCGGTAAAAGTACCCTTTTGAGGACAATCAACAAACTTGAACCTATCGACGACGGAGAAATTATTGTTGACGGCATGTATCTTTCTGACCCTAAAACCGACTTGACCACGCTCAGGGCTGATATAGGCATGGTCTTTCAGCACTTCAATCTATATCCGAATAAAACGGCAATTAAGAACATTACCCTTGCTCCTATCAAGGTCAGGGGATTAAGTAAAGACAAGGCAACGGAAAAGGCAATTAAATTACTTGAAAAGGTCGGGTTGAGCCACAAACATAACGCATTCCCTGTACAACTATCGGGCGGCGAGCAGCAGCGCGTGGCCATAGCAAGGAGCCTTGCTATGGAACCGAAGATAATGCTTTTTGATGAGCCGACCTCTGCCCTTGATCCTGAGCTCATCAATGAAGTCCTTGATGTCATGATCTCACTGGCCAAAGAGGGGATGACAATGGTAGTTGTCACGCATGAAATAGGCTTTGCTCAGAAAGTTGCCGACAGGGTCGTGTTCATGGCCGATGGTGAGATTATCGAAATAGGGACTCCGCCTGATATATTTTTAAATCCCCGGCATCCGAGAACAAGACATTTCATGAGCAGCGTATTTCATATTCCTGTCTTTGACGAATCACAAGAAGATGACTAAGGGAAAGAAGATGGTGGGCTGTCGCGGATTTGAACCACGGACACGAGGATTTTCAGTCCTCTGCTCTACCGACTGAGCTAACAGCCCATGCAGGGAATGATAACTCATATTTTTTTTCATTGTCAAGATTTTGAATAAATTATCAGATATAACGCAGGTGAAAAAAACAGATATATTATTTGCTTCAGCCTCGGGTATTCTGCTGGGCCTTGGGTTCCCGCAATTTAATTTATATCCCCTTGCATGGGCAGCCCTTGTCCCGCTTTTTGCTGCCCTTCGTGATAAAAATACAAAGTCTGCTTTCTACCTCGGATTACTGGCCGGTCTTATATACTTTCTGGGAACAATATACTGGGTATATCATTCCATGTATTTCTACGGCGGCGTGCCTCTTATATTAAGCATCCTCCTTCTTATATTGCTCAGTCTTTCTCAGGCGCTTTATGTCGGTGCATTTGCCGTGCTTTTCAATTTCCTTTCAAAACGTTCATCAATTCCCGCCCTCTTTATCGCTCCCGTATTATGGGTCACAATTGAATATATCCGCACCTACACTATTTTCAACTTTCCCTGGTCCATTCTCGGATATTCGCAATATAAATTTCTGCCTCTTATACAGATTTCCGATATCACCGGAGTATACGGCATTTCTTTTCTTGTTGCTGCCTTTAACGGCGCCATATATGATGCAGCTGTTCTCTGGCCGAAGAAATCTGACGAGACCCCTCTTGCTGCCCGATGGCCTCATGCTCTGAGCATAATAATTCTTGTTAGCATTCTTATTTCATCCCTGTTCTACGGAATGGGCAAGCTAAAGGAAACTGATAAGGGGAGAAAAATAAGAGTCAGTGTTATACAGGGGAATGTGGAACAGGACAAAAAGTGGGATTCCAAGTTCCAGACAGAAGTTATTGATAAATATAAACGGCTGAGCATTAAAGCGGCATCTGATAATCCCGACATCATTGTCTGGCCTGAATCGGCCCTTCCCTTTGTCTTTGAATATCATAAAACCCTTACTGAAGAACTTGTTGCGTTTCAAAAACAGCTCAACAGGTATCTGCTGTTCGGGAGTGTCATGTCCAAAGTTAACACAACCGGCAACAATCAACTTTCAAACAGCGCTGTCCTGCTTTCTCCCGACGGCAGCATAAAATCAGTGTATGACAAAATACATCTTGTGCCTTATGGCGAGTATGTTCCTCTCAGGGATCTTTTCCCCTTTGTCGGAAAACTGGTTACTGCTATCGGAGATTTTATTATGGGGGAAGAAACCACGGTCATGGAAACTACCGTTGCAAAGATCGGCCCCCTCATTTGTTATGAGATTATTTTCCCCGGGCTTGTAAGGCAGTTTGTCGATAAAGGCGCTAATGTATTGGTAACAATAACAAACGATGCATGGTTCGGCCGTACGGCCGCCGCTTACCAGCATTTCTCAATGGCTGTGTTCAGGGCTGTTGAAAACAGGGTCCCTGTAGCAAGGGCGGCAAATACGGGGATTTCCGGCTTTTTTGACAGCAGAGGAAGGATCATTAATAAAAGTAATCTTTTCGTTGAGACAATTTTGACCGAGGAAATATCAGTCGGAGACAAAAAAAGTTTTTATACGAAGCACGGCGACATATTCGCCTGGTTTTGCATAACCAGCTCTGTATTGATGATAATCTTCAGGCTCTTTTTTACAAAGGGGAAAAATAACTGACGCTTAATGATGTTAATCCAAATAATGCAGACATTGGAAAATAATTTGTTTAACTCGATTAAATTTTTCTGGATATTACTTCAATTATATCAAATGTATTTATCCAGAAATAACCGGGGAAATTTCTTGTAAATAGATTTGAGCCAAATAATGTCCCAAGAAGTACAGAGTTGCTTCTCCAGATGCCAGGATACTTTACGCTTAATATTTTAAATCCATAGCGTTCTAACAGCATACACAATGTTTTTTTAGAAAAATAATGAATATGAGATGGGGGGTGGATTAACCGCCATTTACTCTTTCTGATTCTTGGGATGAAGCGATTTATATCTCCGGTAGTAATTACTAAAATACCGCCTTTCTTCAGAGAAGCATTAATTTTTTCTACAAAATCTTCAGGGTTTACCAAATGTTCAATACAATCATACATACAGGCAACATCATAAAAATCCTGATTAACTTCTTCTTTTAAAAAATCTCCACAGTGAACATTTAGATTTAATTTATTATTGGCATACTGCACTGCATCGTCACAGATCTCAAACCCTGTAGTATTAAAACTTTCTTTTGCTAAATCAAGGAAAAATCCATAGGCGGACCCAATTTCAAGTAATTCACCTTTTGACGAATATTTTATTACCCGTTTCAAACGCTCTTTAAAGTTTCTTTGTATTACTTCTTTATCCAGCACATAGTTTATATATTCCTCACCATTGAAATAGTCCTTCCCGTATATTTCTCTTATCTCTTCAGCATCTAATGGCCCGTTATAGAAAACGTGCCCGCAAGAGCACTTGACGATAGATAGCTCTTCATATAATGCAGCAAATTTTTTTTTCTTACATACAGGGCAACTGGTTATCATAACTTAATTATTCTTCATAAAATAAACATTATAAACCGACATTAGATTCTGACTTTAAATGGTTTTTTTATCAAAACATGAAGGAAGCTTCGCCATGAATAAGTTTAACAGTATTTTTGGACAAACTCTACAGATATTTTCAAAAGGAGAGTTTTACGGAGCCTTGGCAGAGACAGAGGCTGAAAAGAGGACAAAGGGATTAACATGCCGGCAGCAGTTTGCAGGGACAATATACCGGTACACAATGTAATGATGTTATAATTCAACACATATGGCTTTTTATTCCAGGCCTTTTTACCTTTTTTAGGAGTTAACTTATGAAAGCGTATAACTATAGCACGGGATATGTTATATCTATTTTCCTTTTGTGCATTTTTTCTTTCTCTCCTGTTTTATCTCAGGCCGCTGAAGATGCCCCTGACAAAAAAATATTAAGACTTTCTCTCGAAGAGGGTAAGATCATGGTCCTGCAAAAAAATCTGGACATAGCCATTGAGCGTATAGTCCCCGAGCTCGAAGAAGTCCGGATCGACAAAGAAAAAGGGGTCTTTGATCCCGGTATTACTGCCTCCCTGAAACGCGAGGATTCCGAGACGCCTCTTAGCAGCCGTTCCTCTGCAGCTGCCGGCGGCAGGACAAATACTGAATCAGAAACCTATAGTATAAGTACGGAGATATCAGGCAAGATACCTCTTGGTACGGAATATTCCCTGGGCTTTGACGATACCCGGACTAAAAATACGTTTAACCAGTTTGATCCGGAGTATGATTCCTTTGCAGGAATAAAGATAACCCAGCCGCTCCTTAAGGACCTTGGGAATGACGTGAACCGCTTTAATATTCATATAACGCAAAAAAACAGGGACATCTCCGTCAGCGAATTAAGACAGCGCGTCATAGACACTGTAACGGAATTCAAAAAGGCATACTGGGACATGGTGCTGGCCATCGAGGACCTGAATGTAAAGAACGAATCACTGAGACTTGCCGAATCCCTCCTGGACCTGAACCACAAGAAACTCAAGGCAGAAGTTGTATCTCCTCTGGAAGTGACCCAGGCAGAGGCAGGAGCGGCCTCGAGGAGGGAGGATGTAATTATAGTACTGAAGACTGTACGGGAAAAGGAGACTGCACTGAAGCGGTTTATCTCCGATGACATATATGCAATGAGGGACGTGGAAATACTTCCTGTAGACGTTCCTTCTGCCGCTCCGGTCAATCCTGATCTTGAAGCAGGCTACCGGGAAGGACTTCAGAACCGGCCTGATTACCGGAAGGCCAAAATAGAGATTGAAAAAAAAGAACTTTCCATTCAGTATGCGGACAACCAGAAGTTCCCGGACATCGACCTTGAGGCAAGCTACGGATATAACGGACTGGGCAGCAGCTTCGGCGGCTCTTTAAACGGAATGGAAAACAACCCTGAATGGACACTGGGCGTTATGATAAAGGTCCCGCTCTGGAACCGTTCTGCAAAAGGCGATCTGAGAATCGCCAGACTTGAGGCCAGGCAGGCGCTTCTGCATCTGAAAAAGCTCGAGCAGGAAATTCTGGCAGAGATATATAACGCCATACAGGCGCTGGATGCGGACAAAAAACGCATAGAAGCCGCAAAGATATCGAAACAGCTTGCGGAGGAATCTCTGAGGGCGGAGGAACTGAAACTCGGGGAAGGGCTTTCAACCAGCCATAATGTCCTGGATTTTCAGGAGGACCTTGCAGAGGCCAGGTCCCGTGAAATCAGTGCTGTCATAGATTACAATAAATCTTTGATAGAGTTCTCACGGGTGAGAGGGACTATACTGGAGGAGGAAGGGATTAGTCTTGATATAAAATAAAAACGCTCAATTTAGGCTTAAGTTAACCAAATAATGCAGACATCGAAAAATAATTTGTTTAACTCGATAGATTTATTATGTATTATGCATATGGTTTTGAATATAAATGTGCATCCTAACCTTGATTTAAAATACGTTTAAGGTATCGAAAAACAAATTATTTTCCAACATCCGCATTATTTTAAATGCATTTTTAGTTAACAGGGAGAGCCTTAGGGAGGTGACATTACGGTGAAGAAATGGATATGGACCATATCAGGAATAGTAGTTATTTGCGCGCTCTTTTATTTTTTCCGGTCGGACAATGACAAGAATAATACTGTAGAAGTCAAGACCGCGGTGATAAAAAGAGATGACCTGATGCTGACTGTGGGAGCTACGGGAGTAGTTACCCCGTATGTAGAGGTAGAGCTCAAGTCAAAGGCAGGCGGTGAGATCATCAGCTTTCCCTTTGAAGA
>JACQXG010000052.1 GCA_016208905.1 Nitrospirota bacterium
TCTAATAACCGTTAAGCTGTAATTTCATCTTAGGGAGGGGCTAAGCAAACGCAAGTTAAACGTTTTTATCTTTTAGCAGTAATGCTGTTCCTCGTCATTTCTTTGTCATCATGCGCAGCAAGATACCTTGGCTGGTATAAGAATTATGGAATTCATTCAAAAGAAGAGTTAGAAAGTCCTTCATCTGTGCCAAATTTAATGAAGGCTTTGGAAGCTCAAGATCCGCGCATTCGAGATAGAGCGATTGGATCTTTAAGTCGGATAGGGGAGTCATGAAGTATGGCTTCCCAATAATATAAAAGAGAACAGCAAGGTATTTATATACTACTCAGGACATGGCGCTCCTGATTCAAAAGGAAATGGGTATATAGTCCCCTTTGATGGAGACCCAAATTACCTGGAGGTTACAGGTTATCCGCTTGATAAATTATATGCAAACCTTGAAAGCCTTAAGGCGGCTGAGATAATGGTAGTAATGGATTCTTGTTTTTCAGGGGCTGGCGGAAGATCAATTCTTCCTAAAGGCGCAAGACCAATCTCCCTTGAAGTGCAGAACCCGATGTTGTTATCTGACAAAATCGCAATAATATCTTCTTCAAAAATGGATCAAATAAGTACATCATATTCAGAAAAAGCCCTTGGATTGTTCACCTATTATTTTTTGACAGCATTAAAAGACGGCAAGATGACGTTTGCTGATATTTACAGTTACATTAAACCTATGGTTGAAGATGAAGCCAAAAAAATGAATGTTGAACAAAGCCCTCAATTACTTCCCGGTTTATCTCTGCCCAGTGATAAATTTTCATTGAGGTAGAATACCCAAGAGGAAACTATTGACCTAAATAATGCAGGCATTTCATATTTGCTGTCCTTTTATCTATCAAGTCCTATTTCTGTTTAGAGCACGCGGCATTATATAGCAGCATACTTTCAGGAATGATGTCTCTCCATTCACTTGAATAGACTGACAAGACAGGGTTATTGCCTGTACGTTCTTCTATTATACGAAGCTTGGTTTGTAAACAGTTGATCTCCAGTAAATCAATAAAGTCCCTTTTATTGATGGAAGCCCTCATCATTAATTTAACAATATGTTCAGATGGATAGGACATATTGCCGGAATCTATAAATAAAGGTATTCCGTCTTTTGTGACGCCAATATGTTGCCATCTTTTAATTAAATCATTATCAGTGTTTTTGCCGGAAATATTCTGGCTTTCTTTTAGTTTATTAGGAGCAACAAGCAATGCTATTTTCGGTAGCTTACTAATCTTATCAACCGGGTCAGCCTTCTGGGTTATATTCTTTACAGTCACCGGCTCATTTTTCCCCGGCTTTTCAATCTTTGCAATCAATTCCGTTTCGGACTTCTCTCCTGTTTTAACAACGAGCTCTCCCTCTCGATTCCCTTCTCCCCTAACTTTCATCTCAGTTTCCTGAGGTTTTTCAATTAATACATTTACTGAAGTTTTTTCAGGCTGAACAATGATGGCGATCTCATTATTTTTATCTCTCTTATCCGCAGGTTCAGCTTTAGCAGCCATTTCAGCTTCGGCAAATGCCTTGTTCTTTTGATGATTCATTATCGTTGCTGTTGCTGAAGTTTCAGATATATTATCTCTTTTATTATTCTCAGCAGGTAATGATTCAGGTTTCCTCTTGGTCATATCAACAGTCATCGTCTGTTGAGTCTCTCTAATTTTTGAGGCTAATTCAGATTTATCAATATGTTTAATGTTTATTTCCCGTTCAGTGTTTTTTGTTTGCTCACCTTTTTGAACACTGTCAGTTTTTGGGGGATTATCCTGCTTTGCGATTAATTCAGTCTTTAGCAGTTTTCCTTGATTAGTAAGCTGCGTGGGTACTGGAATATCGCTTTTACTGACAACCGACTCGTACTTAAGAATATTGCCCATTTCAACACGTGGGACAGTCCCACTTAGTTCCCTGCTTTTCAAATCAGGCTTAAGAGGTGGAGCCGATAATTGCCCTAAATCTACCGCTTCTTCCTGTTCCTGGAGCGTACTGTTTTTTCCACGAGTCGATTGAAACTGCAAGGGTTCATATGATTCCTGCAAACTTTGACTATCGGTCTGACCATTATCAGCTGATAGGGCCCCCTCCTTATCAATATCCTGATAGGATGCAGGTTCTTCAATTATTCTATTTTTACTTTGATAGCTATCTTTGTAATTATCAAGCACTTTAGGCAAAGCTATCGCGAAAATAATTAAAGCAAATATTGCAACCGGGATATATAGCCATGACATCCTTTTTCGATCTTTTACAATTGCGGCATCTATATCGTGGATTGTATTCTGAGCGGTACTTATCTCTCTTTCTTTTTCATCTTGCACACCATGTGTCTGTTCAGGCAACTCTTCAACAGCCGCATTAACAGGGGTTACTTGAACCGCTTCCGGATTTAACTCCTTATCTGCAACATAATCATCAGATATCTGTTCGTCTTCTTTTTCTGTGCTTACCATATCTTCTACGAGAGTTATTGCTTCCACAACCTTTTCACTACTTATGTCAAGTTCACCGAGTGCCACAACAGTACTTTTCGTACCGGACGGTTCACTATCTTCCTTTTCATTCAAAGCAATATTACTACTCTTTGTCTTAGCTATATCCGGAATTAAGTCGTCTGATTTTCTGGTGACCGGTTCAACTGCAGGCTTTTCCTCTTTTTCCCATTCCGGTACACGCTCGATCTCTTCGCTAATCAGGGCAGATTCATCTGTTACTTCTTTAACAGTAGACATTAATGACAGTATTTTACTTTTAGACTCTTCACTAACCTCGACAAGTTTTACTCCGATTATATGTTTATACCAGGACTGCTTCTTCCAGACTATATCTCCAGCAAGGGTGACAGATATGTCGTTACCAGGATGCTTTAATCTGAACTCCAGGATTTCACCGCATTCAAAATCAAAACCCTGCGACTCCATGCTGAATCCTTCACTCGATAAATTTCTTGTTATTCCAATAGCGTATCTACCTGCCTTGTTCAGCGGCTTAAATTCCACAATAAGAAAGATATCGTATCTTTTTAATTTTCTCTTGTCATATAACATACTGATCCCTTAATATTGAGTCCGTTCATAACAGAAACCGGATCAATTATATTTCAAAACATACTATTATTATATTGCATTATCAGCAGGATTGAAACGTTAATAACAGGGTGAGGTTATATACTATGTGTTTTGCGGCACAGTCTGCTCGCGGGTATGACGGGCAAACAGAGTTTTTAGACAAGCTCCACATCCCATTTTTCCAGAAAGTGCGGTACAATACTCCGCAGGTATGCAGGACAAAAAATATAAAATATTCTTCTCCGGCATCGCCGGCAGCGGCGTCTCCGCAATAGCCTCGTTTATGGCGGACAAAGGACACAGCATATATGGATCAGACAGGGCCTTTGACCTGAACCCGGACCACGCTCTCAAAAAAACGCTTCAATCCAAAAAAATAACCATAGTGCCCCAGGACGGCAAGGGCATGGATGGGTCCTTTGAATTAGCGGTTTTCAGCACCGCGGTGGAGCCGGACCAGCCGGAGGTCCTGAAGGCCCGGGAACTTGGGGTCCTGGTTATGACCCGGCCTGATTACCTCGCTGAAATAACCGCATCATTTAAAACGATAGCCGTTTCAGGGACCAGCGGGAAATCAACTGTGTCGGGCATGCTTACATTTCTAATGAGTAAGCTGGGACTTAGCCCCAACTTCATCGGCGGAGGTAGAGTAAAGCAGTTTAAGACGACTTCGAATTCCGGCAATTCCCTGACCGGCAGTTCAGATTATCTGATTATCGAGGCCTGCGAATCGGACGGCTCCATTGTAAACTACAAACCTCAGCATACAATCATATTAAATCTGGCGCTTGATCACCACGCAGTGGATGTAACGGCAGGGATGTTTAAGACCCTTATACAGCACACCAAGGGGAAGATTATTATGAACGCAGACGACAAAAATCTCGCTGCGATGGTGAAGAAAAGCACTGTCACTTTTTCTATAGAAAACCCCTCGGATTTCATGGCAGAGAATATATCATTTAAACCCTTCAGCACTGATTTTTCAGTGCATAATGTGAGATTAACCCTTTCAATCCCTGGCAGACATAATCTTTACAATGCGCTTTCCTGTATTGCCGTCCTTTCAGAACTCAGCACTCCCCTCAGTGATATCGCGGCCGTACTGCCTGAATTTCAGGGTATCGAGAGGAGGTTTGACATTCACCTTAATGACGGGAAGCACCTTGTCATCGATGACTACGCCCATAACCCTCATAAAATTTCATCATTGATGGAAACAGTCCGGCGACTGCGGCCAAGAGTCTGCTATATATTTCAGCCTCACGGATTCGGTCCGACAAGGCTGATGAAAAAGGAGTACATTCAGTCCTTCGTGGAGAACCTTCGGGACTCCGACCATCTCATACTGCTTCCCATATATTATATTGGAGGCACTGCGAGCAAAGACATATCAAGCCAGGACCTTGCGGATGAAATAACATCCAGAGGGAAATCCGCGGAGGTCATTGAATGCAGGGAAAATGTTTTTCATGTGGTCAGTAAATACGATTCCTGCGTTATTTTCGGTGCGAGAGATGAAACACTTTCAGATTTTACCAGGGAAATAGCCCGGCAAGTACAAAAGTATTGATGTATTAATAAAGTGCTGAAGGTCTTATAAAACCGTCCAGCCCATTCTTGAGGAATTACCGTTATCCCTGAAAATGCATTATTTGGGTTATAATCTACCTTCTTTATTCTTATCATGATTCTTATCATGCCTTGCCAGGAATTCTCCGGTTGCCTTACAGACATTTATCAGTCCTTCTTCCTGTGTAACCTTATAACGGAATTCACAGGAATAACACGAGGAGTTATGCTGCAAATCCGAGCACTTTATTTTATTATTACAACAGACTTCAGCAATAATCCAGCAGATTCGACCGCCATTTACCCCTTTATTTAAATCATGAGCAGAACCCTCATTTGCTACAGGACAGACCTCTGATTTATGTGTTTTGTCACCCGCAGGCCCCCTCCCGCATTTCATAAATTCCCAGCAGTTAATTTTCTTCATCGGTATAATAAATCGTTCATATAGATTTTACACACTCATAATTGCATAAAAGCTTAACAGAGGAGCCCAATCTCTATGTATATATTATATATATTCTAAACAAATAGGCAAAATTAATATGTTCCATGTCATATTCATCGGCATAATTCAGGCTGACCTTCAACAGAATGTCCGACGATAAAAAAACCGTTCAGGCTAATCTATTTAAACATCATTAGGGCATGCCCATATAAAGAGCGTCCAGCCGGCTTCTGCCTTATAGCTTAATTTTCTGGACACTGGTTCATAACCGCATAGACATCTGCTGCTTCTTTCATTTTCAATGATGAAACCATCATTCTTTGTAAAGCATTCAGGGCATGTCCAGCTCATGATATCCTCCTTATATTGCCTCTAACGAGCAGGCAATGAATACAGTTTTAAGAATTGTACAAGGTATTAGACGGACACGAACGTGATTATTATAAGAATATAAAATTTGATTTTAAGCAAAAGAATTCCTCGATGCTCTGCATCCGGGTCAAAATAAATTCCTATTGATACCTAACGTCTCTGATGCGGGGTAGTTCACTAATTAGGCATCATTCCCTTTAAATAACGCAATTTGTTAATTTATCTAATTTTTTACGTAAAGTTTCATTGACAACTTGGGACTTATAATTTAAAATGATAAATCTTATAGATAATTGTGCCTTAATTACCCATCGTGTTAAGAACATATTCTGTGTAAGCGTGGGGCAATATTATCGGCGGGCTCTATTTTTTTATTTATTCATGTTGAAGACCAGATATAAGTTCCGTTAACTTGTTTTTACAAGTTAACTAATTCAAACCTAAAGGAGGAGTAATTATGAAAAAGAAAGCAACACCATTTTTAGCAGTCATGTTTGTTCTGGCCATGATTTTTACTCAGGGGTGTGCCACCAAGATGAGCAAGCCATCCAGTGCACCTCAGCCTGCAAAGGTCAAGTTTTCCGAGTTCAATGCAGTGGAAATGAAACACATTGAAATTAGCCCGGAATATGCATCATCAGATGCTAATCAAAAAGCTGCCAAGAAAATAAATGAACATCTCGACAACAAAATGCGTATGGTTTTTTCCGGGTTAAATAATGGCAAGGAACAGTCAGCAGGACGTACATTATTGATAGAGCCATACATTAAAGAAATAAAGTTCATAAGCGGTGGAGCAAGATTTTGGGTAGGTGCCATGGCAGGAAGCTCCGCAGTGTTAATGAAAGTTACATTCACGGACAAGGCGACTGGAGAGGTTATTGCCGAACCGGAATTTTACAGGGATGCCAATGCAATGGGGGGGGCCTACAGCATGGGCTCAACTGATAATCTAATGCTTGAACTTGTCGCACAGGATGTCGCTAATTACAGTATTTCAAATCGTTAATAAAGTTTGGCAGTAATCTTTATACGCCGAGCTCTCATTTTTATCTGAGAGTCTGATAAATATGCAGTATACATGCGATTAATAAAATGAGGGCTTGGTTTTTCTTTCTCTTATCAAATTGTGAATTTTTAAATTTTCACTACTTATGAGAAATAAAACAGGGCGTAGAATTTTTACAGCTTTAATGTTGTTGAGTTTATCTTATGTCCCACTATCATCCGCCCGGGAGCAAAAAGCAGTAAATTTCAGCAATGCAAAAAATCACTGGACTTTTTGGGGAGGCTATGGAGTCACTCATCCGGGTTTCGGCGATACTGAAACACGCATTGAAGACGTTGACTTAATATTGCAATACGGTCATTTTCTGACTGAGGAAAAGGGCAAATCCTGGTACAAAGGACGTCATGAATTACTAATTGAAATACCGCTGTATATTGTTTATCATCCGGAAAGAGCTATCATGACCGGGATTAATTTTCTCGCCTGCTGGAATTTTACTGCATCAGAAGAAATAGTCCCTTATATTTTTGCAGGCGGCGGGCCGTTATATACAAATCTCAATATTCCCGGGCTTGGCAAAGAATTAAATGGGAATTATCAATCGGGGATAGGAGTCCATTATTTTATTGAGAAAGACTTTAGTATTGACTTTAATTATCGCCTGCATCATATTTCGAATGCCAACACCGCCGATCCAAATGAACCGCTGAACTCGAGCAAGTTTCTTGTCGGGATGACTTTTCTTATGTGAGTTCATTCCGACCATTTCTTAAGAATAATGCCGGTGCCGGGCAATAATTTGTTTTTCGATACCTTAAACGCAATACAAATCAAGGTTATGATGTAATTATTTATTTAAAGCTACTTGCATAATATGATAATATTTTCATCGAGTTAAACAAGTTATTTCCCGGCACCTGCATTAATTATATTGATTAAGTCTTGCCCGCCGGCCTGAAATCATTTTTGATCTTCAGGAATGAAGGCAGGTTTTTTATCATTCTGAATGTACTGTCGGGGGATTTAAACATCAGGGGGCCAAACTTCCTGACCCAGTTCGTGCTCGTGTAGAACCCCTTTACAAATTGCTTATAAAGTTCTTCCAGTCTTTCCTTTGATTCAATTCCTTTTGGGACAAAGACAAAGTTCATACAATTCATTAATTCCCAGTCTTCATTAAAAACACCTTCTTCATGAATGGTCTTGTACACAGGCGCTCCGGGGAAAGGGGTAAATTTTGTCATATTCAGGTCATCAAGTTCCAATTCTGTTATAAATTTAGTGGTCCGTTTAATGGTTTCCTCTGTCTCGCCGGGAAGCCCCATCATAAAGAGCCCCTTGGCCCTGATACCGTTTTTTTGAATGAGCTTCACGGTTTTTTTCATCTCTTCCAGGTCCACGTTTGATTTGTGCCTGCTGAGCATTTCAGGATCTCCTGACTCTATGCCGAGGCTGACCATCCAGGCGCCGGCCGTTTTCAGCATCTGTAGCAGGTCATTATCAGCGTGGCCCACCCGCACCGCGCAGTTAAAGGTCATGCCGAGCGGTTTCTTCTGCAGCATGCCGCAAAGCTCCTCGATACGTTTCCGGTTGAAGGTAAACAGGTCATCATAAAAGAATATATGCCGCACCCTGAATTCCTTTTTCAGATATGCCATGTGTTCATAGAGATACCCTGCAGAGTTATAACGGAAACTCCTTCGGTATACCGAGCGGTCGCAATATGAACACTGGTAGGGACAGCCCCGGCTGGATATGATCGTTGAACAGGGGGCCTTCGGGTAGTTAAAAAGCGGGGGATGATACGCTTCCGGAAAGCCGTCCAGTTTATGATAGGCCGGAAACGGGATGTCATCAAGCTCACACAAGTCTGTCCGGAAACCGGTCGATTGTATCCCGGAGCCGTTGCGATAAAGCAATCCCTGTATTTTATCGGGGGCTACTCCAGCGGCAAGCTCTGACATGGCCTTTTCCCCCTCGCCCGTTATCAGATAATCTATGGCCGGAAAGGATTCAAGGATGCCCTCTCTAAGCGCTGAGACGTGGACGCCGCCAAAGACAATCCTGATATCAGGAAAAAGCCTCTTGATCTCCTCTGCCTGCCTGTACGCATCGGGAAAACTTGAGGTAGTTGTGGTAAACCCGATCATCTCAGGACTGAAAGCCCTCACGCGGCTTATGGTCTCTTCCATTCCGGTCAGCTTGACCGGTCCGGTACAATTGAGGACCTCCACTTCAACCCCCTTCTTTATCAGAAAAGCCGCGATAGAAAGGATACCTATAGGAGCGCTGCGGTTGGACAGGAGGATCATGTCCTTTCTTCCCTCAAGCCAGTTTGAACCAAATGGATGGATAAATAATACTCTCATCGTTTGATCTTTCCGCTTGCTGTTTTGGGAATGGAACCGACTGTCTCAAAACCCTTGGGGACTTTATACTGGGCCAGCTTCCGGTAACAGAACTTCTTTAATTCATCCATTGATACGCCGGCCCCATCCTGCAGGACGATCTTTGCCATGGGCAACTGGCCGTATATCGCGTGGTCCTCACCATACACATATGATTCCCTGACACCTGGGAAATGATTGATAACAGCCTCCACTTCCTGCGCGAATATCTTCATCCCCGCAAAATTTATAACGTCCTTGTCCCGCCCGACAATGGTCAGGAACCCGTCAGGGTCAAGCCTGCCCAGGTCCCCGGTGTCAAACCAGCTGTTTTTGAGGACACACTCCCTGTTTTGCCAGGGGGAATAGTAAGCGTCCAGCATGCCTTCCCCTTTAATATATATCGGACCCACCCCTTCTCTGTCCCTGTTGACGATCTCCACTTCAAAGTCCGGCAGGGGCTTTCCAACAGAACTCCTTTTGCTTTCATCAGAGGAAAGGTTGATAAACGGGAGCCCGACTTCAATTATGCCGTAGGCCTCGCTTAATTCAAAGCCGAATTTTTCACGAAATCCCTGAGCTATGATTTCAGGGAGCTTCATCGCGGTTGAAACAGCCAGCCGGATATTCTGCAATGCTTCCGCTGACAGCGTTTCCATGTGGGCCAGCACATTATAATGAAACGGCGACGCATATATAAAAGTGCCCTTGTGTCTTGAGATCCCGTCAATCAATGATTCAGGAAAGAGATTACTGCAGAGCACAATTGTGGCGGCCCGCCGGAGGAAAAGCATGATGGTCACCACAAAATGAAAACTCATGGAAAGAATCCACAGTACAGTGTCGTCCTGAGTTATGCGGAGCCCTTTGTCAGCCGCGGAGGTCCTTTCAAGAATGGCCTCATGTGATAAAACGACTCCCTTGCTGGCCCCGGTGGTGCCGGAGCTGAACCTGATAAAGGCGGGATTGATCTTGTAATATGCCCTGTCGGGTTCCTTCTGCTCTCCCCTGTTTAATAAGCGGAATTCCTTTTGGAAAAAGTTTATCAGCCCAAGTTTGTCTGCTCCGGCGTCATCATAAGAGCCTTCTTCAAAGACAAGATAATTTACTGCGATACGTTCAAGTATTCCGTTTATTTCCTCCTCTGTGTGCTCTATGGCAACCGGAACCATGACTGCAGACAGAGACAAAACAGCCAGACTGGCTGCTATGTATTCAATGCTGTCTTTGCAGAGAAGCGCCACCCGGTCATATGGTCCGACCCCGGCCTTCTTTAACGAACCAGCAAGCAATTCCGCAGATGAAATCAATTGAGAATAAGAAATGCTGCGCTCACCGTCAATCACCGCAGTTTTATTTTCAAAATCTTCTGTTTCCTGTTTAATGGTCTGATAAATGTTCATGCTCATATCATTACATTCCCGTTTTTTGCAAACTGTCTGAAATCCCCTTACTTCGGTGGAATAGGTCCCGGCATGTCAGGAATATCTGAATGCCGCTTTAATAATCCCGGTAGATATTCTTTAAACCTGAAGTATACCTGATGCTCCTGTAAATCACCCTCATAATGTCCCTGAAGGGAATACGAACTTTATGGACTCTTGCCGGATTCCCTTTCAGTGCCACACTTGTAAGCCGGGCAAAATGACTGTAAAACTTCTTCATCTTTAGCTTCGTAGGTAATATCGTATGCATACAGTCATAGTGCAAATACGGGTCACAAATATAGTCGTCTTTATATTTTTCCCAAATTTTTGTGCCGGGCGGAGGAGAAAATACGGTGAAAGAGACTTCTGCAGGACAGACCTTTTTGACTTCCTCTTCAAGAAGGCTGAAATCCTCTACTGAAAAATCCGGGTCAACTATGAAACTGGCATGGAGAACAATGCCGAGGTCGCGAAGAATCGATACAGCTGTCCGGTTTGTCTCTTCACTCGTTCCTTTATTATATCTGTCCAGCCTTTCCCCTTTCATGGCCTCCAGCCCTACATAGACTGTGCTTAATCCGGCCTCTTTCCAGAGCTGGAAGAGTTCAGGATTTCTGACAATCGTGTCACTCCTTGCCCAGCTGATATACTGTTTTTTAATCCCCCTGTCGATAAGGAGTTTTGCAATTTCAGTCATCCGGCCTTTATTCAAAAAAGTCTCG
Organism: Nitrospirota bacterium; assembly: GCA_016208905.1. Taxonomy (GTDB): domain Bacteria; phylum Nitrospirota; class Thermodesulfovibrionia; order UBA6902; family UBA6902; genus UBA6902. Next base: position 11,045 of record JACQXG010000052.1, read on the forward strand.
TCGTCCACAAAATAAATGAATTCTTCTTTTAAACTTTCAATTTCGTCGGCAACATCCGCGGGCCTGCGCTGCAAATATTGGCCGCGCATAACGTGATGCACTACGCAGAAAGAACATTTGAACGCGCATCCTATGGAAGTCCTGACACTGGCAGTCTGCGGGAATATCGTTTTCAGTTGATTCTCAGGTGTAGAGGTCCAGATGCAAAAATATCTGGAGCGCCGGACAAGGTCCCTGCGGGGACGCGGGATATCGTGGACGCTCGGAAATTCCGGCGGCGGCAGCTCTGTCTTTGCCTTAAAATCAGGATCACGGGGCGAAAGCGATACGCCTCCAAAATGAAGAGGCATTCCCTTTTTGAAGCGGCTGATTATCTCAGCAAAGGCTGTTCCCCCTTCACCGCGCACAATGATATCGATACATTCCACTTCATAGTCTGCAGGAATAATAGTAGCGTGAATGCCGCCTACAACATTCACGGCAGAAGGGTTATGTTCCTTCACGATTCGGGCCAGCTTTTTGACCATGGCAGACTGTGAACTGTACCCGGTAAACCCGACAATATCAGGACGAAATCCATGAAGCTGACTATGAAACGCCTTCATAGGCTTTTTCTCAATGCCAAGATCACAGATTACAACCTCATCTTCCGGCGGCACTCCGCCTGCAACTATTTCAAGTTCCAATGGTTCCAGATGCAGAAATCCCTCCTGCAGTCGTTTTGCTATAAGAAGCTGTGGATGGGGTTTGACAAGCAGTATGCGCATTTGTGTCCCTCCTTTTGCTTCCCTCCTGGTATAGCGGAACACAGAGGGGGAAACTAAGTGTATGAATATGGATATCTCCCGTTTTTCACATAATATGCCGCCGCGAGGCCTGCCTGCTCTCCCAATGACATGCATGTACCCATGACACGGGTAGAACCAAGCGCCTCGCGGGTCACGGAAATGCAGCGTCCGGCGCAAAGGAGATTCGACAACCCTTTAACTTTCAGGCACCGGAACGGGATCTCATAATATTCTCCGTCGCGAAGATATTTATAGACTGTACCTTTATTTCTGTCCCACAATTCAATGGGCCAGGAATTTTTTACTACGCCATCGTCAAATTTCCCGGCATTTAGTATATCATCTTCCGTAAGAGTATATTCACCGCAGATCCTTCTTCCTTCCCTGTCCATTACCTTAAGAGAAGTGCCGGCTATATGCGCGTGTCTGAATGAAGGCAGTTTTTCTGCTAGATATCCGAGTATCTTTGCTGCCCTGTTTAATACTACCGGGCCCCGTCTGCTGTATTCATGTCCGGGATTAATTTTAAGGTAACCCTCATCCGGGACATCTCCGTAACTGAAGGTAGTATATCTTGCATATGAAGGGAACCGCTTCACTTCCGCCGCCTCTGATAAATAATAAGGCACCTTGACCGGCAGGGTCTCATCGCCGGTGTTTAATCCTTTCAAATGAATTATAAATCCGGCAAGCTGTCTCTTCGATAAAGGTGATAACTTATAATCAGCGCCTGCCATGACAGCAGCCGCACCGTCTCCGCTGCAATCGATCAATACCTTGGGAGTGATGTTAAATGTAGTCCCTCGTATCCCCCCTTTAGTAAAGTGGGGTCGGGGGGATTTGGCATTCATGTCACTCAATGCAACCTCAACAACCTTCCCCTTTTTCTTCTTCACCGAAACCAAGGATGTATTTAGCATAACGGAAAGTCTGTTTTCAGCTCGACACATGGAATTAAATACAGAGGAAAGGTCCTCGCGTAAATATGGAAGAACGTAAACCTGTCCGATCTTTTTTACTTTATTGCGTGGAGATAACCTATGAAGCCCGCTTACTACTTCCCGGACAATCCCGTCATTTAAAGTCTCTTCCGGAACAGCCCTTCCGTTCAGATATAAACCGCATATCTGCTGAAGAAGTCCTGAATATCCTGCCCCCCCGATGAACCCCTCTTTTTCCACTACAACAGTCCGGATACCGCTCCGGGCGGACGCCAGTGCTGCAGATATGCCTGAAACGCCGGCGCCTATTACAAGAATATCACAGGCAATGTTCATTAACTGCGGGACATCCCAGCCTTTGCTTAATGCCTGATTCTATCATTGCAATCTCCTCGTCCTGAAGCAGTCCGTCGAGATATGAAATTACGAGATTAAGCCGGCTGTTAAAATGGTTAAAGAAAAAACCTATTCCAGGCGGTGTCGGAACACGCGGCATATGGAAGAGATTATTGATTTCCGCCCCCATAATATCGGCATACTTATAAGAACATTTTCCCATATAAGAGAAGCAGAAAGAAGCCAGTTTTTCCTTACATGCCAGGCGGAACAATTTCCCCAACGCGGGCAGAGGCGCAACGCGGGTCAATAAACTTACCCTTCGTATGTCCTCAGGAAAACCTGATTGCACCTGCTCATACATCTGCTGTTTAATCGATTTTAAGAGTCCCTCCTGATTATCAACATCATCGAAATGCACCTGAAAAAAAAGAAATGACAAATGATTAAATAATATGTTCTGTTTAATATCTTCACCGTTTCTCATATCAATTGACACGGGAATTAAATATGTATCTTTTGTCATTCCCCTTATTTTAAAGAGAGCATGAACCGTCTGTATGACTACGGACAATAAATAAGGCATTTCCATAAAATATCCCGCTTCGTCATGGGACCTGTTATAGATTTGGTCAGTCTCCGCCTGATCAAACGGGATGATTCTGAAACTGAATCCCCGTTTTGCTTTGGAATTCGGCAACGGCAATGCCGCCATTATTGACGGTTTGACCATTCTGCTCTTCACATTCTTCATGGCACGAATATTTTTAAACCATTGAAATGTGACTTCCGTCGGCGGACAACTGAAACGTTTTATGATTTCATCTTTATTATTTTCAGTCAGATATTGCTGGAATAAATCAAGAAAGGTCTCAGCTCCCCGGGCGTCAAACAAACAGTGATCAAAAGTCATGGCTAAATAACATCGCCGGGAATCTTCATATATAAGATGAAATGCCAGATGCTCACCGCTGCTGTTAAATGGTTTATTTATAGTACTTTTAAGCAGCGATAAAACGCCCTCATTATTAACATGGTACACATTGAAATTCAGGTCGTTTTCCAGTCCTTCCGGAATTCTCCAGTAAGGGACACACGTGATGTTCCGGCTTATCTTTCCATATAAGGCGGGGATTTCTTTTGTAAAACGTCTTAAGTGGCCCCGAAGCGACACTTCATCTACCACAGTATCCAACATAATAACGATCTGCGACATGTTCCCGGCATTTGTAGTCGCTTTCATTGCATAATCCAGCGCGCTTATCAACCAGTCAACACCTGACAGATACGGTTTGTTTCTTATTGATGGAATTACAGTTTCCACAACTAAATTTTCTTGTGAATAAAGGATGCTATGGAATGAATTGTCTCAAAATCTTTTCTGGCCATATTTGACTCTATTAACCTGAGGTTAAAGGTCTTTTCTATAAACACAAGGATCTCCACAAAACCCAGGGAATCAATGCCCAATTGATTAAAAAGCATGTCCGGTGTTATAGAGGATTCATCCTTAGAAATGATAACTGCAATCCCTGCAATTAATTTTTCTTCAATAGTCTGTAATGACAATTATGGATCAACTTCCTTATATTTTCTGAGATAAATAAATGCATTTTCGCCATTACAATTATATCTAGTGCACTGAATAAATTCAATATTGTAATATTTGGCGTCATCAAGGAGATTAATCCCCCTGGGATTATCTTTCACAGGGTTTGCGTAACACGTCTGGTTCTTTAACATTAATACGCCCGCCGCGCAGTTAAAGGCACTGCCGGTCATCATGCTTCCGAAAATGGGAGAATACGCTGCCACCGGGACATCAGATGTAATGTCTTTCATATATACTGACTCATCAGACAGCATGCCATCGGTGTCAATGATGTTCAGGTCCACAGGGACCGTGTAATTTTTATGACCGCCAAACGCAATATCATGAAACGTACCGTAAATATTACCTGTGTCTTTCCTGCTTACCAGAAAAAAAGCCGCGCCCTCTCCCGGCACCTGATAAGCCGGGTGAAAATTGAAAGGTCTTATTTTACCGTCAGCAGCTGTTTTCAGTTTGGTATCACAAATATACCCGAAGACATTGCCGTATTGTTCAACTGCTCCGACAAGGACATGATCACAGCGCTCCTCATCAAGCCATGACCGGGCAAGCTGCAGGGCATAATGAAAAGAGAAATAAAACTGGGTCACTGTCAACGTCTGGCCCTGAATGCCTAATACAGAAGATATATATGAAGCAGCGGCATTATGGACCGAATTGGAAAAGACGGTCGGCGAAACCCCGGCCTCTCCGTAGTCAAGGATGCCGTCAAGAAAATTAAAAGTAGTATCATGCGTGCCAAGACCGGTAGCTACTATAACACCTATATTGTTTTTATTGATTCCTTCAAGTCCGCCGGTAACAAGGGCCTCAGAAGCGGCCAGCGCAGCCATTTTACTGAACTTGTCTGCGCGGCGCATCTTCTTGAATAAATGCCTCTCACTGACTTCATTTAAATTAACAAGATATGCAGGTGTCTTTATGTTTTTTAGATGAGGGACCTGTATTTCTTCCGGTTTCTGCCATCCCTGCTTCAATGCCTTCTCAAAACTGTCAACTCCTGTTCCGCATGCGCAGACAATACCCATTCCATGAATATTCATGATATCAGCCTCCGCCCCAAAACAAGGGCCGCATTATTGCCTCCAAACGCCAGTGACGTGGAAAGAGCGAAACGGCCATTGATGTTCGTTCTTTCCCTGACAGGCGCTATCGGAATGTTATTGTCCCTTTGAGTGAATCCGATACTTGCCGGTATCCAGCCTTCCCGCAGGGCGGCCGCAGTGAATACGGCCTCAATTCCACCCGCAGCGCCTAACGTGTGGCCTGTATATCCTTTTGTAGACAGCATTTTTAATCCGGCTCCGAAAACCCGCGCCAACACCCTGCCTTCAACAGCATCATTGTCCGGAGTGGCCGTGCCATGAGCATTAACAAATGCAATTTCCTGAGGCCCGATTCCTGAATAAGCAAGGGCTTTATTAATTGATGCCTCCAATCCCCTGCCCTCGGGATGAGGCGCAGTAAGATGGTATGAATCACTGGCTGACCCATACCCTGCAAGATGAAGATCGGAAGTAATACCTCTTTTTGCAGCAGACTGCTCTGTCTCGACAACCAGGACGCCTGCCCCTTCGCCCAGGTTAAGTCCCTTGCGGTCCCTGTCAAAGGGAGCGCATAAGTCCCGGCTCATTATGCCTAACGAGCCGAAACCACAAAGAGGAACGCGGTTCAATTCATCCGCTCCGCCTGCAATAGCTATATCACACAACCCGTTGTTCAACCAGGACAACGCTATGCCGACTGCGTCGGTTCCGGAAGAACACGCATTTACAACGGTCAGTGACGGACCTCCGGCTTTGAGTTTGCGCGATATAAATCCGGCAAGATTGCCTTTTAAATATCTTTCAACGGGTTTCATGGGCGCCGTCCCCCGGTCACGATAGGACCTGTAAAATTCCAGATCATTGAGCTGGCTCGCTACCGTTGTCCCCAAACAAACGCCTATGCGGCGCGCTGACAGATCACCCTGCAGCTGCGCGTCTCTGAGCGCTTCATCGACTGCGACCAGGGCCAGACTCAACGTCCTCTGTCCCTCTAAATAATATTTATCAGGTAATGCGCTTACCTCAAAGACAGGATATTGAAGTTGGGTTTCAAACAGCCTGACAGGTCCGGCAGTCCTTTTCCCCTGGCGTAATGAAACAAGTGTTTCGGAAAGATTATTCCCGGCCGCGGAGATGACCCCGAGCCCTGTTATTAAAATCTTATTATCGGTTATCAAACAAACTACCAGGCCCTTTCAGCATCTGACAATACAGTTTTCAGGATTTGAAACAGATAGATTTTAACAAATGCAACTGCAATAGTCTAACGACTAATATCTACGTTTGTTTTCCACCTTTACTGTGCCTTTTTATATCCCATACCGGCGGCTGTTTTGAAGTCACCTGCGGCCCGCTCATGTTCTCCCATCATATCGTATACGAGCCCCCTGTTGTAGTAGACGGCAGCTAAAGGAGTTATGGAAATTACCTTGTTAAAGTCTTCCAGCGCCTTGTCTGTTTCGCCGGTCTTGACATAAGAGACTCCGCGGTTTATGTAAGAATCAACAGACCCGGGATTTTTCTCAATGGCTTCACTATAAAATTTAATTGCCAGTTTATAAGCAAGGACCATGTTGCGGCGGGCCTCTGCGTTTTCAGAATTCAGATCTATTGTGCTGTTAAAATCAGAGAGGGCCTGATTGAAATCTCCTTTTAGCAACGAAATTAATCCGCGATGATAAAAGGCGTTTTCAATTTTTTTATCAGTTTCTATGGACGCATTAAAATATTCCAGCGCCTTATCAAAATCTCCGAGGCTGTAATAAGCCATTCCCATTGACGCCAGCGTATGCGGGTCGTCGGGGTATACCTCCAATTCTGCTTTCCATAACGACAGAGTGTTTTTCCATATTCCTGTCTGTCTTATCGTAAGGACAGATGAAAGAGCAAATACAATTATGCAAAATCCTGCGATTGCGACTCTTCCGAAGATTAAATTATCGCGGCTGTCTTTTGTTTTTTCCCATAACCATGATGTGCCCAATCCCGTAAGGAACAGAGGCCCTATACATGGAAGATAGGTATAGCGGTCGGCCCCTGCCTGATTTCCGGCCTGGACAAGTCCCAATACGGGCAATAAGGTCACGACATAATATGTCCATGCTGCGGAGAAGACTTTTTGTTTTTTCCGGGACAGAACACAAATGACTGATATAAATACCGTAAATATGACAGCGCCCATATATGGTAATGACAGTATTGATATTTTTGACGGGTACGGATAGAAAGGCACAAGGTTTGACGGCCATACCATCTTGTAAAGATAGAACCACAGTGAGTTGAATGCCAGTAAAATCCGGTCCCAAACAGGATGCGCCTCTAATGATGATATCGCTCCCCCTCCCTGTTGAGCCATTACGGTCAGCGCGGTTGAGGCAAGGCTGAATCCAAAAAAGGGAAGCTTCTCAGCCAATACTTTGCGATGTGATTTAGAAGGAGACGTAATGTTAAGCCTTTCAAAAGGATATATATCTAAAATAATTAATATAACGGGCAGGGTGACAGCCATGGGTTTGCTCATCAGCGCCATGATGAAAGATAAAAGACTCCAGCTGTAATATAAATATTTTTTCTCATTCAAATCATGGCATGCATACTTCAGGTATGAAAGGATGCTGAGAAGATAGAAAAAAGCGCACAGGACGTCTTTCCTCTCCGATATCCAGGCGACAGACTCGACGTGCAGAGGATGCAGGCCGAACAGAAGCCCTGTTACAACCCCGGCAATAATAGAGGCATCATTGAGATGCGGGCTGTCTTTATCGACTGCCCGCGGTTGTTTTATATCTTTAATATAATTAATTAAACCGATAGTCAGTAATACAACGAGAAAGGTATTTAATCCGTGAAGGATTATGCTTGTAAGATGATGTCCCATAGGGTCCAGCCCCCATATTGCATAATCGAGTGCGTGGGAAATCCATGTCAGCGGGTGCCAGTTTGACGCATGAAATGATGTGAATATCCATTTAAAAAAATCAATCCCAATAGACCGGATATTAGGATTGTTATATACGTAATCATGATCATCCCAATTGATAAAATTATTTTGAAGGGCAGGGAGATAGACAAGCATTGTAATGAGGGCGGCAAAAAGAGCTGAGATTTTTATTTTTGAATTACTGGAATAGAACATTCGTTACCGGCTTATTCCTTCATACTCCGGCAGTCTTTACTCTGGCGCAGCCACTCCAATTTCTTCTCATCAATCCTTATTGGTTTTTTTAATGTCCACAGGTTTTGCCTGAAGGACCAATTCAGCATAATAAGTGCTGTCTTTTTTTAATATCATCAACTCCTTGTGACAGACATCGCATGATGCGGCATCTCCGGCATTTATCTGGTCACTTAGATTTATATAGGTACTGCAAAACGGGCAGACGATACTCTTCCCACTCTGTTTATTGTAATCCTGAAGAATGCTGTCAAGCCTGCCTGCCCTGAAACAGGAGATAATCGCGCGCGCGCATTCAGGGTCAAACTGCCTGCCGGACTCTTTTTCAATTTCGTTTATCGCAATCTCAGGGTCCAGGCCTTTGCGGTAGGGTCTGTTGCTTGTCATGGCGTCCATTGTGTCTGCTACGGAAACAATCCGGCCTTCAATCGGGATATCAGTCCCTTTTAATCCGTAAGGGTACCCTCTGCCGTCATACCGTTCATGATGGTACAGACAGTATGGGACCAGTGAGGAAAGATGCGGCGAGTCCTGAAGCAGTCTCGCGCCTTTTTCCGGATGGATTTTCATCTGGCCGAATTCTTCATCTGTCAGTTTCCCGGGTTTCTGAAGAATAGCGTCAGGCACTGCAATCTTACCCACATCATGAAGCACTCCCCCCATCTGGACTTCTTTTATCTTTTCCTCCGGCCAGCCCAATTCCCTTGCGACAGCAATGGAAAAATTCGTCACACGCCAGGTATGACCCACAGTGTAATGGTCCCGCAGTTCAATGGCATTGGCAAGGGCCTTAAGGGTTTCCTGATAACCCTGTTCAACCATATGCAGGTACTGGGCGTTTTTGATTGCAATGGCAGACGGGCCTGCCAGCGCAACAAGCAGCTCCAGATCACTGGCAACAAAGGCATTGGTTGTTTTTCGTGTATCTGCATATATTACACCGAGGCATTCTTTCCGATAGGTTAAAGGAACGCACATTACAGATGATATGTTTTGAATAATAATACTGGCCTTTGTATTAAAACGTGAATCATCCGAAGCATCATAGGTAATAACAGCCTCTCCGTTTTCAAAGGCCCGTTTGACGATTGAAGAGCTGATGGTCACTTCATTACTCTGTGATCCTGCTTTTATATATTTGGTGACAAGTTCTGATGTTTTTTCGTCCTTGAGAATAATCGCACCGTTATGAGCGGGAATAAGCGCGAATATCTGGTCCATAACACGCTCAAAAAGTTTAGCGAGGTCCTGTTCACTCGTGATGATTTCATTGGCAGAATAGACGGCCTGCAGGCGCTGCTGGGTTTTTCTTAACTGTTCTTCGGTGGCGGATGCCTTTGGCGCCCCGAAAAAAGTATCATAAATATCAGCTGCATTCGTGCCTTCTATATCGGCTTCTGAGTCCGCCTTAAAACGAATAATACTGCCGGGTTTTATTTTTTCAGCAATTTCAGCTGGTTCAATTTCAAAACGAAACTTCTGTGGTCCTATTTTGATTTCATCACCATTGATCAGCCTGTGTTCAGATATTTTTTTATTTCCGATAAATGTGCCGTTAGCGCTGTTTAAATCCCGAAGAATGGTGTATTCCGGTTTTTGCTCAATGACGGCGTGTCTTCTTGAAATCTCCGGATCATGAAACTGAAGTGTATTCTCAGGGTCGCGGCCAATGGTTAATATCCCCTGGATGTCTATTGTCATATCTTGCTTATCACCGGTCAGAATAATAATTCTTTGCTTATTCATCTGCTAATTTCTTCAGGACTCCGGGATATATTTTTCTTTGCATTAGAGCGGTAGGTTCACTAACTGAGGGCCATTTATTGAACAAAGGATCCGGACCTTCCATGGTAACCGGCGATGGAGCTGTATCTTTCATCTTTGGATTTTCGGAAAAATTCACGCCCTTTACTCTATAGCAGAATTCAAGCTGGATATTATTGGGATCAGTAGAGAATATGGAATGAATAAAACCATTGTCCATGACCTCGGACACCCAGACGTCTGCCGCTTCCAGCCTGTCTTTGAGTTCCCATAGTTCTTCTTCCCCTGGTAACTCAAAGCATATATGATCAAAGGCAAAGGGCCCTTTCACAGGTCTGCCCGCATCCTTGTCCTGTACAGGTTCAACATCAGGCCATTCAAAAAATGACATCATAATATTTTCCGAAATCCCGAAGAAGTATTGTCTTATTCCTGATTCTCCCAGTCCTGCAACTAGTCTCATGCCAAGAAGGTCTCTCCAGAAGCGAATAGTCTTGTCCATATCATTTGTGGCCAGGGCTATATGGTTTATTCCAGCGTATTGAATCATGGGAAGCCTCCTTTATGTTTTTAAACTGTAAAAAAGCTGATCTTCTTCCTCATTTAATCAGGAGTTCCAGTTTTTCAATGATTGCGTCAGGCCCGGCGGCAACTTTTTCAGGACGAATGCTTTTAAGGTCTATTCCCGCCAGTTTTTTTACAGAAGGACATTGCGGCATAGGAATATCGGGATATTTCTTTTGAAAGTCAGGGAACTTTGACGGAGATGCCGTCTCAAGGACCACGATAATTGATTCATCTTCACTGAAATACTGCCGGTATCTGAAAGACGCTGCTACGCCTATCACTCCATGTGGTTCGAGGACAATATTATTTCTCCGCCAGAACCTTACAATGTGGGCTTCAATGTCCTCGTTCGTGATAATGTCTTCTACAAAAACATCCCTGCGCAGGCTTTTCGCCACTGCAGGCGTAATTCTTTTTTTCCCCGAAAGGATATCCGGTATATTTTCAGGAGATTCTCCGTATAGAAAGAGGATGCGCTCAAGGTTGGAGGGGATAGAGATGTCCATAGAATTTGCGAGCGTATTCTTGTTGCTGAGACTGCCGGATGATGTCCCTTTACCGACAATATTTGCAAAGATATTGTTAGCATTCGTACCGGCGATAAATACTTTGACAGGCAGTCCCATCCGTTTTGCTATTAAACCAGCGGTGAGATTGCCCAGATTTCCTGACGGCACTGAAAATAATATATTCTGGTCCGGAAACCTTTTGTGAAGTTCTGCCCAAATATAGAAGTAATAAACGGTCTGGGGCAGGAGCCTCCAAATTGAGATGGAGTTGGCCGAAGTGAGATTAAATCGTTCACGTACATTATTATCATTGAGCAGTCTCTTGGCCAGGCGCTGACAATCATCGAAATTTCCGTCGACCGGGACCGCCCGGACATTTCCTGTTACAGAGAGCATCTGTTTTTCCTGGACCTCGGAAACCCTGTCAGCAGGATAGAGGACGAGCACATTTGTATTGGGTAAACCATAAAAGGCTGTTTGTATTGCAGTACCGGTATCCCCTGATGTGGCAACGATAATCGCGGCCTTTCTTTGCTTGACTGACAGATAGTGACTCATCAGCCTTGCCAGAAACCTGGCGGCAAAATCCTTAAAGCTGCACGAAGGCCCCCTGTCGAGACGGGCAATGACAAGATTGTTGTCATCTATGGCTTCCTCAAGCGGTATATGTGTCTCACTATATGCGCCACTGCAAATGTCTGCAAGGATATCATCAGGGATGTCCTCTTGAGGGAGAAAGTTCCTCATTATCACCCAGGCCATTTCCGGATAATCAAGATTTGACAAGCCGCTTATAGTAGCTTCAGTAAAACGAGGCAGGCGGGCAGGCATGAAAAGACCATAATCGGATGCAAGCCCTCTTTCCAGCACAACATCCCATTTATAACGAATGTCTCCTTCGCGCTCCCGTGTAGAGACGAAAAGGGGTTGTTCGCCTGAAGGACTGACGGGCAGTAACTTACTCAATTTATTAATATCCATATCATTAAGCTCCTTTTGTAAAACGTGGGCGCTTGATTAAGCTGTCCCATACTATACCGGTTATTATAATTGATTCGAAAAATTTCTATAAGGTCAATGTTTTTTTCTGCGGTTATTCAATTTCAATAACCCACATTGGTTATAAATATTACCGGCAAAGGATGTGTGCTGAAAAAACGTATTGAATGCGTTATGGTGCATTCACAAGAGAAAATCTTCATTGACTATCAATATATAAAATGTTTCGAACGTCTGATTTGGAAGTCCCGCTCCCAATTCGTTTTTTCAGCACACCTCCTTTACCGCACGAATAATGTGGGCTAATGGGGGAGAGTGCTATTCATTCACAGATGTAATATCAAGTCCGGCAGGGGGCACAAAAAAAGGGCTTGAAATATCCAAGCCCTTTTTTTCAGATATAAGCTTTAGTTGCTATACCTTATTTCTTTTTCTTCTTTGCCGGTGCTTTTGCCTTTGGCTTTGCTGCTGCTTTTGCCTTTGCCATGCATTCTCCTTTCTCCAGTGCAAGTTAGTTATTTGTAACTTTTTATACTTACACTGAATTTAGATAAAAAATACGGCACTCACAAGCAAAAACTTTAACTATTTACATCGTAATCAATATAACTTGCCCTTTCGATAACAAAATAGAGAATGTTGAGTTATTCCCCGGATGACCGGGGTCAGATATAAGTTTTGAATTGTCAGAAGCATTCATATCTTCCGATTTAATTTTGCATCTGTTCGTTCATAAATGCAGTATCTCCCTGGGCAACAGAAACACCGGGAGCAGGTAAATTTGACGCTATCTCCATAAGGCTTTCTGAGAGAAGCTTCCGGGCCTTCGCATCACGCACTCTTCTGTCAACAGATCCAAAAATTACTGCAATGGCCCTCTTTCCATTTTTAGTTGCCGTTGCAGCTATGGAAAAGCCGGCAGCCCTGAAGTATCCTGTTTTAAGTCCGTCACAGCCTTCAAAATTTCTGACCAGATGATTGTGGTTTCGAATAATAAATGGCTGGGCCCCTGCGCGGAAAAGACGTTCTTTGGTTGAAGTATATTGCAGGGCACTGGGATGCTTAAGCACTTCCTGGGACAGCTTTGTTATATCACGAGGGGTAGAAACATCCGGCATCAGACCTTTTCCAGGAGGAAAGCCATTCACGGTACGGAAGACGGTGTCCTTCATGCCGAGTTCCCGCGCCCGTTTATTCATGAGATTAACAAATTCATCCTTGCTGTCTGATAAATGAAGCGCAAGAGCGGCTGCCGCATCATTCGCTGACTGGACCATGAGGGCATAGAGCAGGTCATCTACGGTATAAACTTCATGTTCTTTTAAATAAACCTCTGAGCCGCCGATTTTAGCTACTTCAGCCGATACAGTGATTTTGTCCTGAAGGGTTATCTGTTTCGCCTCGACAGCTTCCAGAATAATCAGAAAGTTCATCATCTTGACTACGCTTGCCGGGTAACCCTTTGCATCTGCATTGTCCTCAAAAAGGACCTTACTTGTATCAGCATCAATAACGATAGCGCCTAAATAAGGATTTTTTGATAAGGGCTGTAATCGTTGTCTGGACACTTTAGTGACGGCTGTTCCCCGCGTCTGTTTCTTATGCACATGAGCATTTCGTTTTTTGGCAGCGTCTGCCGAGGGTACTGCGAAGACAATTGAAATAATAATTAATGCGGAGATAACAAATGTGAATGAATATTTTTTTATGATCATTATTTATTGTATCATACGAATAAAAAAAGTATAGAAAACACAGCTTTTATTTGTCAAGCAAAAACAATAGCTGAACAGCAAATTGGAAAGCCGTACTGATTTGATATACTCAATGAAATGGATTATTTTATTTCGCCGGTAACTGATCAGGAGATCAAAAAAGAGAAACAGAAGGCACGGGACCTTCGCAAAACGCAGTGGTGGAAGCAGAAATGTGTTCAGGGGAAGTGTTATTACTGCGGAGCGGATGTGCCGCCCAAAGAAGTGACCATGGACCATATTGTACCCATCATCAGAGGAGGAAAAACAACAAAGAATAATGTTGTCGCGGCCTGTAAAGAATGCAACAGCAGGAAGAAGCACTCCCTTCTTATTGAGTGGGAGGAATATGTGGAACGGATTAAAAAACAGCTTTAAGCAGTCAGCGATAAGCTTTTAGCTTAAAAAAAATTTACAGAAAGTATCTTATCATACCTTTAACCATGCCCCCGCCGCATACAGACCCTCACTAATTTCGCTTCTTCGTAGCTGACTGTTCCTTTGAAATGTTCAATGACGGGAGTGAGCTGCCATGACTGAAGTGTCAGGAACAGTTTCCCTATGTCTTCACGTTTCTGCGGTTCAATAAGACGATCTATGTCCAGGCCTCGGCCATCCATTATTAATTGCTCTATGTGCCCTGTTATTGTGGATTGTGCAAGATTGCGTGCCCTTGCGATTTCCTCAACTGACATGCCTTGTGAAAAGAGCGCATAGGTTTTTTCAATGGTCTCCCCTTTTATCTTATCGGCAGGTTTGGCAGGATTATCATAAGAATATTCCGCCGGAACAGAAATGTCCGGGTTTTCATTGAGATAAGTCTTTATCGACCTTATAAAGTCTTCTCCATAACGCTCCAGTTTGGCATTGCCGACCCCGCTGATTCCTGCCATCTCAGGCAAAGACGCCGGATAGCGCCTGCACATTTCATGAAGCGTCTTGTCCGAGAATATTATGAATGGGGGCACCTTCTGTTCATCGGCAAGGCCTTTACGCAGGACGCGCAGTTTTTCAAAAAGGACTTTATCATAGCTCTCAAACGCGCCTCCTCTTGCGGCGCGCTGTTTCTTTTTAGGCCCTTCTCTTTTTAAGGCGCTGATATTTTCGCTGCCGAAGAGCGCCCTTTTTCCCTTTTCCGTTAGTTTCAGAACAGGATATCTGTCACCATCCTGGGATATTACATCCTGTGCAAGAAGCTCATCTGCTATGAAGCGCCAGTGGTGTTTGTCCTTGTCCCTGCCTGCGCCGTAAGTCTTGATCTTGTCGTGTTCGAGTTCCCGGATGCGTTTTGAATCAGCGCCTGTGACGATATCAATTATGTGCATTATTCCGAAACGCTGGCCGGTCCTTGACATGGCCGACATAAATATCCGGGCATCGGTTGTAACATCGATTTTATCAACTGTCCCGGTACAGATATCACAGGCGCCGCAGTTTTCATCTTTATAATCTTCGCCGAAATACTCAAGAAGCTGCCTGCGCCTGCATACATTATGCGATGCGTACTTTACCATTTGATTCAGTTTCTCCATTGCAACGGCCCGCTCCCTGTCATCAGGCGTCTGGTCGATAAAATATTTTATCTTCGGGATATCTCCCCTCCCGAAAAAGAGGACGCACTCGGCAGGCCCGCCGTCACGGCCTGAACGTCCTGTTTCCTGATAATAGCCCTCAATATTTTTAGGCAGGTCGGCATGGATAACGAAGCGCACGTTTGATTTGTCTATGCCCATGCCAAAGGCGATTGTTGCTGTCATGACATGTACTTCGTCCCTGTTAAAGGCCTCCTGGTTTTTTTTCCGCTCCTCCTGCGACAGTCCCGCGTGATATGGCAGGGCCTTGATCCCGCTTTCTGTCAGCATGTCCGCCATTGCGGCCACGGAGTCGCGGGTGGTGCGGTAAATTATCCCCGGCTCTCCTGCATATTTCCGGAGAATATCCAGCACCTGCGTCATTAATTCCTGTTTACTTTCTACACGGTAAAAAAGATTGCCGCGGTTGAATGAGGCCCTTACCGTAAAAGGGGACCTGAGGCCGGTTTTACTGATGATGTCGTTCTGGACCCGTTGAGTGGCCGTCGCCGTAAAAGCCGCTACAGGGACTTGAGGAAATGTCTCAGTAATATTTGAGAGACTGAGATAATCAGGACGAAAGTCATGTCCCCACTCTGAAATGCAGTGGGCCTCATCTATGGCAAAAAGAGAGATGGGGACTGCCTTTAATGTCTCAATAAAATTGGGCATTGCAAAACGTTCAGGAGCGATATACAGAAGATCCAGTGAATTATTTCTAAGGCTGTGGAATACGGAAGCAGTCTCTTTTGATGTTAACGAGCTATTTATAAAAGCCGCGGAAATCCCGTTTTCAACAGCAGCATCCACTTGGTCCTTCATCAACGAAATCAGGGGGCTTATGACCACTGCTGTTCCCTTCATTATTTTGGCGGGCAGTTGATAGCAGAGTGATTTTCCCCCGCCGGTCGGCATCACGGCAAAGACGTCCTTCCCGTCGAGTATGCTCTGTATGATCTCTTCCTGATTCGGACGAAAGGACTGAAATCCAAAGACCTTTTTCAGAGTATCAAAAACCGGAAAGGTATTTTTTACAGACTTTTCTCCCATAGTTGTCCTCCATGTCCCCTTGAATTCGATTTGATAGTTTAGACTAAAACAGAAGCTTTATCAATATGATGATGTCTGCATTATTTGGGCTAATGGGGTTTACTTTGCCGCTACCTCTTCTTTGTTCCTTGCCCGTTTTCTTCTAAAAACCGGACTATCGCCTTCCATATCAACCTCTATCACATCTCCGGACTTAAAGACTCCCTCAAGCAATTTTGTTGCAAGCGGATTCAATATCTCTTTCTGAATGGCCCTTTTAAGAGGCCTTGCTCCATAAAGCGGGTCATATCCTGTTTCGGCAAGAAAGGCCTTTGTCCTTTCAGTCAGTTCGAGATCAACATGCCTGTCTTTAAGATGACCCTTCATACGGCCAATCTGAATGTCGACGATCTTCATTATCAGTTCTTTATTGAGGGCATGAAAAATTATTGTCTCGTCGATCCTGTTTAAAAATTCCGGCTTAAAGGATTTCTTCAAATCGTCCATTATGCTCTTACGAATCTGTTCTTCCATTGTCCACTCTGTAAGCATTTCCTGAATATGCCGGCTTCCGATATTTGATGTCATGATTACTACAGTGTTTCTGAAATCGACGGTCCTTCCATGTCCGTCAGTGAGCCGCCCGTCGTCAAGTAGCTGGAGAAGTACGTTAAAGACTTCGGGATGGGCCTTTTCAATCTCGTCAAAAAGAATAACGGCATAAGGCTTTCTCCTGATGGCCTCTGTCAGCTGGCCGCCTTCATCATAACCAACATATCCGGGCGGAGCGCCTATAAGTCTTGATACGGTATGCCGTTCCTGATATTCGGACATGTCGATCCTGATCATTGCATTTTCGTTATCGAACAGGAACTCGGCAAGGGCCCTTGCAAGCTCTGTCTTCCCGACCCCGGTGGGGCCAAGGAATATAAAAGACCCGATTGGCCTGTCAGGGTCCTGAATCCCCGCGCGGGCCCTTCTCACTGCATCTGAAACCGCCTTTATTGCCTCACTCTGTCCAACTACCCGGAGTCTCAAATTATCTTCCATCTTTAAAAGCTTTTCAACTTCTCCCTCAAGCATTTTACTGACAGGAATACCTGTCCATTTAGAGACAATCCCGGCTATGTCTTCTTCATCAACTTCTTCTTTCAGCAGTCTGCTCGCGCCTTTTTCCTGAATAAGCTTTTCATTTTCTTTCTCAAACTGTTTTTGCAGGGCAGGGAGCGTTCCGTATTTCAGCTCGGAGGCCTTCTGGAAGTCTCCTTCCCTTTCAGCTTTGTCAGCATCGAGCTTTGCCTTTTCAATCTCTTCTTTAATGGCGCTTGACTTGCCTATAGACTCCTTTTCCCTCAGCCATTGGGCCTTTAACACATCCCTCTTTTCAGTTAAACCGGAAATTTCCTCTTTAATGAGATCGAGTCTTTCCTTTGAAGCTTCGTCTTTTTCCTTCATCACGGCCTGTTTCTCAATTTCATATTGCCTCAGTTTTCTTTCAAGCTCATCGAGTTCCACTGGCATGCTGTCTATTTCCATTTTCAGTTTTGACGCAGCTTCATCTATAAGATCGATGGCCTTGTCAGGCAGGAACCTGTCAGTAATATATCTGTTGCTTAATACTGCTGCAGCCACAATGGCGGCGTCTTTTATTATCACTCCATGATGGACCTCGTAACGTTCCTTCAGTCCCCGCAGGATGGATATCGTGTCCTCCACGCCCGGCTCATGAACATGAACAGGCTGAAACCTTCTTTCAAGCGCAGGGTCTTTTTCAATATGCTTCCGGTATTCTGAAAGGGTAGTTGCGCCAATGCACCTCAGCTCTCCGCGCGCAAGGGCCGGTTTAAGCATATTTGATGCGTCTATGGCGCCTTCGGCCGCCCCTGCTCCCACTACGGTATGAAGCTCATCAATAAAAAGAATTATACTGCCCTGCGCATCCTCTATTTCTTTCAAAACAGCCTTCAGCCTGTCTTCAAACTCTCCTCTGAATTTTGCTCCGGCCACAAGCGCGCCCATATCAAGGGCGACTACTTTTTTGTCTTTAAGACTCAGGGGGACATCGCCGGAGGTTATTCTCTGTGCAAGGCCTTCCGCGATTGCTGTCTTGCCGACCCCGGGTTCACCAATTACAACGGGATTATTTTTTGTCCTGCGGGAAAGGACCTGGATTACCCTTCTTATTTCATCATCTCTGCCGATTACCGGATCAAGCCTGCCTTTTTTTGCGAGTTCCGTCAAATCTCTTGCGTACTTTTTTAATGCCTGATATTTTTCTTCAGGCGCAGGGTCTGTCACACTCTGCGCGCCTCTGATCTCCCGCATGGCCGATAGTACCTTATCAGCGGTAACACCGAGACTTCTCAGAAATTTTTCCGGCCTGTTTTGAGTTTTGATGATCCCGAGAAGCAGATGCTCGACACTGACATACTCATCTTTAAGGTGCTCGGCCTCTTTGAATGCCGCTTCAAATACATCCTTTAATTCCCGGGTAACATAGAGCTGTCCTACAGGGGAGGGCCCCAGGACCTTGGGCAGTTTTTCAATTACCGCATTAATCTCCATTCTCAGAGTCGCTGTGTCAACTCTGAGCGCTTTGATGATCTCAAGTGCAATCCCTTCCTCAAGAAGCACATATAAAAGATGTTCTACATCAACCTGCTGGTTGCCCTTTTGCTGGGCCAGTTCCTGTGCCTTCTGAATGGCTTCCTGGCTTTTTATCGTAAATTTATCCGCTCTCATTCGGACCTCCAAAAATATAACCTTGAGAACCGTTCAAACTGTATAAACGTTTTTAAGTCTTCTTATTCTTCCTTCTCAAATAGTTTCGCAATTTTTTTCCTGAACTCTTTTCTTATATCGCTTTCAAGATATTCCATCATCTGTTCCATTTCTATTTGAAGGGCCTCAAATCTTCTTCTCATCCTGAGAATTATATCCACGCCGGCCCTGTTTACCCCGAGCTCTTTGGTAAGGTTAAGGATCATCCTGATTCGTTCAAGGTCTTCCTGTGAATAGAGTCTCGCTCCTCCGACCCTGTGCGGATTCAGCAGCCCTTCCCGTTCATATAATCTCAGGGTCTGCGGATGGATATTAAACATTTCGCAAACTACACCGATCATGAATAAGGGCCGCTTTTTATCTTTCATAACTGCCTCATAATTAAGGTCCTGAGGAACACAGGCACAAAGGCACAAAGTTGTTCTTTCCTCTGTGCCTTTGCTTTTATCATTTATACGCTTTTTCTATTTCCTCTAAAGCTTCCTTTGTCTTGTTTGTTACTTTCTTTGGCACTATTATTTTTATAACAGCGAATTCATCTCCTCTCACGCTGGTTTTTCTATGCGGCATGCCTTTTCCCTTGAGCTTGAATTTTTTCCCGCTGTCTGTTCCAGGAGGCAGAGTCATTGTAACTGTGCCGTCAAGAGTAGGGACATTGATCTTTCCCCCGAGCGTTGCTTCAACGACTGTGACCGGGACATCCACGTAAATATTATTCCCGTCACGTTTAAAGATGGAGTGTGGTTTCACGCTGAGCTCTATATATAAGTCGCCTGCCGGTCCGCCCATTGCGCCTGCACTGCCCATGCCTCTGAGTTTGACCCTGCTGCCTGTGTCTGCTCCGGGCGGGATATTGACTTTTATTGTATCGTTTGCAGCATTGCTTCCGCTGCCCCTGCAGGCTGAACAGGCTTTTGATATCACCTTTCCTCTTCCCCTGCATGCAGGGCACGGCTGGCTCAGCTTGAATACCCCCCGGCTCTGTTTTACTGATCCGCTGCCCTTGCAATGGGTACAGGATTGAGATGTCTCGGCCCCTGAACCTCCACACCTTTTGCAGGAAACCTCCCTTGACAGTGTTAGCGACCTGGTTACTCCTTTGTATGCCTCATCAAGAGAAATATCAAAACTGGTTACCAGATCAGCGCCTCTTTGAGGGACATCTTCCTGTCTAAAATTGTTAAACAGATTGGAAAAAATGTCTTCAGCACTGCTTGACCCAAAACCATAATCACGAGTCCCATATCCCCCGAAACCGTGCGTTCCTTCAAAAGGCGTCTTACCGAACTGGTCATATTCGGCCCTCTTTTTCTTGTCACTGAGAATTTCATATGCCTCGTTTATCTCTTTAAATTTCTTCTCAGCCGTATTATCTCCGGGATTTAAGTCAGGGTGATACTTGCGGGCAAGTTTTCTATAAGACTTTTTTATTTCATCTGCGGAGGCTTCTTTCTTGACCCCTAGTGTCTCGTAATAGTCTTGCGTTGTAGTAGACATATTGTTGGCCTTCTTTTATTTCAAAGTTTATATTTATTTTAATTTCATAATATCACTTGATATGAATCGTGTCAAGTCAGCTAATATTATAAATGGCAACTCAAATTATAGAATAATTGTACCATATGAAATAAATCAGTCAATAGCGGACTGGTTAGGCACAAAGGCACAAAGGGACAAAGGAGGGAAACTTAAATAGGAAGCTTTTTATTCAGATATTCCAGATGGGATTTAAGGAAATTATAATCATCAATATTGTCTACGTCATACCAGAATGGAAGCATTGACAGTTTAACGTCCATTTGCCGGGTTTTATTAAGTATCCCGCTCACATCTTTACCGGTATCCAGTTTAATGGACCGGGAAATGACATTTATTTTTTCTTTTCTTACTCCAATTAAATATAATCCCTGATCAAAACAGGGTCCGATAACAAAATCATTCTTTTTTAAATCGGAAAAAGCCTTCCTGATAAAATTAACCGGCATGGAGGGACTGTCGCTTCCGATTAAAACAATTTCCGAATACCCTTTCCGGGCGCAGTGTCTAAAGGCATTAAAAATTCGTTCGCCGAGAGTCTTTCCCTGCTGATTGAACATTTTCATGCCGCAACTGTTTGCAATTTTCATGAGGAAAATATGATCGTTCGATGGCGCACAGCCCAGGAACCTGTCCACTCCCTTCAAACGGGTGCACCGGGATGTCAGCTCAGTCACAAAAGATTTGTATACTTCAACGGTTTTTTCAGCCCCTATGCCTGCCTGAAGCCTTGTTTTTACAGTACCCGGTACAGGGGCTTTTGCAAAAGTAATTAATGCTTTTTTTATGTTGTCTTTTGGATTATCCTGCATGATTAAACGTATTATTTATAATAAGGCTGCATTATCGTATGATAATATATCTGAATATCAATTATGCCGGTTTGTAATACACTTACTTTAATGGAAAACTTTTAAAATTTCTATATAATTCTGATAATCTAGTATTACGCTATTATTTATCAGCTTTCAATAAAAAAGGCTTTTAATTATATCGGAGGTGATTATGGCTATTAAAAAAGAACTGCTTGATATCCTTGCGTGCCCAAAGTGCAAAGGCGATATCAGATTAAACAAATCTGAAGACGGCCTTATCTGTGATAGCTGCAAGCTCTTATATCACATAAAGGATGATATACCTGTGATGCTTATTGATGAGGCAGAGACCTTAAAAGATTAGTTAGAGATCAGGGCCCGGCTGTCTAAACAGCAAGCGTCAGGGATTACATATCGGGGACCTTATTTTATAACTCCCGACCCCGGGCCCTGATCTCTTATTTTGCAAGCCTCCTGGAAAGAAAGGAGCCTGTTAAGGCGTCGATATTTGCTGTCAGCTCCTGTAATCTGAGGTCCTTTTCTATCATAATTCTATTATCGCCGGGAGGAGACATTATCAGTTCGATCTGCAATCTCCTTCTCTCAAAATACAGCCTGGTTACTTCGTTCAGCACATCATCCCTTAATTGGACCATAAGCTTTGACCTGTTATCGATAGAGGTCTGGTCATCGTTCCATATGAGTTCTCCCAGCTGCCAGGTTAGGGATATTGACCAGCCCTTATCTTTCCCCTTTGTGGTATCATCCTGTACATATTTGCCTGAATAAAAATAATCGCTGCGCTGCCAGTCTTTGCTCTTATCGTAAGAAAAATTTAAATCCGGAAGCCACGCCCTGTTAGCCGCCGCCTTTCTCCACTCGCGTATTTTCCCTGGTGAGACTTCCGCATATTCTATCGCAGCTTCTTTTATCTCCTCTATTGAAGGTTCATGATTGAACATGGAAAGCACATCCCCTGTGTCAGTTCTTAAATACCGCGGATTAATATTTTGCGTGGCTGAAGCAGGCAATAAAGGGGATGATTTATATATTCCCATCTTTGTGACTGCCCACAGGGCAGGGGGGCCGTTCTGTGCAGCCGGTGCAAAGTCCATATAGCGAATATCGGAAGATACTATGCCTTTATATAGTTCATCCCAGCTGTCGGTGTTCTTCGAGTATCTGAAAATACCCCTGTCCGTGGCCGCATAAACATGATCAATGTCTGTTGAAGTAACGGCGATATCCCGAACATTATGACTTACGAGGCCTATGCTGCCTGCAAATGCCCATGTTACACCTCCGTCATTTGATATCAGAAGACCCCTGGACGTACCGGCGTATATTATTCTGCTGTCTGCGGGGTCAGTCAGGATTTTTCTTGTATGGGATTTGTCTCTAATGCTGTTTATGTCTGTTTCACCCGTATCTTCAGTCTCATCCATGATAAAGGAATGGAGTTCTTCATCGTCAAGGTCTGATTCATATATCCTCTTCCATTCTAATCCGCTATTCAAGCTTTTATATATCCCTCTGACTGAAGCAGCGTATACTATGTGAAGATTGGCGTCTGCGATAATTGAGGTAACTGTGAGTTCCGAAGGGAGATTCTGCCCCTTTCCCCAATTATTCCCTGCGTCTTCAGTAAAGAAAATTCCTGCCATTGTTCCTGTATATATATTTTCTGATTTATTTGGGTTGACAGTTACGGAGAAAACTGCGTTCTCCAGATTTCCCAGACCATTAAATATCCTTTCCCATCGCAGTCCCTGGTCTCTGCTTCTGTAAAGACCTGCCGCCGTGCCCGCATAAATTATTTGTGAATTCAAGGGATCTGCTGCAATGGTATTTATGCCGTTTTCTGTCCCTCTGAAGGACAGGACTTCCGTCCACGTATGCCCGCTGTCTTTAGTTTTATAAACAGTTTTATATGAGCTTGCATAAACTACATCAGGATTGCCTGGATCAACTACCAATGAATGCAAGTCTGAGGCTTCGATTCCGCTGCTGACATATTTCCATTCTATCTCTTGCATGCCGGCGCGTGCCATTGAAGCTGCTGAAAGGTAAATAAATAAAATAAATGCCCGCAAGACGCACGTTCTCATCATTATTACTTTCCTCCCTAAAACAACTCCTGTCCCCGAGAATAGTTTTAATAAATACGCAAAGCAGGCAAAATTAATGCAGCATTAAGAAGCCCGATATAAATTAGCAGAAGTCAGAAGAAGAGTCTACTGTCATTATTTACAGGTATTGCTTCAAATACCTGCCGGTATAGGATTTCACATGTCCTGCTATCTCCTCAGGTGTTCCTTCAGCAACTATGTGTCCTCCATCATCTCCACCTTCAGGCCCGACATCAATAATCCAGTCGGCGCTTTTTATAACATCCAGATTGTGCTCAACCAGCAAGACAGTGTTGCCTGCATCAACAAGATTATTGAGAACGGTGAGAAGCTTGCTGATATCATCAGGATGAAGGCCCACTGTGGGTTCATCGAGTATATAGAGATAGTCTCTTCTTTTCGAAACCCCGAGTTCAGCGCATATTTTGAGTCTTTGGGCTTCACCCCCTGACAGAGTAGTGGCTGGCTGGCCCAGCCTTAAATAACCGAGTCCGACTGAAGCCATTAATTCTAATTTATTTGTCAGTGAAGGAAGACGCCTGAAAAATTCAAGCGCTTCATCAATGGTAAGATTAAGGACCTCAAAAATATTTTTATCATTATAAGTAATATTTAAAATTTCCGGTTTATATCTTTTACCGCCGCATTCTTCACATTTTACGTACAAATCTTCAAAGAAATACATCTCAAGCTTCTGGTATCCGGCCCCCGTGCATGCATCACACCTGCCCCCCTCTGTATTGAATGAGAAATGTCCCGGAGTATATCCGAGCATGCGTGACTGAGGCAGTTCTGCAAAGAGCTTCCGTATCGGATCAAATGCCTTTATATAAGTGACCGGATTAGACCGCGGGCTTTTGCCGATGGGGTCCTGGTCTATAATCTTCACCCCCTTCAGATATTCAAGCCCTTCAATAGCTTCGAACGGCTGAGACGCCTTAAAATCCTCCTTGAAAAACCGGGCAAGGGCAGTATAGATCGTGTCTTTAACAATTGTGCTCTTACCTGAGCCCGATACACCCGTCACACAGGTCAATGTCTGAAGAGGAACAGTAATGTTGATATGTTTAAGATTATTACCACTGGCGTCTTTTATTGTGAGCGCTTTCCCTTCAGCCTTTCGTCTGAAATATGGAACAGGTATTGAGTCCACATTGTCAAGGTATCTTGCGGTCAGAGTATCTGATTTGAAAAAATCCGGTTTAGGGCCGGCATATACCAGTCTGCCGCCTTTCTCTCCCCCGCCGGGACCCAGTTCAACGACCCAGTCAGAAGACTCGATAATAGCCCTGTCATGTTCAACAGCAATGACTGTATTTCCCGCACCGGCAAGCTCTTTTAATATCTCTGCTACCCTGCTTACATCTCTCTGATGCAGCCCTACAGTCGGCTCATCCAGCACATAGAGGGTGCCCGTGAGTTTTGACGCAAGCTGATTTGAAAGGTTTATCCTCTGTGACTCGCCGCCGGAGAGGGACTTAGCTTCACGGTTCAGTGTGAGATATTCGATCCCCACCCGCATAAGAAAATTTATCTTGAGATTAAGCTGCCTGAGGATTTCAGACGATATCTCTTTCTCCTGTTCCGTGAGGTAAAGGCCTGAGAAGAAATCACTTAATTTTGAGATAGACATATCCGAAAGCCGGGCGATATTCAGACCTCCTAATTTATATGCCAGTGCCTCCGCTCTCAATCTGTCTCCCTTGCAATGTCTGCACGTTTCAGCTTTCCTGTATCTGCTTAAAAATACCCTGACGTGCAGCTTGTAGCGTTTGCCTTCAAGCTCCTGAAAGAAATCATCCAGACCGTAAAAGCCCGGGGCCCCTTTGAATATCAGTTTTTTTGTTTCTTCGGAGAGATCTTTATACGGGACTTTGAGATTAATGTCATGGGCTTTGGCGGCTTTTGCAAACTGCCTGTACCACCACCGTGCTGCAGGTTTGCTCCACGGCCCTATTGCGCCTTTTTCGAGAGACAGATCTTTATCGGGGACAATGCAGTCTTCCGAATATGCAAGCGTATTGCCGAACCCCTTGCATTCAGGGCAGGCCCCGAGGGGATGGTTAAAAGAAAAGAGGAGCGGCTGCGGCTTGGAAATTTCTATATTACAGTCAAGGCATTTCAGCGCCGATTGAAAGTTGAGGTGTTTGGTATTTTCTGGTGAGTCGAGGATAATCTCGACCTTTAATTTCTGATGACCGTGTTCCCATGCTGTTTCAATAGAATCAGACAGCCGGGGCTCATCCTTTATAATAAGCCTGTCGAGTATGACTTCTAAAGGACCTTGAGTCGTATTGTCCGTTTTACGCACTCTGTGAAAGCCCTTTTTCTGAAGCTCCTCCGCAGTCTCGTCCGACTCAAATATAATCAGCGCCCTGGCCCCCTCGTAATTTTCAACAAGTTCCCTGACTACGTCAGAGGGAGTCCATGATCTTAAGAGACGGTCACAGTTCGGACAGTGAGGCCTGGCGATTTTTGAATAAAGGAGACGGATATAATCATAAATTTCCGTCGAGGTGCCGACGGTTGAACGGGATGTTTTGACCGGATTTCTCTGCTCCAGCGCTATAGCAGGTCTGATGTTGCGTATGGATTCAACATCAGGACGGTCGAGTTTATCAAGGAAGAGTCTGACGTAAGTAGAAAGAGACTCGATAAACCTCCATTGGCCCTCGGCAAAGATCGTATCAAATGCCAGAGACGACTTGCCTGAGCCGGATACTCCTGTGATGGTTATGAACGTATTGTGAGGGATCCTCAGGCTTATGTTCTTGAGGTTATTCTGTTTTGCCCCTTCAATTATGAGTTCGTTAGCCGACATCTGAATATTTTAGCAGTATGCGGGAGGGGTTTGGAATATGGCCCAGCCAGTGAATTGAATATTGAAGATATTTTAGTTATTATTTATGATCAACTGTCGGTACTCAATATAATTTATATCAAAAATGTCAAAAATTCTTGTTGTAGACGATGAAGAGAGTATACGGTTTACCTTTGAAAGCTTCCTCTCGGACAAAGGGCATGAAGTAGTTACTGCCGCAAACTTCGATGATGCGCTGAGGATAATTTCCGGAGCAGAATTTGACATCATATTCATGGATATCGTTCTGGGAGGCAAGACCGGGATTGACCTTTTAAAGGAAACCAAAAACATTAACTCTCGCTGTCCTGTCGTCATGATCACCGGATACCCTAATGTTGAGACCGCATCTGAAGCTCTCCGTCTGGGCGCCTTTGATTATATTTTCAAGCCCGTTAAGCAGGAAACCCTGATTCATACGACAAATATGGCCCTGAAATATAATTTCCTCCAGAGCGAAAACGAGAAATACCGTTTAAACCTTGAAGCAATCTTCAGAAGCGTAAAAGATGCCATTATAACCATCGATAAAGATATGTTCATCCTTGAAGTTAACGAAGCTGCAGAAAAGATCTGCGGAGTGCCCCGTGACGCCATTGGTAAATCCATTGAAACTATTCAGACAGTCTGTAACTGTCATTGCCTCGATACTCTAAAGGAAACCATCCGGAATAAACACGGCCTTGAAGTTCTCCACGCTGAATGCGGACACAGCGTCAGGCACAAACAGGTCGTAACGTTAAACACATCTCCTCTGATCAGCAGAAAAGGTGAATTCAACGGGGCCGTCATGGTAGTAAGGGATGAGACCCGCCTTAATGAACTTGAACGTGATCTTGGAGAGCGCAGGAGATTTCATAATATCATCGGACAGAACAGGCAAATGCAGAAGATTTACTCTCTTATTGAAGACCTGGCTGATGTACAAACAACCGTATTAATTAGTGGTGAAAGCGGCACCGGGAAAGAGCTGGTAGCTGAAGCAATCCATTATAAAGGGAATCGAAGGAGTAAATCTCTTGTGAAAGTAAACTGCTCGGCCTTGTCGGAACACCTGCTTGAAAGCGAACTCTTCGGACATGTCAAAGGGGCATTTACCGGAGCAGACAGAGACAAGACGGGAAGGTTCCAGATGGCTGAGGGGGGGACTATATTCCTTGATGAAATCGGTGATCTCGCCCCGCCGATGCAGTTGCGGTTACTGAGAGTACTGCAGGACAAGGTATTTGAGCGTGTAGGAGATTCTACTCCAATAAAAGCAGATGTTCGCATAATTGCAGCTACAAATCGGGACCTGTCAAAAAAAGTCAGGCGCGGCGAGTTCAGGGAAGATCTTTACTATCGTCTGAAAGTCGTTGAAATACTATTACCTCCTCTTCGTGAACGACGTGACGATATAATGATGTTAGCAGATTATTTCATTCAAATATTCAATGAAAAATTCAACAAAAAAGTCTCCGCAATATCTGAAAATGTCAAAAAAATCTTTTTGGATTACTCATGGCCCGGAAATATCAGGGAACTGGAGCATGCTCTCGAGCATGCTTTTGTTATCGCAAGGCAGAATGCTATTACTGTTGACCTGCTCCCTAAAAATTTTATTGATCAGCCTGTAAAAAATCAGTCTTCTTCAATAGATGAAGTCGCAATCGGACCTGAAGCCCTTATAGATGCGCTAAAAAAAGCTGGAGGAAACAAGTCCAAAGCAGCCAGGCTGCTCGGTATAAATGTACGGACTATCTACAGAAAAATAGAAAAATACAACATCGAGTCAGAAATCCTTTAGTGAACTATGTTCTCTGACGTGATAAATTCCGAAAAGCATGACATGTCATGCTTTAGTGACAGCATTTAATCATGACATGTCATATATCTTCCCTTTCTTAATTATCTCACTTGATTACCACTAATAACTGTTAATTCACTCACAGGCATTATACGGACCCTGTTCCAGAATCTTTAAAATTAATATGTTAACGATCCGGAAGCAACTTCAGCCCGGATAATATTGGACATATGCGTCCATCCTGGTTTTATTTTCTGATCATGGCACAATTCTTGATATATGTATTTCCATCAGTTGTACTTCGCACAAAATTATTCGTAAATAGTCAAGGTCTGACATGCATTTATCAAACAAGGGAACTGTCATAACAGATAATTGTCCCAATTTATTTAAATGGGCCGGATGGAGATATTCATTCTTCAAAATGAGATATCAAAACTGGGAAGGAGAGGAAAATTAATGGCGGGAAATCATAAATGCCCGAATCTGGTGGAACAATTGGAGTGGGTGATATTGTTATGTAAGAAAGGCGACCATCCATATACGCCGGACTTTTCCGAATTGAAGCAATTTTGTAAAAACAGGGACTATATGAGATGCCCTTTTTTCACCCCGTTAGAGAAAGTCCACACCATGAAAAATTAATTTTGTACTGTGTAAAAAGAATATTGTGGGAATATAAATAAATGTCTTATGAAATCAAAAAAAAGCTATGCCCATTAGTTAAAAAACCTTTAAGTGAGTGTTACTGTTTTGAACTTAACAGTAAGAATATAAATTCAGCAATCCGGTATTGCAGTGAATGTTATGAATCCTGCGAGATCTATAAAAAACAATTAGCCCAGGGAAAATCTTATGAAAGATATTGAGTAACCAGTGAACACTTATACGGCTATGAACAAAAATATAAATTTTACATTTAAACAGTTCGATAATGTGGGAATATTTAATCTCTTCGGGGAACTGACAGCAGAATATCAGGATGAGTTAAAATTGCTTCTCATGAGGGCAATATACGGCATGGACCGGGCAGTCCTGAATCTGAAAAAAGTCACCAGTATTGACTTCACATGTTTAAACTTGCTTAGAAATGCATATTGTGCATCAATTCGTCTCAAGAATCCTTTAATTCTGACGGAAGTCCCGGTGATTTACTTAAACGAAATTTATACTTGTGAGACAATAAATACCCCGGAGACCAACCGGTTTCCGGAGTATTTATTGTCTAATTAATGAATAGAGGAATAAGTATGGGATGCAGGAGTCTTGCAGAAGCAGTCATTCTTCAGTCTATGGAAGATCTATGGAGTCCGTATCACAGAGAAGAAAGCAAGGAGTTCTTCAAAGGAGAGGGTTTTAAAATATTTGCAAAAATTGCAGATTTAAATTCATTGAAACAATTAAAAATCACACATATTTCAGGGGGGAAGAATAATGATAGAACAGTTAGAGCAAATAGAGCTTAAAGATGCCATATATGATAATAGTATTATTGATGACAGAGAATACTCGAACCGTGAAACAAGAAAAAACACTGCCTTAAGTAACTATTCTTCTGACGACCCCATCAAAATGTATCTTCGGGACATGGAGTCACTGCCGCTTCTCAGTAAAGAGCATGAAGTTGAAGTTGCCAGGGCAATAGAATCTATAAAAGGGAAAATAGAAGAGATTATTTTCCAGTCTCCTTTTATCATCGAACAGATGCTTGATCTCCCAATCCTGTTAAAAGAAAAGAAAGTATCAATAACAAATATTTTCTCCATTGAAAAGATTGATATGAGCCGGATTAAACCTGACGAAGCCGGGGCACAGGCTGAGTTGACATTTCCGCATCAAGACTCCTCCTATACTCGACTGCGGGAGATATCCAAAACAGACAAGACCAATATTCTGGAAAATATTTTAAATACATTCAAATCTTTAAAATATCTTGTCCGGAAAAGAGGTTCTTTTATTCACCAATTGTCAGGCATGAAAACAGACAGAAGCAAGTCAGAAAAAATAAAAGCCCAGCTATCGGACATTAACTCTAAAATAATCAATAAAATTTCTGTGCTTCAATTGAAAGACAAAGTAGTTGAGAAATTATTGATACAATTCAAGAATGCGGCAAGACGCTACATTTACTTAAACAACGAGATATGCAATCCCCCGAAAAATATTTATATACGGGCTGAAAAAATAAAAAATAAATCTTTCAACAGCAAAGCACATTCTGAAAATCATTTCGTTGAAATCATGAAGCACTCCAACATCTTAAAAAAGATCAAAGAGGAAAAGATTTCTTTAGAATCAAAACTCGGACTTAAAGGGACCAATGTAGAAAAAGCGTTAAATTCACTTCTTGACAATGAAGAGAAACTTAACGCCGCAAAAAAACTGCTGACAGAGTCCAATCTGCGGCTTGTAATAAGTATTGCAAGAAGATATATCGGGAGAGGGCTCACTTTATCCGATCTTATTCAGGAGGGCAACATAGGCCTGATGAGGGCAGTTGATAAATTCGATTACAAAAAAGGCTACAAATTCAGCACCTATGCTACATGGTGGATAAAACAATCTATTACGCGGGCCCTTGCAGATCAGGCAAGGACAATAAGAATTCCGGTGCATATGATAGAAACCATCAACAGGCTGACGCAGGTAACAAAGCACCTTGTGCAGGATTACGGCAGAGAGCCCTCTTTAGAGGAAATCGGCAAGCATATGGGACTTTCTCTCGATAAAGTCAGGTCCATCCTCAAGATATGCAAGGAACCTATCTCCCTGGAAACTCCGATAGGGAGTGATGATGACAGTCATATTGAAGACTTTATCGAAGATAAAGCATCACTGGTCCCTTTAGACACGGTCATACAGCAGGAACTGAAAACACAAGTAAGAAAAGTCATTGAATCTCTTACCAGTAAAGAGGCCGAAATTATAACAAAACGTTTCGGCATCGGAGATGACGTCTCGCTCACACTCGAAGAAGTAGGCAAACATTTCAAGGTCACACGGGAGCGGATTAGACAATTGGAAGGAAAGGCTTTAAGAAAGTTAAGACATCCGCAGAGAAGCCATTCTCTTAGAATTTTCCTGGAAAAGAACAACTGAGTTTTTCAGGAACAAAGGCACAAAGGGACGGAGGCACAAAGGGGAATAAACTGCATTAATTATCCTAATTTCTGTGTCTTTAGTTTTACACTTTGTGCCTCTGTCCCTTTGCCCCTTTGCCCCTTTGTTCCTTTGCCCCTGTTATAATTACTGCATGGACGTCATCACAACTCATCTGAATGCAGACTTTGATGCGCTTGCCTCAATGGCAGCGGCAAAGAAGTATTATCCTGATGCCATTCT
Source organism: Nitrospirota bacterium (assembly GCA_016208905.1). Taxonomy (GTDB): domain Bacteria; phylum Nitrospirota; class Thermodesulfovibrionia; order UBA6902; family UBA6902; genus UBA6902. The sequence continues at coordinate 42,385 of JACQXG010000052.1, forward strand.
CGTGTTTCCTGGCTCGCAGGAGAAAAACGTCCGCGAGTTCCTTGCAGCCTCGCAAATAACACTGGAATTCAAAAAGCTGAAAGACATTAATCTTGAGGAAGTCAGCCGGTTAATTCTTGTTGATGTTAAAAACCCTGACAGGATCGGAAAGTTCTCGAATATCGTGGGCAAAAAGGGACTTATAATCCATATATATGACCATCATCCCTTTACAGACACCGATGCCAAAGGACATAAAGAGGTCATTGACAATATCGGGGCCACTACAACTATCTTTATGGAAATGATGCAAAAAGATAAAATCCCGATTTCTCCGGTTGAAGCCAGCCTCTTTATGCTTGGAATTTATGAGGAAACAGGTTCTCTGATTTTTCCTTCTACGACAGTCAGAGACTTAAACGCAGCAGCCTACCTGCTCAAAAAAGGGGCCAATTTGAAAATCGTTTCGAGCTTTTTTACAAGAGAACTCGGCCCCGAGGAAATTGCCCTGCTCAACGAATTAATCCAGACCGCAAAAGATTACGTAATTCACGATCTAAGGATTAAAATTACAAAAGCGTCCAGAGAAACCTATATCGGGGACATCGCTTTTCTGGCCCACAAAATCCGGGAAATGGATGACGTGGACGCCATATTCATCATTGTGATGATGGAGGACCGGGTGCAGGTCATAGCAAGAAGCCTTACACCTGAGATTGACGTGTCGGAAGTGCTTCATGAAATAGGCGGCGGCGGTCATCCTCAGGCAGCCTCTGCAGTTGTCAGGAATATGTCGCTGGAAGAGACGGAAGGCCGGCTTTTAAATATTCTGGAGAAAAATATCCACCCCTCAAAAACAGCAAAAGATATTATGACAAGTCCTGTCATAAGCATTCCCTGGAACAAGACGATTAAGACCGCGGAAAAAACAATGACACGGTACGAAGTCAATGTGCTGCCTGTCCTGAAAAACAATACATTTTACGGACTCATATCCAGGGAAGTTGTAGAGAAGGCTTTGTTCCATGGTTTTGGGAAAAGCAGGATCACGGAATTCTGCACCACCGATACTCCCACGGTTTTACCGTCAACATCGATAAATATTATCGAGTCCATGATGATAGAACAAAACCAGAGGTTTATGCCTGTCGTTGAAAGCAGTCACATAGTAGGCGCTATTACACGGACCGATCTTTTACGGTCGATTTATGAAAGTCTCTTACGGAAAAGCAGGATAAACAGCCGGGAAAAATTAACGGAAAAGCCTTCCATAGGAAAAAATCTTTCCGCTGTGCTGGAAGCAAAATTCCCGCAGGAGATATTTAATCTGCTCACTTTGACAGGTGAAGTTGCCAGAGATCTCGGGTTTTCGGCATACCTTGTCGGCGGCTCGGTCAGGGATTTACTGCGTGGTGAATCAAATTTCGATTTAGACATAGTAATAGAAGGAAACGGGATAACCTTTGCAAAGGCGCTGGGCAATAAGCTCAACGCGAGAGTAAAGACACACACAAGATTTGGCACCGCTGTTGTAGTCACGGATTTCCTGAAATTTGATGTTGCCACCGCAAGGACTGAATATTACGAATCTCCTGCCGCCCTGCCGCGTGTAGAAATGTCATCAATTAAAAAAGACCTGTATCGAAGAGACTTCACTATAAATACACTGGCCATAATGTTGAATCCGGAGCATTTTGGAAAGCTCTTTGATTTTTTCGGCGGACAAAGGGACATTAAGGAAAAGACGTTGAGAATCCTCCATAATCTCAGTTTTATTGAGGACCCGACAAGGGCCTTCAGGGCCATAAGATTTTCCGAGCGGTTTGGTTTTAAAATAAGCAAGCATACAATGAATTTAATAAGAACCGCCATTCGTATTAATCTCTTCGATAAATTGTCCGGCACCAGAATGTACGATGAGCTAAGTCTTCTTTTCGCAGAAACAGAACCGGTCAATGCAATTAAAAGACTGTCCAAATTCGACCTTTTAAAATTTATTCACAAGAGCCTCGCGTTTACGCAAACGCTTAAAGAAACCTTTGAAGCCATACAGGAAACATTTGCGTGGTTCAAACTCCTTTTCTTTGAGGAAGAGCTGAATAAATCGCATCTTTTTCTCATGGCATTGCTTGATGAGTTAACGCCGGAGGAAAGAAGCGAGGCACTGCAGAGACTGTTTGTGCCGCCCTCTGCCAGAAAAGAAATATTAAACGGCATTGAGCAATCGAAAAAGGTCCTTGCTGTACTGCAAGGGGATTCTGAAAAAGAAATTTACTATACGCTGATGCCGCTCGATATCCCGACCATCCTCTTCACAATGGCCAGGACTAAAGACCAGAAACAAAAAAAGGCCGTTTCCCTGTACCTGACTGCATTAAGAAAAATAAAGCCCGAACTTTCCGGGAAAGATCTGAAACAAATGGGCTATGCGCCGGGACCGCTTTTCAAAAAAATATTGACATCATTGCTCGAAGCAAGACTTGAAAGGAAAATCAAAAGCCGTGAAGAAGAGTTAGCGTTTGTAAAAAAGACATTCAAGATTTAATAGCTGTCAGCAAAATAATACTTACAAAAAATACTAACATATTAGAATAGTCTATGGTTATCAACCCCCTTGGCAACTGGGACAAACTGTACTATAGCTACGCCTCTCGCTGTTCATGTATAATACTAAGTGTCTTTACAATTAAGAAGACAATCTGGGGAAAAATAATAATGCATAGTATGCAGGAGGCAATTGTTAATGATCGCTTATGATGAATTAAAAGATAGATTAGAGGACATCAAAACAAGAATCGACGCCCTCAGGAGGTATCTTTGATGTCCCCTCTCATCTGGAACATCTCAAAACCCTCGAAAAGAAGGTCTCAGCCGAAGACTTATGGAATAATCCTGCAAAGGCACAGGAAATTCTGAAAGAAAAATCAAATATTGAACATGCCCTTCAACCCTTTCACCTAATTGTAAAAAAATATGACGATGTCCATGTCCTCCTTGAACTTTCCGAAGAAGAAGAGGGGGAATTGCTTCTTGAAGATGCTGAAAAAGGGGTGATAAGCCTCGTATCAGAACTTGATGATATAGAACTCAAGACCACACTCTCGGCAGAGGAAGACAAAAACAACGCAATAATGACCATAAATCCGGGGGCAGGCGGGATAGAGAGCCAGGACTGGGCGCAGATACTGATGAGGATGTATATAAGATGGGCTGAACGGGATGGATTTAAGGTAGAAATAGTTGACCTTCTTCAGGGGGAAGAGGCTGGGATAAAAAGCGTCACCTTAACAATCAGCGGACAATATGCCTATGGCTATCTGAAGGGCGAGGCCGGGGTCCACCGGCTGGTAAGGATATCGCCTTTTGACGCAAACAAACGGCGTCATACTTCATTTGCCGCGGTCCTTGTTTATCCTGAAATTACTGAAGACATAGAAGTGGATATAAATGAGGACGATTTAAGGATAGACACTTTCAGGGCGTCAGGCGCCGGCGGACAGCACGTGAATAAGACCGATTCTGCAATAAGAATAACCCATAATCCGACAGGAATTGTGGTAAGTTGTCAAAATGAGCGGTCTCAGCATAAGAACAAGGCCGTTGCGATGAAGTTGCTTAAGGGCAGACTATTCGCGCTCAAGAAAAAAGAACAAGATGATAAACTCGACAGTTTTATCGGCGAGAAAAAAGACATCGCATGGGGCAGCCAGATACGCTCATACACGCTCCAGCCTTACCAACTCATCAAAGATCATCGTACCGGCTATGAGACAGGGAACGTAAACGCTGTCCTTGACGGCGGAATTGATGACTTTATAAAAGAATATTTATTGTTTAGAAAAGAGAAAAAGCAAATGCCTGCATAAATAGTTATGAGTAGTGAGAGACAGGTATATTTCAACCCATTACTCATTACGCATTACGAAATTATTATGGATACCTTTGATCTCATAAAAACACGCCGCAGTATCAGAAAATATACAGATGAGCCTGTTTCCAATGAAATTATAAATAAAATAATCGAAGCCGGTACATGGGCCCCTTCAGGATTAAACAACCAGCCGTGGAAATTCGCGATAATAAAGGACAACGATCTGAAGGTAAAAATTTCCGCCCTTACTCATTATTCCAGAATTATTATAACTTCAAATGCCTTGATTGCCGTTTTCCTGGATAATGCAGAAAGCTATGACAGGACAAAGGATACCCAGGCTATTGGGGCATGTATTCAGAACATGCTTTTATATATCCACTCGATAGAGCTCGGCTCTGTCTGGCTGGGTGAGATCCTGAAAAACAAAGACAAGTTTCTGGAACTTATCGGCTGTTCCGGGGACCTGGAGCTAATGGCCGTTATAGCTCTTGGATATCCGGCAGCAGAAGGCGGGAAAGTGACTCGAAAGAGTCCCGATCAAACCATTATTTTCAGGAAATAATATGCCGGAGAATGTCTTATAGCCTCAGATATTTTATACTGCCTTTGTGAGGCATGCCCTGCAAGAACCGCTCACTTCCGGTAAAGGCTATTACAAATTTGATTTAATCTCACCGATAGGCCTGACAAAAACATAATCGAACGGATCTTTTACAAGTACTTTGGATGTAGTATCAATGCTGTCAGTAATTGCGGCTATCGGCAGAGTGATTACAAATATAACTGAGCCGCTGACCAAAGCGGCAAAACCGAGGGGTTTGAACACGAGCGCATCGGCCATAACGTCAATTGCTTCATCCTTATCTGCAAAGGCCATTGAGGATGAAAGAACAATTACTAAGGTCAATAATACAGTTATTATTTTCATCATAAGCATTCTCCTCTCTTGCAAAGAATATATTTAAACTATATTTGTAAAATATAAATAAGTCAATAACGCAAAATCATCATACATCAGTATTGTCGGTCTTTTTATGATAATAGTTAAATAGATTGAAATTTATTATCAGGTCATTGGCATTTTTTTATTCTTTTGACGACCATCTCAGTGTTAGAATTTCCGAATCCTCGTTCATTCTCCATGTATGCTCTACATCTTCCTGCCAGATCACGTAGTCACCTTCATTCTTCAATCTGACCTCTCTTCCTTGGTTGTGATTATCAATCTCACGGAATACAAATGTAAAATCACCTCTGATAAGAATGCTAATGGCTGTCCTGTCAGAAGTGGACGCCCAGACCTTCCGATCATCATCTTTTTTATGAATCCCCCACTTTATTTCTATATCATCGGTATTGCGAAGGCCGAATCGCCCGGGGTCAAACAGCTTATTATTATCCTTACACCACTTTTCGATTTGACCGACAAACCAGAAGCTGAATTCCTTACCGTCTGTTTTTGTATTGCCTGATGTAATATCTGATAACATAATATTTCTATTATTCTGTATGTCTGGGTTCAGCCTTTCAGATAAAATAGTCTATGTTACAGGGCAATTCCGTTATTATCTTTGCCGGACTTTATACCCTTTCTTCATTAAAAGATCTATGACACTGTCTGTCCCGACAAGATGACCTGCCCCTACAATTATTAGAATATCACCATGCTGTTTCATCAGCTTTTCGATTTCAGGCACCCAGCTCTTATTTCTTTGCGTAAAAAAACGGTCGTAGATATCAGCATGCACGGCATGGCTCATTTGCAGGATGGAGGCCAGTTTGTCCACATCGCCTGTTTTCCATGCCTGAAACATATCAGAAGACATTTCCTGAATAATATCGATTTCTTTTAATACTCCTTCTAAAAAGGCCTCCTGCTGCCCGCTGCTCATATCTGCAATAAGATTAATCTGAAACTCATTGGATTCCAGAAAAAACATCCGTTTCCCGTCCTGCTGTGCCTTTTTGAAAAAGTGTCTGTCCACGCCCAGATTTGGATCAAGGCCCAGCCTGATAAACTCCATTCCGGCCACGGTCTGAGCAACAATCCACGGCCTGAATTTTTCAAACTGTGAAGAAGACAAGCCAGAGGCCTTAAATCTGTCCTGGAGCAATTTATACGTTTGCCCTGAAATATTCTCAGACAATGTCTGCCCGGCTGGATAAAGACCTCTCTGAATTATCGAGCTTTGTTTTGCCGGGTCATTCTCTCCCTCAAAATCTGTTTCAAACACTATGGTAACGCAGCAGTTATAGATGTTTTCTATTGCCGGGGGAAGAGGGTACGAATCAGGCCTGAGCACATGAATGGACCCTAAAAGATAAACGGTATTTTTGTCGGATTCAACGGACCAGATAAAATGCTTCTGTGTCTCCGTTTCCCGGTCTTCATATGAGAAGGCAGAGTCAATAAACAACCAGAATACGGCAATGATCGCAACAAGAGCCATCATTCTCCGGCGGCTGCTTATAAGCTGGTCATTTAAAAACATGCTGTCTCCTTATAACATCAACTTCGTCTTTACTTCATAATTTAAGACTTCAGAGTTAATTTAACATAATATGAACTAAAAGGAGATTTGATAAGATATTTTGTACTATTGATACAATTTGTCATCAATAAGATTATAATATTTTTCTTTTTTAAACATTGAGACAAAATATTTCTGGAGATACGCGCTGTCTTTTTTTGAAATATTGATAAGCTGAATCCCGACTAAATAGTCAATGCCTGATTTTTGACTGCTGCCGATATATTTCCCGGAATACTCACTGATACGTTTACACCATACCAGCAGACCGTCTACATTAATCTGATGGGTCTTTTTTACTTTCCCGGCGATGTCCGGCAAATAAAGACTGACACTCACACGCCTGTTGACCTCAAGCGGGTTACTGCTTAAAAAGCACAGACCGGAATAGCTGATGTCAAATGCATTCCCGGAAAATCTCTCTCTATTGTTTATCACGGTGCCTTTTATTTTTATTAGAGTCTGGACCCTTGGATACTTTCTCCTTTCAGTGACCCCTCCGAAAGAACCGGCTTTCCCCCCGCTTTCTTTTTCATCAGGCCTGAAGTTATGTATTACCGTCTGATTTCTGCCCCGCTGCTTTGCCTGATACAGGGCCTTATCAGCATAGACCACAAGCTGCTCGGCCCGCTTAATGTTCTTATTATCTGTATAAGTGGCGATACCGAGGCTTACCGTTATACTCACCTTGTTCTTCCCGGTAATAAAGGGGTAATTACTTACCACCTGCCGTAATCTCTCAGCTTTTATATAGGCATCTCCGCTGTCCGTATAGGGCAGCATTATTACAAACTCCTCTCCACCGTATCTTACCGCCTTGTCCGCGTCGCGGACATTGTGCCTTAAAATATCGGCAAGCTGCGATAAGATTGCGTCTCCTGCCTGGTGGCCATAAGTATCATTGACAGCCTTAAAATAATCTATATCGATCATAATGCAGGACAAAGGGAACCTGAATCTTTTTGCCAGATTATATTGTTCATTAAGTATCTCCCTGAAGAAACGGTAATTATAAAGACCTGTTAATCCGTCCTTTATGGAAAGCTCTCTGAGAAGGACATTTCTTTTATCTAATGTCATGACCAGCTTGTTGATCTTTTCATTTAATGCCTTAAGCTCCCGGTTCTTCTCCTGGGAGTGCTGAATATTCAGCCTGAGCTCATCTTCCTTGTTTTTTAACTGGAACATCAGGTTATTGAAATCCTCCCCGATCTTGAGAAGAACGTTCCTTTCCGTAGCTTTTTTATAGACCCTGCATTTTTGACAGTCTCCATATTTTTTGGCAAAGTCGCCCTGTGGTTTGTCCAGGCAGAAGGTGCCGGATACCTGCCAGCACCTTAGATTCGATGATTTATATGACGGGCAATCTGTTTTCGTGCACTTCATCTCTTCCCAACACTTGTGCAAATGAGGGTTTTTGAAAAAAAACCATCCCTTCTGCTTTATTGCATCAAGAAGCAGTCTCCTGATTTCTTTCGAAACCCTGATTGTGTAATTGTCCGGGTCTTTTTTTTTCAACTTATCAGTCATGTCTCCTCATCCTTATTACAACAGTGATGATATTACTATCGGCAAATAATTAAGCCCCTTTAATTCCATATGTTAGAAAGTCCGGCCGGTATCCCTCTTCGGCCTCTTTCCGTCGTCAAGGCCATGGAAGGCAATGTCAATTATATCTAACGTCAATTTCTGGCAATTCTCTGAAGCAAGCTGCAGGTCCCATTTACTTTTGTCCCTGATACCCGCAATGTTGCTTATGCCCCTGATTTCAAAGAAGGGAATATTATGAAGCGTGCAAACCTGTGCAATTGCCGCGCCTTCCATATTTTCACACAACGCGTTAAAGCGTGTTTCAAGCTCCCGCGCCCTTTTTTGTGTCCCTGTTGCTGCAGAAACAGTCACAAAGTTGCCTGTCTTAATTTTAAACTCCACATCCCCTTTGCGCTCCCTTATTAAAGGAGGGATGGCGAGAGGCGTGACTGGAAACTCGTTAAAATATTTTTTGCCGTCTACATCTGCAAGCGGGATGCCTATCTCTCTCAGATCGCCCCACCCTCCAGGTCCAATTACCCCCTCATCGCCGTATATTTCTCTGGATGCTATCGCAATATCTCCAATGTTGAGTCCTGAGCCAGGATATGCTCCGCTGACTCCTATATTTATAATTGCGTTGACGGGATATTTTTCAATAATATATGTCGTGGCATGGGCCGCGTTCACTTTCCCCATTCCTGTGTCCATAAGGACAACATTAATCCCTGAAAATTTCCCTTTATGAACAGTTTTTCCAGTAATTTTAGACGAACGCGTATATTTCAGACGCGAAAGGATTCGATCTGATTCAAACGGCATGGATGAAATAATTGCAATTAATTGCATAGTCTGTTATCACCAGATGCTTCACGCATCACCGAAACTGCGGAGTTTAGTTTCATTTATAAATCAGTTTTAACAATCTATCGGCCAATTGAGTGTCAATGGATTTCAATATCTTGTACCTCTCCAGGGCCGAGCCCTTATCTCTCAGCAGCAAATACACAATACCAAGATTATAATGAGCTTCCGGGTAACCGGCCCTGAACTTTAAAACCTTTTGAAATGCCGCCTCCGCCTCTGTGTAGGCGCCTGTTTTTTCATAGGCAATGCCGAGATTGTAATACGCATCTGGAAAATCGGGATTGAGACTTACAGCCTGCCTGCAGGCTTCTATTCCCTCCCTGTACATGCCTAATTTCTCGTAGGCAATGCCTATATTATAATACGCATCCGCAAAATCGGGCTCAATCTTTACCGCCTGCTTTAAAACTTCCAGGGCTTCTCTATACATGCCTAGCTTTCCATATGTTACGCCAAGACTGAAGTGCGCATCAGCAAAGTCGGTTTTTGATTTTACCGCCTCTTTAAAAGCCCTTGCCGCTTCTTTATTCTTACCTGAATTTTCATAGGCTATACCAAGATAATAGTATGCATCCGCAAAACCCGGCTTAAGACGTATTGACTCACTTAAGACATCTATCGCCTCTTTGTGCGCGCCGGTCTCGGAGAGGAAATATCCGAGGTAGAACCAGTAGTCGGCTGATTCCCGGTAGTCTTTTATTAATCTGTCTGTTGATATAACGATCTTCCTGCTGTTAATTTTATCTCTGATGAGATTCAAAGGCATTGCTAAAATGAGTTTCTCAGTCCTTTTCAGGAGAAATGTCACTATGCCGATGACCTCGCCATCGCTGTTAAATACAGGGCTGCCGCTGCTTCCATGAGAGACAGTGGCGGTAATCTCAATGACCTTCCTTCCCGCTGAAGTTGTTCTTATCTTCCTGAATTTCCCTTCATGAATGATATTTCCCGGATCTTCAGTTTTGCTTATAACATAAACCTTCCCGCCGGGATTTATTTTTTCAAAATCTCCGGGCCTCACTGCAGGCATATCTCCGCCTTTTACCTTGAGAATTACTATGTCATTTTCCTTGTCTGCATAAGTGATCCCCTCAACATTCAGCACCCTGCCGCCAGCCGTGACCTTTATGTCCTTTGCAATGGCTATAACATGATAATTTGTAATAACTGCGCCATCTGCGTTTACAAAAAATCCGGTCCCCTCAGTAAGCGGCTGGCCCTTTTTGTTATACGCTGTTACAACTACAATTGACTTCCGGTTTTCTCTGAAAACACTGCCGGCATCGGCAAAAGAATGGGCAGGGACGAATAATAACGCAATCAGAAGTATGAGTATTTTTAGAGAATTCATTTTCTCGAATTATAACAGTAACTGTATGCTTCTTTGTAAATACTGCAAGAAATCCCGCAGGAGTCAGGGATGATTCCCTCTGATATCATCTGAGATTACAATATGATATAATTTCGTACAGGAAGGATGGGCATAATGAAAAAATTAATCGTGCGGGCATTTATTTTATCTTTGCTGATAACCATATGCTGTTTTGCTCATGCATTCGGGAAGGAGACAATAGATATGAAAGATATACACTGGTTAGGTCATGACACCTTTAAAATAGTCGGTGAGAACATTATCTATACAGATCCATTTAAGATCAAGAAAGGCGATCTCGCTGATATTATCCTGATTACTCATGAGCACCATGATCACTGTTCCCCGGATGATGTTAAGAAAATTCAAAAAAACAATTCGGTCATAGTTACAACCCCTGATTGTGCAGTAAAGCTGTCCGGGAATATCAAAACTGTGAAGCCCGGAGACAGCCTTACTGTTAACGGCATTGAAATTGAGGTAGTACCCGCTTATAACACAAATAAACAGTTCCATACAAAAAACCGAAACTGGGTTGGATATATATTTACAGTAAATGGTCAGCGTATATATATTGCCGGCGATACGGATTACATCCCTGAAATGAAGACTTTCAAAGCCGATATCGCATTATTACCTGTTTCCGGAACATATGTTATGACTGCTGACGAGGCGGTCCGGGCAGCGCTTGATATAAACCCCAAAATCGCCATTCCGATGCACTACAACTCAATCGTCGGATCGGAAAAAGATGCAGAGAAATTTGCAGCGGGCTTAAAGGGCAGGATCGAAGTTAAAATTCTTAAAGAAGAATAGTAGGGGCGAGGTCACCTCGCCCTTGCATTGAGATCACTTCTCTCTTTTATTAAATGGGTAAACCAACTTGGCTGATGCACAGAAGATAGCAAATCTCCTCCTTCAAAAATACCCGGAACCAAAGATAGCGCTTAATTTCTCCAACCCTCTGGAACTCCTGGTTGCGACTATCCTGTCCGCCCGGTGCACGGACGTTAAGGTAAATGAAGTTACCGGGAATCTTTTCAGGAAATATAAGACCGCAAAGGATTTTGCCGGAGCCAAGACAGAAATCTTTGAGGCAGAAATTATGCCCACAGGCTTTTATAAAAATAAGTCCAGGATGATAATTAATTGCTGTAAAAAAATCATTTCGGACTTTAAAGGCAGGGTCCCGGCCACACTTGAGGAGCTTATTTCGCTTCCGGGCGTCGGAAGAAAAACTGCAAATGTGGTACTGGGGAGTGCATTCAATAAACAGGCAATTGCGGTTGACACCCATGTATTGAGGGTCTCAAACAGGCTCGGTATTGCCCATTCTGATAATCCCGATAACGTGGAAGAAGAGCTGATAAGACAGCTCCCTGAAAACAAATTGACCAAATTCAATCTTGCCCTGATTCTGCACGGCAGAGAGACGTGTACTGCAATAAAGCCGAAATGCGGGGGATGTGTTCTTTATAAAGAATGCGAATGGCCGGAGAAACCTGTTGTCTGATTTATCTCTAATGTTTCATAAACAGGCAGGTGAGATTGCCGGGAAACCTTTACCGTCAATCTCACCTGCCCTGCTGTAGATATTTAATGCAACTTTATGCTTAGGACGGTCTTAAAAAGATGTTTACAAAGGAAGAAATAATCTCTGTTTTTAGAGGCGACATTATAGGCAGGGAAATAATTTATTCAGAATCAACTACTTCGACAAATGACATGGCCTTTGAAGTCGGTCGTAATAGAACTGATCCTGAGGGGATCGTAGTAGTAGCGGATACACAGACGCAGGGAAAGGGAAGACTGGGCAGAAGCTGGATATCCCCTGCCGGGGTCAATCTGTATTTTACTTTATTATTAAATCCGCCTATTTCTCCGGAAGATGCAACAATAATTTCATTAGCCGCACCTGCGGCCGTTGCCGCCGCCATAAGAAAGCATACAGGGCTGCCCGCTCAAATAAAATGGCCCAATGACATCCATATAAGCAGCAAAAAAGCCGGTGGTATACTTGTCGAAATGAAAGCCAATAAGGACAATACCATTCTATTAGCTGTCGGCATAGGGATAAATGTAAATATGCCTCCGGATGCCCTGCCGCCTGACATAAGACCATTATCCACATCGCTTAAGACAGAAAAGGGTAAATCTATCGACAGGTTAAAACTCTTGCGGGAAATGCTTTCAGAACTGGAGAACTCCTATAAATTCCTTTTACATGGTAATAAGAGGGCTTTAATTAATGACTGGGTTCGATTAAACTCCACTATAGGCAGAACCGTCTCGGTCCAGAGCCAGGAGAGGACCATATCAGGAATTGCAGAGAATATTAATGATAAAGGCGAACTGCTTGTGAGGCTTTCTTCCGGAGATATTGAAGTAGTTAGAGCAGGAGACGTGACTATATTGAAATAGGACTCAAGGAGACAGGTATTCAAGCAATGGATTTTTTTCACTTGAACCCTTAAACCCTTGATCCCTTATTTATTTTTTATAAATTATGCTTTTACTAATCGACATAGGCAACACGAATATAACAATTGGATTTTATTACAAAGGGGAGATAAGGAATTCTTTGCGGCTCAGGACAATCGTTCAAGGCCGGGACAGTGCTGAATACTCCTATATTCTGACAGGAGTTATCAGCCATCATAAAATGCAAAAACCCAAAGGCGCCGTTATTTGTTCTGTTGTTCCTGAGGTTACATCATTTCTAGAAAGTGCTATAAGTAATAGCTTTGGGATAATGCCGTTCCACGTAAATCAAAATTCAAAAACAGGATTAACGTTCCAGCTAAAAAACGTGGAAACACTGGGCGCCGACAGAATTGCTAATGCAGTTGCCGCACATAATTTATACGAAGGGAACTTAATTGTGGTTGATTTTGGAACAGCAACTACTTTTTGTGCAGTCACTGAAAAGGGGGAATATATGGGCGGCGCAATAATGCCCGGAGTCGAATTGTCAGCCCTTGCCCTTGCAGAAAAAACCTCAAAGCTGCCGCTGGTTGAGTTAAAACCATATAATAATATACTGGGGAAAAATACTGCAGAGAATATTCGTACAGGCGTAATTTTGGGGCATGCCGGCGCTGTCGAAAGGATAATCAGTGAGATAATAATAGAAACCGGCAAAGATTTCACAGTTATTGCAACAGGGGGCCTTGTTGATTTAATGAAGCCATATATAAAAGCTATTGATTACGTTAATCATTTATTGACCTTTGAGGGATTAATATTATTTTATGAGCTTAATTCATAGTGAACTTCGTTCCAAAAGAGACAAAGTGTCAGTGATGAGTGTCAGTGTCAGTAATGAAAATAACTGACACCATCTTGAACCTTTTATACGAATTAGGATGATGATTGAATTTCAGAAAAAAGCGAAAAACTTATAAATAACAATTTCTAAATTAATCTGTCTTCGTACAGAAGGCGGGAATTTAAGGAGGTCACTTTATGAAAGTTGAGCGAATATTATTTCCAACAGATTTTTCAGAAGGTTCGGCGCATGCACTGCATTATGCGGTGGATCTTGTAAAGCATTATAATGCGAAGCTTTACATACTTCATGTCATTTATGATATCGGGAAGGCGTTCGGGTCACATGTACCTCATGTATCCGCGGATGAACTTCACAAAGAAATGAATACATGGGCCATGAAAGAGATGGATACGTGCTGTATAGAAGAGACAAGGGGACTTGCAAAGGTAGACAAGTCGGTATTGGTAGGGGTACCATATGAAGAAATAATAAAGTTTGCTGACAAAGAAAATATTGATTTAATAGTGATAGGGACCTATGGAAGATCCGGCCTTGAAAGGTTTATCTTCGGCAGCACTGCTGAAAGGGTTGTCAGGAGAGCGCCATGCCCAGTGATGACAGTAAGGGTCCATGAAGGTGTATCTCTCAGAGAATGCCTTTATGGGCCTGCTGCTAAGCAGTGCGGAAGTCTTTAAAAAGGAATCCCTTGGTTATTTGCTGGGTTATCGCCTCGATGACCGATTTATAGTGGAATATGCATTCAGCCTTCAAACAGCAAGAAGACAACGAAGAGGAGTTATATTCCATGACAGGGACCAAAAAAAAATAGAACCGATACTGTCAAATTTTTCGAAACTTCAGATAGTAGGAGATTTCCATTCACATACGCCTTACGGAAACGAAAAAGGGATAGCCATTCCCAGTCCCGTGGATATCAAGGGGATGAAAGAAGATAATCTCTATATAATAATTGCCATCAATGAATTAAGGGTATCCAAATCATGGAATGAAAATAAAGACGGCTGCATATCCGGCAGCATGGGGAACTTCTTCTTTAAGATATCCGCATATTTTTATCCCTATATCAACAGCATTCCCCGTAAGTCCCCTATATATTGCCCATTCCCACCCGGGTTGAAAGTAGGTTAGAATAAAAATATATGTGTGAATGACAACTACAGTATCTTTGTTTATGAACTCTCAAGTAACTGAAAGAAATTGAATTTTTTTGTTTTTATTTTCGCATCCATAGTATCTCATCTCCTGGTAATCGGATTCTTATACTTAATACATCCATTTACAGATACAGAGTCTAATGTCTTTAAAGTAGACATTGTCGTCCCTGGAGAAAGCAGGAAATTGCCGGATACCAAATCGATGAAATCCGCTATAAAGAAAATAAGACCTCCTGCTATCATAAAAAATGAGCCCCTTGTCAGATACCGCCGAAGGCCTCCTGAAAAGGAAATAATGCCACAAACCCTGCACGGGGAAGGTACGGGTGATTATGAAAAAAGCCCTGCGGATTCAAAAAATTCTTTATCCCCGAGTAAGGGAAAAAATGCCTCCCGGAAAGGAGAAAATAAATCTTCATTGACTCCATCAAAGGAGCAGGGCCTTGCCCAGCCGGACAAAGATGGTTCCGCTTTAGCGCCGCATTCCTATCTTTTTGACAAAAAAACTATAGAAAAATTTGCCAGTGAAGGTTCATCTCCCAAAAAAGGCCTGACCTTTGATACATCCGAATTCAAGCACCGCGGGTACATGAGAATGTTAAAAGAAAGAATTGAAGATATATGGAAGTATCCGGCTGAAGCAGCAAGACAGGGAATATCCGGAGATCTTTACATGAAATTCTCCATTAAAAAAGATGGAAGGATTGCTGATATAGAACTTTTAAGGACCTCCGGACACAAGGAACTTGACGAGGCTGCCATGAAAGCAGTCAAAAATGCCGAACCCTTCTGGCCGTTGCCTGAAGACTGGGACAAGGACATCCTGGAAATAAAAGGACACTTTATTTATGTTTTCGGTAATACCCTGGTTATGTAAGTTATTAAAAGAGTCACTTATAATATAAAAAAAACTGCTATAATATTTTCCAATTATGGGAATCTTGAGGATGATAAGATGGCTGGATGTCCTGGATATCCTGATTGTTACTGTAATAATTTACAGGGGCCTTCTGATAATAAAGGGCACCAAGGCCGCTCAGATGCTGATCGGTCTCGGAGTCCTGTTTCTCGCCCTTCTTTTTTCAAAATACGCAGGACTCTATACTACTGATTGGATCATACAAAGTTTATGGACACAGATCGTACTTGCGCTTATTATTTTATTCCAGCCTGAAATCAGAAAAACACTTGCCCATATGGGCGAGGCCCGCTTCCTGACGTCCTTTGCCTCGGCAGAAGGACTTAGGTCATTAGAAGAAATTGTCAAGGGCTCTATAGCGCTTGCCAACAGAAAGATCGGCGCCCTGATCGTAATAGAAAAAGAGATGGATCTTAAGGATTTCATCGAAATGGGCACACAGCTTGATGCAAAGGTGACACGGGAATTGCTGTTAAGTATTTTCCATCCCACTTCACCAATTCATGATGGAGCAATTATCATTCGAGGCAACCGCGTCATTGCAGCAGGGTGCTTTCTGCCCCTTACTTTAAGCGCCGATATATCCAAGACCTTCGGCACCAGACATCGTGCAGGAATAGGCTTAACAGAAGAGACTGATGCTGTTGTTATAATAGTTTCCGAAGAGACAGGCAGCATTACAACAGCAGTCGGCAACAAACTCGATAAAAATGTGGATATGGGATCACTCAGGGACTTTCTCACTGAGAATTTCTTTGCTCCAAAAGAAGAAAAACAATGAAAGAGTTTTTCACAACAAATATCTGGCTGAAACTGATATCACTAATTATGGCGGTTGCATTGTGGTTTTTCGTTATGTTGAGCGGCCGGTCCGAGGTGACTATGGACGTTCCCGTCAAGTTCATTAATATTAATGAAAAATTTGAGATTGTGGATTATCCGAAGGTAATCAGCATATCCATAGAAGGACAGGAACGGCTGCTTAAATATTTAAAACCTGATGAAATAAATGCTGTTCTTGATGTCAGTGAAGCTAAATCAGGAAGGTCTTTTTATACCATCTCAAAAGATAATATCAAACTGCCGAAATCATTTCTGGTGACAAGTATAAACCCTGAAACATTCAGCCTGACAATCGAACTGCAGTTAAAGAAAGTCGTGTCCGTCAAGCCGCATATAGTTGGGTCCCCTGAAAAAGGTTTTAAGCTTGTTGCGATAAAAGTAGAACCAGAATCAGTGATATTGGAAGGGCCTAAAAGTGCGATTTCAAAGATTGATATCATAAAGACAGAGCCGATAGATATTAACGGGATAAACAGTAATTTGGTTTATAAAGCCAATCTTAATTTGTCCGACACTCTTATAAAGAAAAATATAAATAAAGTCGATATTAAATTGTCCGTAGAAAAAATAATCAGGGAGACGCATTAATGGTCGACAGAAAAAAAAGAGTGAAGCTCTTTGGAACGGACGGCATCAGGGGCAAAGCCAACCATTACCCGATGACCGGGGAAATAGCCTTTGAGGTTGGAAGGGCGGCAGCTTATGTTCTTGGGAAAATAAACGGCCGCAATAAAATCCTCATAGGTAAAGACACCAGACTATCGGGTTATATGCTTGAAAGCGCGCTTACGTCCGGTATATGTTCCATGGGCATGAACGTTGTGCTTGTGGGTCCTATGCCGACGCCGGGGATTGCTTTTGTTACGAGGAGCCTTCGTGTTGATGCCGGGGTCGTGATATCAGCATCACACAATCCTTATGACGATAATGGTATTAAATTCTTTTCCTCCGATGGCTTCAAGCTTCCCGACCGCACTGAAAATGATATAGAACAGGCGATGTTTACCGAAGCACTCGAAAAAATCAGGCCTGAGGGCGCCGGGATAGGCAAGGCATTAAGGGTAGACGATGCATCAGGAAGGTACATAGAATATGTTAAGTCGACTTTTCCAAAAGGCAGAACACTCGATGGCATGAAAGTTGTCATCGACTGCAGCAATGGTTCAGCGTACAAGATTACGCCTTCAGTACTAAATGAACTGGGCGCCGATGTTATAGCAATTAACTCTAAACCCGACGGGATAAATATAAATGCAAATTGCGGGGCCACACATCCTGAGGCCATGCAGAAGGCTGTTTTGGAATATAAAGCAGATGTCGGAATTGCCCATGACGGTGATGCAGACAGGACTATAATCTGCGACGAAAGAGGTGAAATAGCAGACGGCGATAAGATAATGGCGATATGCGCCCTGGACATGAAAAAAGAGGGTGCACTGAAAGGAAATACTGTCGTTGCTACTGTAATGAGCAATATAGGTTTTGAACTTTTTCTTAAAAAGTCCGGAATAAAAGTAATCAGGACAAAAGTGGGCGACAGATACGTAGTCGAGGAAATGATGAAAAGAGGGTGTAATCTGGGAGGCGAACAGTCAGGTCACATAATCTTTTTAGATCACAATACAACGGGAGATGGTCCGATAACTGCTCTTCAGGTGCTGTCCATTATGTGCAGGAGAGAAAAAAGCCTGTCTGATCTGGTCTCTTCTATCCCCATCTACCCGCAGATACTTGTTAACGTTCACGTGCTCAAGCCTATGGAGATAGATGCATTCCCAAAGATAAAAAATGCCATTAATAAAGCCGGGAAAAATCTCAAAAGCGGCAGAATCCTTGTCAGGCCTTCTGGAACAGAGCCCAAAGTCAGGGTAATGGTTGAAGGTGATAACATGAATAAAATCACAACCATAGCAGAGGAAATCGCTGAAGTCATAAAATCAAATATGAAATGACAGTCCCCTTCCCTTGGAAAGATTTACAAGGGAGCATCGTATTTATTCCCTCTTTGTCAGGGAGGGTTCCAAAGATCCTTGCCACCCGTAACTGAACGGGTGTCCATCTGCCTTTGTATTGACTTTCAAGTCAGTTCTAAAGTAATGTATATCACGGTTCGCGGGGTGGAGCAGTCTGGTAGCTCGTCGGGCTCATAACCCGAAGGTCGCAGGTTCAAATCCTGTCCCCGCTACCAATTTTTTACTTAGTGTCGAAGGGTTAGAGTAAAGGTTAATTCCTCTGACCTTTTTTTTGCTGGAGTTCCCCCGGTTTAATAGACACATTTTTGACTGTAGCGAACCGGTTTATAAAAAAAATTCAAGGGTCATAAAGGACTATACAGTAATAGAGCAGACAATTTGTTCTTATTTACCATCCAAATTTTAAGGTTTTCATAAAGTAGTAAAAATCATAAAAAAGCTCACCCGTCTTAATATCTCTAACTATTCTCTTAAGTAGAAAATTTGGAGAAAGCATTAACTCCCTCCAAAACTTCTTGTAATAAGTAAAAATCTCTTCATCTGTTAAATTTGGGTGCCTGTAAACTCTTTTAGATGAATGAAAAGAATAGTCCTCCCATTTTTTAGTTAAAATTAATCCTTTTTTATCCCATTCTTCAAACAAAGGAGTCCCTGGAAGAGGAAGAAGAATACTTGTTTTAGGCATAGTTGGTTTTACTTCTTTCATTAAATCTATTGTTTTTTGCATTGATTCCTTAGTATCTCCTGGCAGCCCCATCATACAAAATGCTACTGACTCAATCCCTACTTTATTTGCCAGTTTAAATGCCATTCTTATTTTTGGCAGGGTTATCCCTTTATTTATTATCTTGAGTACA
The DNA here is from genome assembly GCA_016208905.1 of Nitrospirota bacterium. Taxonomy (GTDB): domain Bacteria; phylum Nitrospirota; class Thermodesulfovibrionia; order UBA6902; family UBA6902; genus UBA6902. The sequence continues at coordinate 61,576 of JACQXG010000052.1, forward strand.
CTTTCATCTCCGGATTCAACCCCAAATGCTATTCTGTAGCACCCTGCTTGTTTTAATTTTTTAAGAAGTTCTTCATCAACTCTATCCACCCTTATCCCATTTATTAGAGACCATGTGAAACATAGTTTTCTATTTATTATCTCATCACAAATCTTTTTTGCTCTCTCTAAATCAGTAGAAAACATATCATCAAGGATATGTATCTCTTTAAATCCAGCTCTTAACATCTGTTCTATATCTTTTACAACCCTCTCAACTGATTTTTTCCTAAATTGTCTCTTGAAAGTACATTTGCTACAATAAACACACCCATATGTACACCCTCTACTTGTCTCTAGAGGACCTACAGGATTTCTTTTGCAGGAGATTCTAGGAGTTTTGTACTTAGAAAGATCAAACAAGTGCCAAGCTGGAAAAGGAAGATTATCTATATTCTGAATTAACTCTCTTGGTTTATTAGTTTCTATTTTTCCGCAATCTCTATACAAAATCCCTTTTATTTCGTTTAATTTTTTATTTTGCGCTATCTCTCTTATTGTCTCTTCTCCTTCTCCTACAACCACAATATCAAAATCAACTTCTTTGATAGATTCATAAAAAAGAGCAGATATATGCGGGCCTCCAGCAATTATTTTAATTTCTTTGTTTAATTTCTTTATATATGAAACAAGGTTACTTGCCTCTTTAAACAAGGGAGTTGTAAAGGTTATCCCAATATAATCCGGAGAGAAAGAACCTATACATTTCTTCAAATCAAGTAACGGATATTCAGATAATCTTAAATCAAGTATCTTCACTTCTTGTTTTTCCTCTAATAAAACAGCAGCAAGATTTGCTAAAGAAGCATAAGGGAGCAAAGGTACTGCAACACTTATTTTGGATTTCTTGAAGATGTCTTGTGTTTCTGGCGTGCTAATTAAAAGATATTTCATTCTAGGATATTTTTAAATAATTTAAACCCATTAAAAATGTGATTTTCCCCGCTACTGTCAAGCCTTAATATCCAGGCATCAGCATTGCAATTGCGATTTCGGATATTAGATTGATGAATATGGCTCTTGTCTCGTGATTGTTGGTCTCCCTCGATTCAACAACGGCATTTGATCCGTCTGCGTTTCTGATTATTTAATATGAGCCTAAAGTTGTTCCTGAAGAAATAACCACCCCTGTAATACATTCACTGCTTAAGCTGAACCCATGCGTGGGTGCACTTCTGCTGCCCAATGGCCCACATCAATTTCTGTGTCGATTGAGAGACAGCATTTAGCAATTATGTGATTTATAGGGCCCGTGATTTATCCCCGTAAGATTATTATCAATATGGACTTTATCTATGTCAAGAGAAATATCATTTATTGTCATTTAAGAGCCAAATCACGCGAGGAGTTTCATCGATTATTGCCAATTGCAATCTTCAATGCTTTATAAGATTCTGGTTTAAGGAGTTACGTCTTCCGCTAGTCCTTTTTAAGTGTCTTGGGCAGATTCTTTATGGATTTAAAAAATATCGAAGCACGATTATGATAACGATGCAGAAATGTTATTTTTCACGTTTAAATAACAGAAAGGCAACAACCGCAATAGCAGTTATAGAAAAAAGCTCAGCAATAATCAGATTAGCGTCGATAGTTACAGCTCCCGCTGTCTCTATCTCCCATGGATACATCTGTATTAATTTTATTCTAAAATGATGTCCGATAAATTTTCTAACGCCATTTGGGAAATGTCTGACATATGGCACATATATAAATCCTAAAAATACAACGGCATAAACATATATAATCAGGATAATCTTTTGGCGCCTTCCCATTTCTCCTCCTTATGTCGCTTTCTTTATCTTAAATATACCAGTTTGTTATCCGTTCTTTTCCCTTAAAGCCATTAGTAAAGTCAAATCTGATTTCAATTTTGATTTTGTTTGGCAATATCCTTTTACAGGCAGGGATTATTCCTTATCGAATACATTGAAATATGGTCAATAGCTTATTGGATAGTGATATTATATTACAATAATTACTTAATTTCATTATTAATAATTCGACCTCTTTTGCTATAAATCTATTGCATATACTTTCAGCTCATCTAAATCAGAATTTGTGTAATTAGCAGATATATGATTTTTCATCAGCCTTGCAATTATCAGTCATAATGTTATAAAACATTAAAAACATAATTGCAGTACTGTAACCAACTATAAAATACCTGGGATTTTTTTTAAAAGTACGCTGAAGAAAAAGGAAATTATGAGTCAAGTCAAAAAAATAGTAAATGACGAAATATTTGAATGGATCAAAGACATCAGAAGGGCCATCCACCAATGGCCCGAACTGGGATTTAAAGAAGAAAAAACAGCAGCCCTGATTTCCAGAGCGCTTAAAAAGCTTGGCATAAAATATCAAACACAGATCGCTCAGACAGGAGTAGTTGGAAGGTTAATAACAAATGAGAATGCGCCGACAATCGCCCTCCGGGCCGATATGGACGCTCTTCCAATAACTGAGGATACAGGCCTGCCTTTTGCGTCGCAAAACCCGGGGATAATGCACGCCTGCGGACACGACGGTCATGTAGCTATCATATTAGGTGCTGCAGCTGTTTTAAATGAAAAGCCTCCGGAGGGCAATGTGGTATTCATATTTCAGCCTGCCGAAGAAAGCGAAGGCGGCGCTAAACCAATGATTGAACAGGGTGCCCTCAAGGGTGTTAATGTTATCTTCGGAGGACACATTGAAGGACATTACCAGGTGGGCGAGATCGGAATTAAAACAGGGGTCCATACATCATATACCGACTATTTTGAGATAAGGATTACCGGGAAAGGAGGACATGCTGCGCGGCCTCATGAGGCCGTTGATGCCGTGATTATCGCAAGCCAGCTTGTCGTTAATCTTCAGACAATCATATCACGGGAAATAGACCCTGTTTTCCCGGCGGTAATAACTGTCGGCTATTTAAGATCAGGATCAGTCTATAACGCAATTGCCGATAAAGCGGTTTTAAAAGGGACCGTTAGGACCACGGATGAAATGATAAGAACCCAAATATCCGATAAAATCAGGAGGACAGCATCGTCTCTTGCAATCCTCTATAATGCGGAAATAAAAGTTATTTTAAAACCCGGATATCCTCCTGTCATCAATGAAGAAACAGCCGTCAAATTGGCAATACGTGCTGCAGAAGAACTGGTTGGCAAGGAGAAGACAATCTCCATCCCATTCCCGAGTCTCGGCGGCGAAGACTTTGCCTACTATTTACAGGAGATACCCGGATGTTTTGTCAGATTCGGGGCCGCAAAAGACGGGCATGAAATGATGTCATCCCACAGTCCGAAATTCGATTTTGATGAAGAAGTATTAAGAATTGGAGCGGCATATATGTCCGAGCTCACCAGGCATACAATAAAAAAGTTAAGAAAATATTAACTACAAAAATGCCTTTTCAGGTTTAAATTTATAAAGAATTTTTATAACCTCATTCTTTGTTGACAAATACCATCCTTATTATTAAAATTTAAAGACTTTCTTTCTCCCAAACATTTCCAATTCAGGAGGTATGTATATGAAATTAGTTACATTTGTGAGTGATTACAAGATGACTGTAGACACTCTCGATCGGTTAAAACCCGAAAAACTGGGCATCATACTTGTGCAGAACGGAGTTTATCATGCCACCACAAAGGAAAACGGCAAGCCTTCTTCTATGTTAAATTACTCCGCCAATTATTATGTACTCCAGGAAGACCTCGAGACCAGAGGACTTTCCGCCGCGAATGTCATTGACAGTAAGGTCAAGGTCATCAAATACGGTGATATTGTTGACTTAATGTTTAACGAATACGATAAATCTGCTTGGTTATAGGAGGATAAGTAGACATGGGAAAACTTACAATAGGATGTTTTGCTTCACTTGTCGGGTCAACAAACCTTGATTTTGCTGTAAAGCTGTCGGCTGCAGCAATGGAAAAGGGACATAAAGTTGACCTCTGGGTCTCAGGAAACGGGACCATGATTTCAATAAAAGACCAGAGGGCATTTAAGGACTATTCCTCTCTTGAGAAACCCTTAAAGGAGCTGATGGCAAAGGGACTTAATGTAACAGCCTGTGAGGCTTGTGCGGAATCAAGAGGATACCACGCAGACCACACGCTGGAAGGCGTTAAGAGATTCAGCATGGACTGGTACCTCGGCAGCGCCTTTGATGCTGACAGGTTACTTCATATAGGAGGTGAATAATAATGGCTACTACAAAACTCGGATTTGTTGTTCAGAGACCCGGATATAAGAGTGAGAACCCGAAACTTGCCCTTACTCATGCTATAGCATCCCAGAGTGTTGAGATATACCTTAAAGACGGCGACATAGTTACAGCGGACATCGCCTTTATAGGCGACGGCGTTTTAAACTGCTTAAAAGACCAGAAGGCCGTGGAGAATTATGATCTTAACAGCACTGAATCACATATTAAGATGTCCCTTCTCCTTGATCTTAATGTGCTCATATGCAGGGAAGACCTTGATAGATTCGGATTAACTGAAAGCGATATTGTAATCGATGCGCCGGAATTTGGGGCAGACATGGAAGTCAAAGTAGTCCCGTATGCTGAAATAACGAAGATGATGGAAGATCAGGATCATCTCTTATTCTTTTAAACAAATTAACAAACAATAAATTTATCCAGGAGGAAATAATGGCCGACTTAAAATCAAAGGAACCAACACAGATTCTTGACGTACTAGGAAGGGTCTGCCCTTACCCGTTAGTAATAACAAAAAAGACCATGGAGAAGGCATCGAATGGCACACTATTGAAAGTGCTCTGTGACGCTCCGGCATCTGCTGAAGACACAATTCCAAAGTATTGTGAAAAACAGGGATTCCCGATGGAGTTAATAAAAATTGAAGATAAAGGCTACTGGGAAATCTGGATACAAAAACCTTAAGTCATGGTTTTGACCCTGAACGTTATCCATATCTTCATATGATCATCAGACGTTGAAACAAGTTCAACATTACATCAAATGCAAAAAAGGCGTTCCAAATTTTGGAACGCCTTTTTTGATTATCCAATTTTAGGTTACATCTCAGTAACTGTAATAGCTGTCTGCGGACATGATTCTACGCAGGTTAAACAGTTGGCACAGTCTGCAGCCTGATAAGGATCAGACTTTCCATCTGTCAGCTTAAATACTTCTGACGGGCAAAGATTTACACATTCCTCACAACCGTCACATTTCTCGGTATCAACACGAACATCAATCATTGTTTTTATTTCCTCCTCTCGTTGATTTGTTTGTACTATTATTAAAAACCTTAAACTTCATCATTGACAATCGACGATACAGCTTTGACCCCAAAGGAATTACTCGATATTTTCCTGGACTGAAAGCCTGAAATTTTACTGTCTGAATAGGCTCTGACTATGCAATATTTTATATGTCATACACAGGCAGTGTCAACTCTCAATAGCAAAATTGGTTTTTTTTATAGATGCCTTCCTAAGATTAAATTGGTTTTTTGTTTTCGGAAATAGTTCATAATTACTCGCATTGAGATTTCGGCAGGCACCCTGATCATCTTGAAAGTCAGGGTTATTGATTCAAAGCAATCATCATCGATGGGCGGCTTGGCATAAGAGATTTATTTTCTGATATTCCTGAACAGATGTGCCATTTACTTCGAAGAGCAATCATCGATCGGTATCCTATAAGGAAACATATCAAAGATTGTGTACGGTTTCATAGAAGAACAGTAAAGCGTCCTAAAAATAATTTTACACTTTCCTTCTTGTCAAAATAGACCCTGATTAATAGTATTATGCCTTTATTTTTTTTAAGTTACATTCTTACCATGTCATAGAATCTTGCTTATGACCATTCCCGTTGGATTTTCCATGACCATTACTATTTATATAAATATCACATGTTTCAAAATTATTACTGCATAAATAGACTGCTCGCTCTATATCCTGGCTGCTCATTTTCGAACAATAACATTCCTCAAACGGCTCCTGAAGTTGTGGGCAAAGTCTCTTATTAGTAGTTAATTTGAACATGTATCTCCTCATAAAATAATTTTATTATGATATTGATTCGCAAGATGCATGCCAGTACAATAGAAAAACTATACATATGGAATTTTACTTATAAAGTAAATAGTTAAGGCGAAGAAATCGAGGGAAATCAATAAATTATTTGTCGGTAAAATAATGTTGCACAGAGACATAGTGTGTCAAATATGTGCCATGTCGCAGTATAGTCGTGACGTTTCGGGACAGGATAAATCATACGGCTATTTTCCGTCCAATTTATTAAACGTTAATATAGATGGATTCTATGATTTATCCGGAGAAATGTTGTGCTCTTTAATTTTTCTGTAAATAGAGCGGCGGCTAATTCCCAGGAGTGAAGCAGCTTTTGTTTTATTCCATGCACTTTTTTCAAGGGCTTCAAGGATTGTCTGCGGATCATCAACTTCCCCGTTACCGGGAAGAGAGGATTCGTTAACTGTAAATGTCTTCAGTTCCGGGGGAAGATGATCCATCGTTATTGTAGATTGTCTGCATAGAATAAAAGCATGTTCTAATGCATGTTCTAATTCCCTGATATTCCCGGGCCATGGATATTCCATAAATGTTTTTTCCACATCTTTGGAGACTGACATAATTTGTTTATTAAACTTATTATTGAATTTCTTCAGAAAATAATTTACAAGAAGCGGGATATCGTCACGACGATCTCTTAAAGGCGGCAGTATTACTCTCATCACATTAAGACGATAGTAGAGATCTTCCCGGAATTCACCGTCTCTGACCTTTTCTGAGAGATCCTGATTAGAGGCCGCTACGACCCTTACATCTACCTTGATTGTAGTTGAATCACCTACGCGCTCAAATTCTTTTTCTTCCAGGACCCTGAGCAGCTCTATTTGTATCTTAGGGGATATATCAGCGATTTCATCTAAAAAAATAGTGCCTCCATCTGCTGTCTGAAAGCGGCCGATTTTATCTTTAATTGCTCCGGTAAAAGATCCCCTGATATGTCCGAAGAGTTCACTTTCCAGCAGGTTCTCAGACAATGCGGAACAATTTACCTTCACTAATGAATTCCTGCTTCTATTACCTTTATAATGAAGGGCCTCTGCAACGAGTTCTTTCCCCGTTCCGCTTTCCCCGGAAATCAGAACGGTAGTTTCTACATCGGACAGTAATTCGATGAGGGAATAAACTTCCTGCATTTTTTCACTTTTCCCGACAATCCTGTGGAATTGCTGACGTTCGTTGAGTTCTCGTTCCAGGTCGGTCAAACGGGTTTCATCCTTTACGACCATAACAGCACCGGAAAATACTCCCTGGTTATTTAGCAGGGGAGATGTAGATACGGCTACAACCTGCTCCACGCGGTTTTTGAACTGGCATTCAATATGATTTAATTCAGCAGGCTGTTTTAAATTTACGGTTTCCAGCAGTGCTTCAAGACATTTTCCTTTGCAATTGTCGTGCAGCGATTTAAAATCCTTCCCGATTGAATCACGGGTAAAACCACAGATATTCCTAGCTGCTTCATTAATCTCAAGTACGACCAGGTCCTTGTCCACCGTTATGATCGCATCCTTGACGCTTCTGAATATGGCTTCAAGATTTGACCGGAATTTCTCCTTTTCATCAATTACTGCCTTGTGCTGCAATGCTACGTCAATTGCATGAAAGAGTGCGTCTTTCTGTATTGGTTTGGGTATGTAATCAAAGGCACCGAGGCGGACGGCTTCTGACGCTGTTTCTATATTAGGATAACCGGTAATCATGATCACCGGGCAGTTTAATTTTCTTTTCTTTATCTCCCTGAGCACATCCATGCCGGATTTGCCCTTTAAAATAATGTCGGCAAATACAATATCGAAACTATTTTTTGAAATGCAGTTCACTGCCTCATCAAAATCTTTGGCAGTGGCTACCTCGAAGTTTTCAGCCAAAAGAAACTTCCTGAAGGTAAACCGTATGCCTTCCTCGTCATCAATTATGAGTATTTTAGCATTCATCTTATGCCCTGCCCGTTATCGGCAAATGAATAGTTACTTTTGTAAACTCTCCATTGGCACTATTTATCATGAGTTTACCGCCATGCTCAGTTATAATGCCGTGGCTTATACTTAAGCCTAAACCTGTGCCCATTCTATTGGGTTTGGTTGAAAAAAAAGGATTTACAACTTTTTCAATTATATCATCGGAAATTCCAGACCCGTTATCGAGAAAAATGATCCGTACATATGGTTGATCATCAATTGTCAGTTCATCAAATTTAATCTCAAGGATTTTATTTTCATGAGTTCCAGGGTATTTTTGATTCAGGGCAAATCTGGCATTGCTGATAACATTTAAAAAAACCTGCTGTATCTGCTGAGGGTGTAAAGGCAATTTAATAGGTTCTGAGGGGATATCGACTTTTAGATGAATCCCGTCTTTTCTTATTTGA
>JACQXG010000105.1 GCA_016208905.1 Nitrospirota bacterium
CGGGGCCTTAAAATTGTCCTGTATAAATACTTGTCGCATACTTCCTGGATCAGCCTTCAAACGTTCCTGAATAGAGTTTTTCCCATATAAATACATTTTATTTTTGGCCAATGATTCCCTCCGGAAAATTCTTTCGAATAACTAATGCGCAAATTGAACGATACTCTAATGGAAAAGCTGTGTTTAGTATAATCAGCCTTGTTTCTAAATTTCACCTATCAGGTGATGTAGTTTTTTCCCCTCTAAAAAGAGGGGCAGGGGTGTGTAAAAGAAAGAGCATAAAGAAAAACACACCCCTCAATCCCCTCTTGATAGAGGGGAAGCAGTAAAAATCGATCAATTAAGGTAATAGTAAAAGGTATAGCAAAATATAAAGTGAAGTCAAGAATTAAAAACCCTCTAATAAACAATCTGGTAAATAAACGGACGGTTGCAGTATAATTCAGAGGCGTGCTTAGGGAGCAATTGCTCCCGTTTTTTTTGTTGATAACGTATGTTAAACTTTTTTGATTACTTATGAAAATTGCTTTTATTATTCCCAAGAACAGTTCTGATACCGGAAAAAGCTTTTACGATTATAAATTCTTCTCTGAATTTTTACTCTCAAAAAAATATTTTTCCTACCTTCTGGCCATTCCCACGTTAGTCTCTCTTACTCCGCCGGAACATGAAATAAGGGTGTTTGATGAGAACATTGAAGATATCGACTATAACTGGGGGGCGGACATAGCCGGCATCAGCGTAAGGACCATGTTTGCAAAAAGGGCCTACAAGATATCGGAATCGTTTCGGCAGAAAGGCGTAAAGACCGTTTTGGGAGGAATACATCCTTCAATGTGCAGTGAAGAGACCCTTCGGAACTGTGATTCCATAGTGGTCGGCGAAGCTGAAGAGGTATGGCAAACTCTTTTAAAGGATGCTCAGAACGGCAGTCTTAAAAAGATTTATAAAGCGGAGAAGAAGGCTGATTTAACAGCTTTCCCAATTCCTGGAAGGGCATCTCTATCGAAAGACAGATACTTTTCAGATATTGTTCAAACTACAAAAGGCTGTCCATTTCATTGTGAATTTTGTTCAGTTCATGCCTTTGACGGACAGAAGATCAGGAACAGGACAATCGAACATGTATTAAATGAAATAAAAGATGTTGTGGGCACATGCGCCACATACAAAAAGAGGTCAATATTCTTTGCCGACGACAATATAATCGCAAACAGGAAATTCGCCAGAGAGCTGTTCCTGGCATTAAAGGATTATAACCTCAACTGGTCATGTCAGGCGTCAATTAATATATCAAAGGATGATGAACTCCTCAGGTTAATGAAAGACAGCGGGTGCGGCGCTGTTTTAATAGGATTAGAGTCAGTATCCAGAGAAAATCTCTCCAGCATGGACAAGGGGATCAATCTTAAACATGACTATCATGACGCAATTAATAAAATCCAGTCGCACGGTATAATGGTGCACGGATCATTTATTCTGGGATATGATTTTGACACGCAGTCTTCATTTGACGAACTGATTGAGTTTATCGAAGATACGCACCTGCTGATGCCTCTAATCAACATCCTGACACCGTTCCCTGGTACGAAGCTTTTTAAACGTCTCGAAGAAGACGGCCGGATACTCCATAAAGACTGGGACAAATACGACGCAAAAAGTGTTGTTTTTACTCCTCATCTTATGACCCCTGAGGAACTGCTGGAAGGGCACAAGCGGGTGATCAGAGAAGTTTATTCGTTCGATTCCATTTATAAAAAGCTCACGTATTATTGGGACACCGACTTTTGGAAGCATTCAAACGAGGTTGACCCCATTAAATTCAAATACCGGCTGTTGTTTGCTTTCAGGCTTTGTACCCTTTTTTTTTCAGGCAACTTCAAAAGGTCAAGGTTTATTCTTAGAATTCTGCCGAAAATATTCTCGAAACGCGTAAGAATTTCAACCATCCTTTCACTAATGGCTTACAATGATTATGCCTGTTCATCCTGATTAATTGTACTGAGGTCCGCTATTTTCAAGAGATCGATTACGCTATAGATCTCTTTATTGCACGAGCCGGCGCAGATAACTGAGATAATCATAATTGCAGTCAACTCATTATTTCCAATGAAGACAAATTGATAATTTCATATATAATATATAGTCGTATTCATTTCAATTAATCAGGAGGGATGATGATCCGGGAATTTATAAATGCCGCCGCTTGCTGGAAGGCAATCTTATCGGATGTTTCAAAAAACAGAGGGCTGCTGTCTGTTACAGAAAAATTTGCACGGGAGAACATAGCGCCTGCAAAGATTGTATTCGGCACCTCAGGCTGGAGAGGCGAAATAGGATCGGACTTTACTTTCAACAATATGAGGGTAGTGACTTCGGCGATCATTGAGATGTTCAAGGGAAATGATCCTTCCGTCTTGCAGGCAATGGGGGTATCTGGTTTTGATGAAATTAAAAACAGGGGAGTAATTGTCGGACATGACAACCGGTTTCTCGGGCCTGATTTTGCCAGGGAAGTAATCGGGCTGCTCCAGCAGGACGGGATAAAGACGTGGTATGCTGGCGAGGCAACGACCCCGGAATTTTCAGCAGCTATTGAAATGCTCAATGCTGCTTGCTCGATCAATTTGACACCGTCACATAATCCGGCAAATTACGGCGGCTTTAAATTCAACCCTTCCGACGGCGGGCCGGCCGGTCCTGAGATTACAGTACAGATGGAAAAGATCGCCAATGAAATGATGAACAAAGCCCCTGTACTTGAACCTGTTAAGCCACGTCATATTAATGAAATTGATCTTACAGAGCTTTATATCAAATACATAACAGAGAGAAAAACACTGGACATAGATAAAATCCGTTCTTTTGTTGAAAAGGAAGATTGCATAATATGTATCGACAATGTTCACGGCGCATCGAGAGGGCGGATTCAAAAAATTATTGGAACAAGCAACAGGATACGCTATTTGCGGACAGAGGATGACTACCTTTTCGGAGGCATGGCCCCAGAGCCTTCCGACAGGAATATGGAAGGGATGGGGAAAGTCCTGCAGGAAAGCAATGCGAAGTTCAAGCTCGGGGCCATCCTTGATCCCGACGGCGACCGCATTCGCCATGCTGACGATAGAATGATAATTCCTATGAACTATTTCGGCGCTATGGCATTGCATTTCCTGCATGTCCACAAAGGCTTTTCCGGAGTTGCGGTCAAGGCAGTCGGAACGAGTAATCTTGTAAATGCCATAGCGGGAAAACTGAATGTCCCCGTCAGAGAAACGAAAGTCGGATTTAAAAATTTCAGGCCTTTTATGTTAAAAAATGCCACGGAAAGGGCCATAGTCTGTTTTGAAGAATCAGACGGCATTTCAGGCTTTAATCACACCCTGGAGAAAGATGCCCTGTTCGGCATTCTGCTTGCAATTGAAATGATGGCAGTAACCGGTAAAAATCTGAGCGCTTACCTGAAGGACATCATGGATGAATTCGGATACTACTATCCTGACCGTTCAGGTATTGAAGTGGACCGTTCCCTTGCCGGTGACGCCCTTGTTCAAAAGCTTTCATCGATTCGTGAGAAATATAAAGAGGGCAGCGCCGTTGATATAAACGGGAGTCAAAGGATTGTAAAAGATGTTATAACTGTAGACGGCACAAAGCTGGTGTTTGATGACGGTTCATGGCTGATGATCAGGCCGTCAGGCACGGAGCCCAAGGTCAGATTTTATATAGAGGCAAGGACCAGGGAAGAAAAGAGGGCCATATTTGAGACTGCAGAAAGAATGACCAGAGAGGCACTCGGAATTTAAAAAGAGATTCCCCATTACTCTGTACGTTAGACTGCTTTTATCAGGGTCTGTTATTATATCAATGATAATTTACCGGACAGGAGATATTTGTGAATTATATCAGTATTGACAACAAGGCCGGACTCCGGTCATATCTGGAGAAGTTTGAAGATAAAGGACTTCATATTATCGCCCTGGATATAGAAGCTGAGTCTAATCTGCATGCTTACGGAGAAAAATTATGCTTAATACAAATCTTCGATGGAGTAAACAGCTTAATCATTGATCCATTAAAGATAGATAATTATACCCTTAAACTTCTCTTTGAGAATACGGACATCCTGAAAGTAATGTATGATGCAGGGAGCGACTTATCTTTACTTAAAAACAGCGCCGATATAGAAATAAAATCAATACTGGATTTAAGGCCGGCTGCCGAGCTTCTTAATTATGATAAAAAGGACCTTCATTCAGTAATTGCTTTTGAGCTTGGAATTTTTCTGGAAAAGAAAAGAAAATATCAGAAACATAACTGGAAGAACAGGCCTGTGTCTGAAAACGCAATTGATTATGCCCTTAATGATGTAAAATATCTGCTTGCATTGAAGGATGTCATTTTAGCAAAACTGTACGCAAAGAAATTGTTAGAGCCCTTTCTCCTGAAGAACTTGCAAATCCAGAACAAGAATTACACCAGGGACCCGGAAGATAAATACAGAAAGATAAGCGGATACAGCAGACTTCGGGATGACAGAAAGACCGTTTTCCGGAAGGTGTTTGATATTAGAGAGAAGTACGCAAAACTTTGCAACATGCCGCCTCATAATGTCATTCAGAAAAATGACCTGCTCAAAATCGTGAATGATGCAAATTACATTGACGATATCCGTTTTCCAAAAAGGTTTAGCATGAATATGCAGGACATATTGCATGAGCTGAGGACAGCAATTAAATAGGTTAATTATATCCGGAGGAGAATGTCATGAACTATATATATGTAATTATATTTTTACTTGTAAGCCTTAACTGCTCAAACACGTTCGCCGCAGATCCGGCGTCAGGCAGTTCACTATCGCCCCGAGCAAACGAGCTGTTAAACAAATGTAATCTTGAATCCAGAAATTCACTTGTTAGCGGAGATCTGGCATTAACAGATAAGGTTTGTATGGAGGCTGTCAAAGTGATAGAAAAATCTGATGCAAATAAAGAATTCCTGATTAATCCGATAATGAACCTTGCTGTATCATATTCAATGGCCGGTCAGTTTGATAAAGCAGCTCCGCTTTACAACAGGGCCAGGGACATAAGGAAAGAATTATATGGACCTGACAGTATTCAGGTAAAGGAAATCGATGACACCATCAGGAAACAGGAAGAAATGAAAAGGCAGCACAGGAAATAAATGGAAGATGAGCAGGTTAGTCTGTTGACCCAAATAATGCAGACATTGAAAAATAACTTGTTTAACTCGATAAATTTATTATTATATTATGCATAGGGCTTTGAATAAAAAAATGCATCCTAACCTTGATTGATAATGCGTTTAAGGAATCGAAAAACAACTTATTTTTCAACATCTGCATTATTTTAAATACATTTCTTGGATTAACTTTTCAAAAATTGCAGGAGCAGCCTCACCCCGATGCCGGTCGCTCCCTTTGGAACATACGGTCTGTCTTTGTCGATCCATGCAGTGCCGGCAATATCGAGGTGGACCCATGGAATGTCGCCGGCAAACTCCTTGAGAAAATAACCTGAGGTAACAAGCGAACCATTCGGGCCTGCGGAATTCTTCAAGTCTGCTATATCACTCTTTATGTAATCTTTGTATTCATCAAAAAGCGGCATCTGCCAGACCTTCTCGTAAGTTTCTTCTGAAGCCCTCTTCATCTTATTCATTAAAGAGTCATTGTTTCCCATCATTGCTATCGCTTCATTTCCCAAAGCTATGGAACACGCTCCGGTAAGGGTTGCTATGTCTATGATCATTGAAGGCTTGAATCTTTTTGAATACCCGATTGCATCGGCAAGCGCAAGCCTGCCCTCTGCATCCGTGCTGATAATTTCTATGGTCTTGCCATCAATGGTTTTGACGACATCGCCCGGTTTCGAGGCATTGCAGCCTGGGAGGTTTTCTGTTGCCGGCAGAATGGCAATAATGTGGAGCGGCAAATTCATTTCAGACACAGCCTTCATTACCCCAAGCACAGCCGCCCCGCCCGCCATATCGTATTTCATCTTTTCCATACCCTGTGCCGGCTTAATGGAAATGCCGCCGCTGTCGAAGGTAATAGACTTGCCGATAAGCGCTATCGGGGGGGTATTGCTCTTCCTGTAAGTAATTACTATAAATTTCGGCGGCTCCATGGACCCCCGCGCAATTGAGAGGTAAGCTCCCATGCCAAGCTCTTCAGCCTGTTTTTTTTCAATTACCTTGACAGAAACTTTTTTGAGAGCCCGCGCGCATTTTACAAGCGCTGACGGGGTCATGTCGTTTGCAGGAGTACTTACCAGGTCACGCGCCAGAAGTGTTGCGCTTGCAGCAGTCTTAATTAAGTTTATCTGCTTTCTTAAGTCCTCTCCTGAAAGCGCTGTGATACTTTTTATCTCCTTATGATTTTCTTCTTTCCTGTACCTGTCAAAACGATAATGGGAGAGCAGACTGCCTTCAATAAAATCGGAAGGCATAAGTTTTAAAGATGAAAATACCCTGCAAGAGAGAGACACATTCCGGACGTTCAGGTTCCTGAGATAAGAGACAGCCTTGCCTCCCGCCTGTCTCAATTTCTCGCGAGTGACCTCTCTGCCCTTGCCGAGACCTACCAGAAGGACCTTGTCGGATTTTATCTTCCCATGCGTATGGACCAGTGAGGTCTCATTTTGCTTTCCGGAAAATTCCCCGGAGACTATTATTTCTTTCAGCAGGCCGTTCAGCGCTTTATCGATGTCTCTATAATGGCTTATTCCTTTATCTTCCGTTAAAGGTAATATCAGAGCATCACAGACGTAGGTTAATTCATCTATATTTTTTACAAAAACTTTCATCTCATACCCCTGAATTTGTTTGCTGCGTTGAATTCTATCATATATATAAGATGCAGTTCAAATGGAATTGTTGCATTTAATCCGGTTTTCATATAAATTCTTAACTGAATATTCATTTAAATTATGAAATATCTGATATGCCGATAATAAAAGTCGAAAATCTCGTTAAGAGCTACGGCAACCTTACTGCCGTAGACGGAATATCCTTTGAAGTCGAGGAAGGGACTATATTCGGCTTTCTCGGGCCGAATGGCGCTGGTAAGACGACAACGATAAACGTTCTCTGCACACTTATTTCTGCAACATCAGGCAAGGCCTTCATTGATGGTTTTGACTGCGCAAAAGAGCCTTCAAAGGTCAGAAAATCCATAGGCATCGTCTTTCAGGATACAACGCTGGACAAAGACCTCACAGCCTATGAAAACCTGGTGTTTCATGCCTATCTTTACGGGGTAAAAAAATCTGAGATCAAGACCCGTGTGCATGATGCCCTCAATTTTGTCGAGCTTTATGAGAGGAAAGACGACCTTGTCAAAAAATATTCAGGGGGCATGAAACGCAGACTTGAAGTAGCCAGGGGCCTCATCCACCGGCCACGTGTATTGTTTCTTGATGAACCTACTCTCGGACTGGACCCCCAGTCAAGGGCAAATTTATGGGGGTTTATTACGGAAATGCCCAAGAAGCACAATGTAACTATTTTTATGACTACTCATTATATGGAAGAGGCCGAGGTCTGCGATAAGATAGCCATTATAGATAATGGAAAGATAATCGTTGAAGGCAGTCCCGAAGAGCTGAAAAAAACTGTTGGCGGTGATGTCGTTTCTCTCAGGACCAGGGACAATAATTGGTCCAGACAGGAAATAAAAAAGATGTTCGGAATCGATGCGGAGGAGAAAGACGGCGAGCTTTACTTAACTACCGGGAAGGGAGATGCCTGCATTCCTGAACTCATCCGGGGGCTTGGGGATATGGTGCTTTCTGTAAAACTCCAGAGGCCGACAATTAACGATGTCTTTCTTAAACTGACCGGCAAGGCCATAAGGGTTGAGGACGTCTCGGGGATGAGCAACATCAAGGAAGAGGTAAGGGCATACAGGAGAAGGCACTGAAGTTAGCTGTCAGCTACAAGCTATTAACCAGAACAATGCAGACATTGAAAAATAATTTATTTAACTCGATGAATAATTTTATATTATGCATGCAGCTTTGAATAAATGCAGCATCTTAACCTTGATTGCAATTGCGTTTAAGGTATCGAAAAATAAATTATTTCCCAACGCCTGCATTATTCTTAACGCCTTATTGGTTAGTTATGGAATTTAACGCTATATATGTCTTAGTCGCAAGGGAGTTTAAAAAGTTCATAAGAGAACGGAGCAGGCTTGTGTCCGCAATTGCCCGTCCGCTGATATGGCTTTTTCTTGTGGGCGCGGGCATGAGCAGGCTGGTCAGTCCGGCTGGCGGCATGTCCTATACGCAGTTCATATTCCCCGGCATACTGGGGATGACCATACTGTTCAGCTCCATATTCTCATCCATATCCATTATATGGGACAAGGAATTCGGTTTTTTCAGGGAGATCCTTGCTGCTCCGGTTTCAAGGTTATCTATTGTAATCGGAAAGGGCTTGAGCGGTACGGTTGTTTCCACGATCCAGGCGGTCATTGTTCTGCTGTTGTTTCCTGTCCTCGGTCTGAATCTCGGCCTGCTTCAGATAATTGAAGTGCTGATTATCGCGATAGCCCTGTCTTTCTGCATATCAACATTCGGCATTTTACTTGCCACATTTTATGATAGCTACGAGAGCTTCAGCGTAATTATGAATTTTATAGTCATGCCCATGTTCTTTCTCTCAGGGGCAATGTATCCCGTCAAGCTCCTGCCTAAACCACTGGCCATCGCAACTAAACTTAATCCCCTCACATACGGTATTGATGCATTAAAGAACGCTATCTTTCCTGTTGAAGAAGGCCCGATGAGCGCTGATTTCAGCCTTGCGACTGATATGGCGGTTATATTAATTCTTTCCATTGCGTTTGTAGTCATTGCGGCCCGGCTCTTTGAGCGGAAAAAATAACTGTTTTTACCTTTGAAACAGGCTTGCCCGGCCGGTAGTCACAAGCCGGGATTTCTTTTTTAAGCCTCTTTGCTCAAGCTTTAATCTTCCCCCTGATATGATGAAGTCAGGATCAATAAAATCATGTCTGAGGCAACACTATAAACCGTTCATTATTTCGTAAAGACATTCAGCCCTTGGTGCTACGGCTGTCATGAACATTCACCGGCCAAGATCCGGAGAGAGCATGTGAAAGAGGGCATCAATAACTATCAAAATTGCTCGCCCTTTCATCGCAGCGGTGCGGAACATCCTCGCAAGTGTCAAGACATTCTTAGAGGACCGCTTTCCCTCGCTCTATAAACATTTAAGCAGGTTGCTTCAATAGATCAGCCTATCTCTCTAATTAAATTTCGGACCTTCTCTTTTACCTCATCCCTCGCCCTTCTGAAGGCGTTCATGATTTCTACCTCTGTTCCAGTTGTGCCGACAGGGTCGTCAACAGGCATATGAATGCGTTTTGTCCCCGGAGGGGTCATTGGACATAACGCCTCAGCGTGGCCGCATAATGTGATGATTATATCCATTTGTCTCAAAAGCTTCTCGTCAATTGCCTTTGATTTTTGATTCGATATATCAATGTCGATTTCCTTCATGACCGCAATAGCACGCGGGCTCACCCCGGCAGGCGTTAATCCTGAGCTGTGTGCTTCGATTGTCTCTTTTCCAAATTCACGGGCAAATCCCTCCGCCATCTGCGAGCGACAGGAATTGCCGGTGCATAGAAACATTATTTTTCTCATAACACATCCACTCCTTTGACCCGGCAATATTCCACCGCATAATATTTCTTCCGAAAATACAATGAAACATTGACCAGTCCGATCAAAACCGGGACTTCAACCAGCGGCCCGATTACAGCGGTAAAGGCCGCGCCGGAATTGATGCCGAAGACCGCTACGGCAACGGCAATGGCGAGTTCAAAATTATTGCTGGCCGCGGTGAATGAAAGAGAAGCCGACTTCGGATAATCCGTCCCCATTTTTTTCGCCATGTAGAATGAAATGAGGAACATTACGACAAAATAAATCAGCAGCGGTATGGCGATGCGGACTACGTCTAATGGAAGCTTGACTATATAATTGCCCTTCAGGGAGAACATGATAACTATCGTGAATAAGAGTGCAATTAAAGTGATCGGGCTGATCCGGGGGATGAATACCTGCTCGAACCAGTCACGGTTTTTTAATTTGATCAGGCTGAAACGCGTGATTATCCCTGCAAGAAAGGGAATACCAAGATAGATAAACACGCTTTCAGCAATCTGCCCCATCGTTACTTCCACAACAGCCCCCTTTAATCCGAGCCATGCAGGCAA
>JACQXG010000103.1 GCA_016208905.1 Nitrospirota bacterium
AAAGATATTGACGAGATGAATCCTGAGATTATAAAAACGGTCTTTCTTAAAGCACAAATGAACGCCGACCTCCTTACCGATGACCTGAAAAAGAAACGGAGCAGCAACGAAAGCTTCTGGCTTATCGGTCAGCCGGATGTGTTGATGAAGAAAATCCCCCTTAGTCCCCCTTTGTCAAAGGGGGAAAGTAAGCGAAGCGAGAAGGGGGATTTATATCAAGTTGAAGTGCAGGGCTTTGATTACTATAATCCCAAGACAGGAACTGTGGAAAGCGGCGGCAAGGGTGACATTGCCATGTGGATGCTGGATCACGACTATGACGGAAGAAGTTTATTCCCTTCACAGGTATTCTTTCCAATGGCAGGGGCAAAAGAAGGCTGGGTAACATTAGCAAAGAACCTGAAAGCGGAGATCGACGAGGAAAAGATACAGGTGTTCGGCGGCACAACATCATTACCGTTTACGCCGGGCAAGGCAGTTGCGGTGAAGATTATTGACGCGAGAGGGATTGAAAGTTTGAAAATAATAAGGATATAGAAGGAAACGACTATGATTATTTCAAGACTGATTTTAAGAAACTGGAAAAACTTTAAGGAACTTGATGTCGAACTTCAGGACAGAGTTTTTATTGTAGGCGCTAATGCGTCAGGGAAGTCAAACCTTTTGGATGCTTTTCGCTTCCTGAGAGATATCGCAAAGCCAGGCGGAGGGTTACAAAAAGCTGTTACTGACAGAGGAGGTATTTCTAAAATCCGGTCGCTTGCCGCACGTAAATATCCCGATGTTGAAATTGAAGTGCATTTGTCTGATTTTGGGTCGCGGGACATATTGTGGAAATATGCTATTGGCATTAAACAGGAGGCGCGCGGGTTTCGCTTGCCGTTTATTTCATACGAGAGAGTATCGAAGGGAGAAAAAGAAATTCTTTGCAGACCTACAGAGGATGATAAAAATGATACTGCAAGAAGAACGCAGACTTATCTTGAACAAATTAATACAAACAAAGAGTTTAGAGAAATTACGAGATTTTTTGAAAACACACTTTATCTGCATTTGGTGCCGCAATTATTAAAATACCCGCAAGCTTTTACGGGCCCTGATTTGCCGGGTGATCCTTTCGGTAAGGGATTTTTAGAGAGAGTTGCAAAAGTCAATGAAAAGACCCGTGATGCATGGTTGAAAAGGATCCAGCATGCATTGAAATTAGCAGTCCCTCAGCTTACAGAATTGAAATACACCACTGATTTAGGCTATCCGCATTTAGAAGCTCTTTATGAACATTGGCGTCCGGGAGCGGGCAAGCAAAAAGAAGATCAATTTAGCGATGGCACCCTGCGCATGATTGGTTTGCTTTGGTCATTACAGGAAGGAGATTCTCTGTTACTTCTTGAAGAACCGGAATTGTCATTGAATGGAGCAATTGTTTCAAAACTTGCTCCACTTATTCATAAATTGCAAAAGCCAAGGAAGAGGCAGGTAATACTCACGTCTCACAGCGCTGAATTGCTTAACGACAAGGGCATTTCTTTGAATGAAATTATTGTGTTGGAGCCCGCTTCGGAAGGGACTAAAGTTGTAGTTGCTTCGGGCATCAAAGAAGTTAAAATGATGCTGAATGAGGGAATGTCTCCAGCTTCTGCAATACTTCCCCGGATTAAGCCTAAAAATATTAACCAGCTCACTATGGAATTTTAATTATGCCTCCTATCCCTGTAAATCTTGTTTTTGAGGACGAGATCAGTGAGCTTGTAATGATGAAACTAACTGATAAGGCAGGCCAATTCTACGTATCGAACTCCTATTCAGAAGGGGGGTTTGGATATATTAGAAACAACATTCGGGGTTTTAATAATGCTGCGAAAGGATGTCCATTTTTTATTTTAACTGACCTTGATAATACTGATTGTGCGCCTACATTAATTAATAATTGGATTAAAGAACCGTTGCACAATAATCTTATTTTCAGAGTAGCCGTCAGAGAAGTAGAAGCATGGCTTCTTGCGGATATCGAAGGTTTTTCCAAATATACTGGAATTTCAGAAGTAAACTTGCCAATTGCATCAGAAGAAATTCAAGACCCTAAAGCCGAACTAATGAGATTAATCAGGCGCTGCAGAAAGCGTCATATAAGAGAAGATATTTTACCTAAAGATCAATACGCTAAAGTAGGGCCTAATTACAACGAACGATTAATGGAGTTCGTCAATAAGTATTGGAGTATTAATCGTGCAGCAAAGCGTTCAGACAGCTTAAAGAGAGCAATACATCACCTTTCAACTTTCACTGCTATCTACAACTAATGAAGAAGATAGACAAGCTTATCATCAATTCCCCTTACAAAGAGCCGCAGCAGTATTGGGAATATCTCCGTGACACAAGGGAATTTGTTTTACAAAGCGGGCGCAGACCTGCGGGCTATGTGGTAGCCTCCGAGAGTTCAAGGGCTTTTGATGATCCCGGTATCTTTATTGAAATAGAATTGGTCAATACCATCCGACCTCGCATCAATAAATGGAGAGAGCAGGGTTATCCGGGAGTAACAGGCATCACCAAGAGATTATTGCAGCACTGGCAAGACACGGAAGAAAGAAAAGACAAACGTTTTTTCTTTTGTCAGTTAGAAGCTATTGAAACATTGATATGGCTTACCGAAGCTCCCGAAGCAGACAGGACCGGAATTGCAATTCCCGGAGATGGCGGGGCCTTCAGCCGCTGGTGCAGCAAGATGGCAACAGGTTCAGGCAAAACCATTGTGATGAGTATGCTTGTCGCATGGCAGGTCTTGAATAAAGTTACCAACGGTAAAGATACCCGTTTTTCTAAAAACGTATTGGTTGTTGCTCCAGGCTTGACTGTCCGCAGCCGTTTGTCGGTTCTCAATCCTTTCGACAAAGATAATTACTATGAAGAATTCAACATCGTTCCTTCGGGGTTGATGGAGACCTTGCGGCAGGGCAAAGTTAAGATCATTAACTGGCATACTCTGTCATGGGACTCCGAAGAAAGACTAAAGAAAAAGAAAACCGTTGACAAGCGCGGGGTAAAAAGTGACGAAGCGTATGTGCGCGAGGTCCTTGGCGACTTGGCATCAGCAACAAATCTTATCGTAATAAACGATGAAGCACACCATGCATGGCGGATTCCGGCTGAGAGTAAGATCAAGGGAGTAAAGAAGGAAGATATTGAAGAAAGCACGGTCTGGGTTGGTGGACTGGACAGGATAAACAGGGCAAGGGGAATTATCCGCTGTTTTGATTTGTCGGCAACACCCTTTGCGCCGTCAGGCAAGAAGGCAACCGAAGAGGCATTGTTCCCGTGGATAGTAAGCGATTTTGGCCTGAATGACGCTATTGAGTCAGGCCTGGTGAAAACTCCCCGTGTTGTTATCCGTGATGACGGCAGTCCTGCATCAAAAAATTTGCGGTCACGCCTGTATCACATATACATGGATGAGACAGTGAAAGATGATATTAACCAAAAGGCTGAAGACAATGTCCCTCTGCCGGACTTGATAAAGAATGCTTACCTGCTTTTGGGTAAGGACTGGAAAGCCACAAAAGATGATTGGGAAAAAGCCGGTTATAAAGTTCCGCCGGTAATGATAACAGTGGCAAATACCACTTATACATCAGGGAGGCTGAAATTCTCGTTTGATCACGACAGCTTTTTGCTATCTGTTGCAGGGCTGAGTGATTTATGTATTCCTGAAAAAACCTTGCAGATTGACTCCAGTATTTTAAATAAGGTTGAAAAAGGGGACTTTGGAGATATAAACGGAGAAGAAGGTGAAGAAACGTCAGAAGAAAAAAATGATGACCCGACAGAAAAGAAGAAATCAAAAAAAGAAGTAGCTCTTGAATTGCGAGGAAAAGTCGATACCGTTGGAAAAATAGAGGCACCAGGTGAGCAGATTCAGAATGTGATCTCAGTCGGCATGTTGAGTGAAGGCTGGGACGCAAAAACTGTTACGCATATCATGGGGCTGCGGGCATTCAGCAGCCAGTTGTTATGTGAGCAGGTGGTAGGCAGAGGACTGCGGAGAACTTCCTATGATGTAGGCAATGACGGGTTATTTGAAGCGGAGCATGTCAATATTTTTGGCGTCCCGTTCACATTCCTACCCCACGAAGGCGGATCAGATGGACCGCCACCACCACCGCCTCCGCCCAAGACAAAGATTGAGCCAGTTAAAGAAAAGGCTGAGTATGAAATAACTTTCCCGAACATATTGCGGATTGACCATATTTACAAACCAACGCTAACTTTGAATATGGAGATGGTCAAATACCTTGAACTTGACCCTTATCAATCTATCACTGAAGCGGAATTAGCAGCGATCATTGCAGGGAAGCCAAACCCTGCTGCATTGACTGAGATTGATTTGAAAGATATCGGGGAAAAATTCCGCCTGCAGTCAATCGTGTTCAGGATCGCATCAGCGATTTACAATTCGGAAAAGAAGCCGGACTGGAAAGGCAGTAAAGAAACGTTTCTCATTCAATTAATCGGTATCATTGAAAAGTTCATTTACTCGGAGAAAATCCGAATCAAAAATCCATTGTTCAACCAGGATGAAGTCCGCAAGCGGATACTCATTATGCTGAACATGAATAAGGTCATTCAGCATATCTGGAATGAAATTCGAGTGGACAACACGACTCAGCTCACCCCTATATTCGACAAAGAACACCCTATCCGTTCAACTTCCGATGTTAGAACATGGTGGACCAGCAAGCCCTGTGAGAACTTTAGAAATTCACATATCAACTTCACAGTTGTTGACAACAAATGGGAATACCTCGAAGCAAAAACAATCAGCGATAGCACAACGGTTGAATCCTTTGTCAAGAACGACCATTTAGGGGTTGCCGTTTTATACAACTATCAAGGGATAATCAGAAGATACTTCCCTGATTTCGTCATCAGATTAAAGAACGGCGGACATCTCATTCTTGAAACCAAAGGGCAGGATACCGAACAGGACAAAACCAAACGGGCATTTTTAGATGAATGGTGCAGCGCTGTAAATCAGCATGGGGGTTTTGGCAAGTGGAGTTGGGCAGTGTCGTTTGACCCTAATGACCTTGAAACGATTTTGCAGATAACTCTTTAAGAAGAATCAGTTCAGTTATGTTTTATTGTGATAAAATAAAACATCAGTGAATCAATGACCAGCATTCAAAGGAGGTTCGATGCAAGCACAGACTAAATATATGAAAGAGATTCTGAGAGAATTGCAGGATATGCCTGATGAAGATATGCCTAAGCTGCTTGAGATAATCCATTATTTGAAAGCAGGGATAAAAGAGAGCAGAAAGAAGGTAAAAGTTAAAAAAGGCAGAGACCCTCTGTTTGATTTAAAAGACATAGCTGTTGAAACCGGTATTAAAGACCTTGCGGAACATCACGATCACTATCTCTATGGTGTGTCCAAATGAAGGATTCTGTTTTTGTAGACAGTTTTGCCTGGATTGCGGCAATTAATAATAGGGTCAGAGAGGATATTAACAGTTTTGTTAAGACCCAGCCGGATGTCAGCATAGGTCATAAAGAAGTAGCAATAGCTGTTTAAAGAGATGCCCCCCGATTTTGTATTTATGCCTGTCACTCTTGAATAAATCTGACTACTTGAAGCATAATACCTATCTAAAATAAATCTATTGAATAATACTCAAAGTGACTCATTCCGGAGAAACGGGAATGCAGATTTCTTTTATGCAGGTTGAATCCTGCGGCAACAATGGAGGCATAAGTAAATGGGTTTTGTAAAAGGACTTAAATGCAGGGAATGTGGAAGGGAGTACAGTGTTGACCCCATATATGTCTGCGAGTTCTGTTTTGGCCCGCTGGAAGTTGTATACGATTACGATGGGATAAAAAAAGTTTTGACCCGTGAAAAGATATTGTCGAGGCCTCAGAATTTATGGCGTTACAAGGAACTGCTGCCCATAGACGGAGAACCGACAAGCGGACTGCATTCAGGATTTACTCCTCTTGTCAGGGCGGATAAACTGGCCGCATATCTTGGCATGAAGAGACTGTATATAAAGGACGATACCGTCACTCATCCCACCCTGTCGTTTAAAGACCGTGTTGTTGCAGTTGCGCTGTCCAAGGCAAGAGAATTCGGATTTAACACGGTGGCATGCGCCTCTACCGGCAACCTTGCTCATTCTGTTTCAGCCCACGGCGCAGCAGCAGGGTTTAAAAGATTTATTTTTATACCGGCAAGTCTTGAGCGCAGCAAAATTGTGGCCTCACTCGTATATGAGCCGAACCTCATAGCTGTTGACGGCAACTATGATGAAGTCAACAGGCTTTGCAGTGAGGTGGCCAATAAATACCGCTGGGCGTTTGTAAATATTAATATCAGGCCGTTTTATGCGGAGGGGTCCAAGACCCATGGATATGAGATTGTAGAGCAGCTCGGATGGCAGGCGCCTGATGCTGTTGTTGTGCCCTGCGCAAGCGGTTCATTGCTTACAAAGATATGGAAAAGTTTCAAAGAGATGAAAGATATCGGCCTGATTGACAGGTTGAACACAAAGGTATTTGCAGCACAGGCAACAGGCTGTTCCCCGATTGTCAGGGCCATAAAAGATAATGTTGATGTAATAAAACCTGTTAAACCCGATACAATTGCCAAATCACTTGCAATAGGGAATCCGGCTGACGGATATTATGCTACACGGGTTGTAAAGGAAAGCGGCGGTTATGGAGAAGACGTTTCAGATATGGAAATAATAGAGGCAATAAAGCTCCTTGCCAGGACAGAGGGGATTTTTGCTGAAACTGCCGGCGGCGTTACGCTTGCTTCAGCGATTAGACTTATAGAAAGCGGGCATATAGATAAAGACGCGGTAACAGTGCTTTGCATTACTGGTAATGGTTTAAAGACAAAGGAAGCAATAGTGGGACACACGGGCGAACCGTATCATATTAACCCGAACTTTAAGTCGTTTGAAGAAGCACTGGAAAAGATTAATAGTAAATAATAAGGAGGAATATTAATGCCAGTAACAGTAAAGATCCCGGTACCCCTGCAAAGGTTGACTCAGGGGAAGGAAGAAGTTGAAGGTGGACCAGGAACAATTATTTCACTCATTATCAGTCTGGACCAAAAATATCCCGGATTCGCGGAGAGGATAACCGACGGTGGCAAACTGAGAAGATTTGTAAATATCTACGTTAATGAAGAAGATGTAAGATTTATGAAAAATGAAGAAACGGAAGTCAAAGACGGTGATGAGGTTTCCATCGTCCCTGCAATCGCAGGCGGAGTTTAGGGCTTGATGTCACAGATAATAATATTGAGCGGGATGAATGACTTCAGGGGAAAGCAATGAAAACCAGAGTAAAGTTGACCTTTCCGCAAAACCTCATAAAGGAACCCATAATTTTTACGATGTCAAGAAAGTTCGACATAACTCCGAATATCAGAAGGGCCCGTGTAACAGAGACGATCGGAGAGATGGTCCTGGAACTTGAAGGTGATGAGAGAAG
The DNA here is from genome assembly GCA_016208905.1 of Nitrospirota bacterium. Classification (GTDB taxonomy): domain Bacteria; phylum Nitrospirota; class Thermodesulfovibrionia; order UBA6902; family UBA6902; genus UBA6902. The sequence goes on from JACQXG010000103.1 coordinate 7,504, forward strand.
CGTCAACAGCGGAATTGCCTTTCTTAAGCAACAGGGTGTAGACGTAGAACTTGTGGAAGGCGATATTCTGGAATAATTATGAGACCCTGGCATGGACTGATTGAGCAATATAGAAATTTCCTTCCTGTATCAGAAAAAACCCCTGTTATGACCCTCAATGAAGGGAACACCCCCTTAATAAAGGCCTCTAATATAAATGAAGTCATTAAGGGAATAAGCCTGTATTTTAAATGTGAGGGGGCTAATCCCAGCGGATCATTTAAAGACCGCGGCATGACTCTCGCAATTTCAAAAGCAGTAGAAGACGGTTCGAAAGCCGTTATATGCGCGTCAACCGGCAATACCTCTGCATCTGCGGCGGCATACTCCGCACGGGCCAACATAGGGGCGATTGTCATCATACCTGAGGGTCAAATCGCGATGGGCAAGCTTGCCCAGGCGATGATTCATGGCGCAATGGTTATACAGATTAAAGGAAACTTTGACAGCGCATTGAATATAGTCAAGGCGCTTGTAGAAAAACATAAATTTGCCCTGGTTAATTCTATAAATCCATACAGGATAGAAGGACAGAAGACAGCGGCTTTCGAAGTTTGCGATCAGCTTGGTGAGGCCCCGATATATCATTCTCTGCCGGTCGGCAATGCAGGAAATATAACTGCATACTGGAAGGGCTATAAAGAATATCACTCAAATGGAAGAATAAATACTTTACCTAAAATGCTGGGTTTCCAGGCTGCCGGCGCAGCGCCGATCGTTAAGGGCGAACCCGTTAAAAATCCTGAAACAATTGCAACAGCAATAAGAATCGGCAATCCTGCAAGCTGGAAATGGGCTGTTGCTGCAAGAGACGAGTCCGGCGGAATAATCGATTCTGTTACTGATGAGGAAATTCTGGATGCTTATAAGTATATCGCATCGCGGGAAGGAATTTTTTGTGAGCCTGCTTCCGCTGCGTCACTGGCCGGTGTGATCAAGTTATCAAAACAGGATTTCTTTTCAGAAGGTGATACTATTGTCTGTACGCTTACAGGCCATGGATTAAAAGATCCTGATAATGCGATTAAATTATCCAAACCCCCAACATTAGTAGACGCCGATATTAAGTCAGTCGAGAATATTTTAAGGGACTGCTGTATATAATGAATCCAACATCCGTATTATTTGGATTAACTAATGTCAATTGATTTAAAAAACAAAAAATTTCTGATTGTCGATGATTTTTATAATTTCAGATCACTCCTGATGAGGATGCTCGAATCATTGGGCGCGATTGATATTGACGGGGACCAAAACGGCGACAGCGCGATTCAAAGCATGTCCAGGAAGGCCTATGATGTTGTATTGTGCGATTACAATCTGGGGCCTGGTAAAAAAGACGGCCAGCAGGTGCTTGAAGAGGCAAAGCACCGGGGATTAATCAGGTATTCCACTGTCTTCATAATGCTGACGGCTGAGAACACAATGCCGATGGTCATGGGAGTTGTTGAATATCAGCCCGATGATTATTTGATCAAACCTATTTCCAAAGGGATATTGCAAAACAGAATAGAAAAAATAATAAAGAAAAAAGCAGACCTGGAGGACATTGAAAAAGCGGTCCGCAACCAGGAATACATGCGCGCCATTACACTCTGCGATGAGCATGTCAAAAAAAATCCGGTAAACACCCTGGAATATCTGAGGTTGAAAAGCGATCTTTGCTTAACTATCGGACGCTATGATGAAGCGACCGCAGTCTTTGAGGAGGTGCTTTCCATGCGGGAAATACCATGGGCCAAAATGGGGATTGGGAAGGTGCATTTCCTGTCGGGGGACTACCTGAAGGCAAAGGGCATGTTCCAGTCTGTTATTGATGAGAACAGGACTTATATGGAAGCTTACGACTGGCTGGCAAAAACCCTTGAAGAACTTGGATCAATGGCAGAAGCACAGAAGGCGCTTCTTTCAGCTACCGAAATATCGCCTAAAGCCATATTGCGGCACAAGGCAATAGGTGAAATTTCTTTTAAAATTAACGATTATGATACGGCTGAGGAAGCTTATAAATCAGCTGTTGAAATCGGTAAACATTCATGTTTCAAAAGCCCGTCCGATTACACCGGCCTGGTAAAATCACTTCTAAAAAAGGATTCTTCCAGCGAGGCGCTATCGGTCCTTGATAAGGCACGCAATGAGTTCAAAGGAGACAGCGATGCCTTACTTCAAACAGTTGTTACGGAAGGCATTGTATACAAAGAGATGAACCGCACAGAAAAGGCAAAAAAGGCCATTGATGAGGCGACCAGACTTATGGACGGCTTTGCAGGCAAAGTCCCTGTGCAGACAACCATGGACCTGGCAAAGATATGCTTTGAGCTGGGAGAAAAAGAAAAGGGAATAAAATTCATGCAGACTGTTGTGAGGAACAATCACGACAATGACAAGATCACAAAGATGGTACAGGATGTATTTAATGATGCGAACTTAAAGGAAGAAGGAGAGAAGGTTATTACATCCACCAAAAACGAAATCATAGAACTCAATAATAAAGGGGTGCGTCTTGTTGAAGATGACAAGCTTGAAGAGGCGATCGAATATTTTGAAAAGGCGGCAAGAGGTCTCCCTGAAAGTAAGATTATAAATGCCAATGCTGCACAGGCGCTTATGATGTATTTGCAAAAGAAGGGGGGGGATGACCAGCACCTTTCCCGTGCGTCGCAATATCTTGACAGGGTCAGGAATATTGATCCTTCCTATAAAAAGTATCAGCAATTGCTGAATATGTATGAAAGAATAGCAGGCGCTTAACCCAGGAATGCATTATTAGTAACTCGGACAGAACATTTAATCATTTTATGTTAAAAAAAATCGAAATTAGAATATCGAAATACGAAACAAATTCAAAATTCAAATGATCTAAACTATAGACCGTTTTGAATATTCGCATTTTGGTCATTTGATATTATTTCGAATTTCGTGCTTCGGATGTAGAATTTTCCAGCATGTCTGGGTCAGGATTAAACAAATAATGGCACATGAGGAGGCATCACTATGGGGACATATAAAAATCAGATAGATTTCCCGGCTGTTCTTGCATCATCAGTCCATGATATGAAAAATTCTCTCGGCATGGTGCTTAATACGCTGGATGAGGTCACCGGTAATTGCACTCCTGAAAATTGTCCGTCACACGCGCTTCTTTCACAGATGCAATACGAGGCCGCACGTGTTAATAATAATTTGATCCAGTTATTGACTTTATACAAGATGGACGAAGACCAGCTCAGTATTAATATTTCCCAGTATTCCGCTTCTGAGATTATGGAGGAGAGTGTCCTGCAAAATAAGCCTTTGCTTGATGTTAAAGGGATCAGGATATTTACCGAATGCCCTGACGACCTGTCGTGGTTCTTTGACCGCAACCTCATATCGGGGGTCATCAATAATGTATTGAATAATGCTTTTCGGTATGTTAGAGAGAAGATCAAGATCAGGGCTGCTGAAAATAACGGATGGTTTATTATCAGCATCCAGGATGACGGAAAAGGTTATCCCGATGAGTTGCTGGGAACAGGGCCCAAAACAGGCAGAGGGGTCAGTTTTAAGACCGGCAGTACAGGGCTCGGCCTGTTTTTTGCCTCTATGGTTGCAATGGCGCATAAGAATAAAGGCAGGGAAGGCTTTATTTCAATCAGCAACGGCGGTGAGTATGGAGGGGGCTGCTTTACAATAAATCTGCCGTAAAATCTATTCATTTAACTTGATATGTTATTAGTCAGCAAAGATATTAAAAGCTATTAAGATGATTTGATGAAAAGACGGCGGAGGACGAATTTAAAAAATTAGTGTCAATGTAAGTGCTTAGTGTTGGTTAATTTACTTCCTGACACTGTCACTAATCACTGACACTTTTTGAGGTCTTTTTAAATAGATCAAATACTCCACATTCCCTTTCGGCCCTTTAAGGGGGGACTCAATTACTCCCATTACCTTAAGCCCCATCTTTTCTGTTTCACTCTTAATCTTTTCAACAATCTCAAGCCGTTTTGTCTCATTCCTGATTACACCGCCTTTTCCAATGTCTTTTCTGCCAGCTTCAAACTGCGGCTTGATGAGGGCCACAATCGCTCCGGAGGGTTTCAGGAATTCCAGGACCTTTGGTATGACTTTAAGAAGTGAAATGAATGATACATCAATGGTAATTATATCAATTTCATCATATACCAGATCTTTGTCAATATACCTTATGTTGGTTTTCTCAAGGAGGACAACTTTTTCATCGGTCCGCAGTATCCAGCTGAACTGCCCGTAACCGACATCTATTGCATAAACCTTTGCTGCGTCATGCTTCAAAAGACAGTCAGTAAACCCTCCCGTAGAAGCGCCCACATCCATTGCTATTTTGTCTTTAACATCAATGTCAAAATGTCTTATGGCATGTTCAAGCTTCTGACCGCCCCGGCTGACATAGGGCATTTTATTTTTTACCGTCAAGTCATCATCGGATTTTACGAGGGCGCCGGCCTTGTCGACAACTATACCGTTTACGAGGACATGGCCTTCCAGTATTACGGCTTTTGCCTTTTCTCTGCTTTCTACCAGACCTTTTTCAAATAATAATTTGTCCAGGCGGGTTTTTGTAATTTTATCAGCCATGAATCAATATGAGTTACGGAGGTTATATGTGTTACTGCACGGAACTCGAAGTCCCTGCTTTTTTCCCGACCAGTGCAAGCGCTTCTTTTGCAATGCCTTGTGCATCCAGGCCTAACTGCTGTCTCAGAAGGCTTTGTGTACCGTGTTCAATAAATCTGTCTGGCAGCCCGAGCATCCTGAATTTTAATCCTGAAACGCCGTTTGCCGTGAGTTCTTCCAGTACCGCGCTTCCGAAGCCTCCTGAAACGGCATTTTCCTCGACTGTAAGGACCAGACCGATTTCTTTTGCATAGTGAGAGATCAGTTCGACATCAAGCGGTTTAACAAATCTTGCATTTACGACGCAAGCATTGATATCAGCGCCTGTCAGGAGCTCAGAAGCGGAAACCGCAGGCTCAACAGTATTGCCGATAGCAAGTATCAGTATGTCCTTCCCCTCTCTTACAACATCGGCCTTCCCTAACGGGATGTTTCTAATTTCTGCATCCTCCTTACTATCGACCACAGATCCCCTCGGATATCTTATGGCAGCTGGTTTATTAAGTGACAACGCCGTCTTAAGCATACATCTGAGTTCATGACCGTCTTTGGGGGCCATTACGATCAGGTTCGGGATATGCCTGAGATAAGAAAGGTCAAAGGTACCATTATGGGTAGGCCCGTCATCTCCGACGATTCCGGCCCTGTCAATGGCAAAGACCACCGGCAGGTCCTGGAGACAGATATCATGAATGATCTCATCATAGGCCCTCTGCAAAAATGTCGAGTAAATTGCTACCACCGGCTTAAGCCCCTGGGCGGCAAGACCCGCGGCAAAGGTTGCGGCATGAGGCTCGGCTATTCCCACATCATAAAACCTTTTTGGAAAGTTCCTGACGAATTCCGAAAGGCCTGTGCCCTCAGTCATTGCGGCGGTTATGGCGATAATGCGTTTATCATCTGCCGCGAGTTTAGTAAGGCAGTTTCCAAAGATTTCACTGTAAGATTTCTTTGAAGACGGTTGTGATTCGCCTGTTTCAATGTCAAACGGACCGACACCGTGAAAGTTCCACGGATTTTTTTCTGCGGGTTCATATCCCTTGCCCTTTTTTGTAATCGTGTGAATAAGGACAGGCCCGGGGAAGTCTTTGAACGTTTTCATTGTCTCTATAAGTGTATCTATTTTATGTCCGTCTACAGGCCCTACATACTCAAATCCCAGTTCTTCAAAAAGCAGACCGGGCACAAAAAAACCTTTTACCGTGTCCTCGGCCTTCTGGGCGATTTTTAGAACAGGTTCGCCCACTCCCGGAATCCTCTCAAGAAACAGCTTTGTTTCCTTCTTGAACTTTGTA
>JACQXG010000042.1 GCA_016208905.1 Nitrospirota bacterium
AAAGTTCTTAACGACACACTGATAACAATCACAAAGCATCCATAAATTCCGGGGAGCATTTTTTAGATTTTGGATTTCATATGTCTGAACTGACGCCTTTAATGAAACAGTATCATGATATCAAGCATAATTATCCTGATGCTATTGTCTTTTTCCGTCTGGGGGACTTCTATGAGATGTTCGGGCCGGACGCAGTAACTGCTTCCAGGGTCCTGCAGATAACGCTCACGTCAAGAGACAAGGGGAAGGCAGACCCATTACCGATGTGCGGCATCCCGCATTTTACATCTGAAAACTATGTCTCAAAACTTGTAAAGGCCGGCCACAAGGTCGCAATCTGTGAACAGGTTGAAGACCCCAAAGACGCGAAGGGGATTGTAAGAAGAGAAGTCGTAAGGGTGGTCACCCCGGGGACTTTTCAGCCTGACAATCCCAAGGAGAATAATTTTATCCTCGGTTTCTTTCAGAAAGAAAACATATTCGGCATCGCGGCCGCGGACATTACTACCGGGGAATTTTTAATTTATGAAACTCATAACAATATTGCTGATGAGATAAACAGGTTTCAACCGAAAGAGATATTGTATCCTCTGAGTTTTAAAAATAATTCATCGGTAATTGACAGCCTGAGTGACTTTTATCTGAGTGATTATGATGACTGGTATTTCGATTATATAGAGGCTTACCGGAAACTTATAAAACATTTCAGGGTTGCTTCTCTTGATGGTTACGGCTGCGAAGGCATGATAGTGGCTGTTTCAGCGGCCGGCGCGCTCCTTAATTACCTTGAAGAGACGCAGAAAGACACGCTTACATTCAAAAAGATAAACGTACTGAGGCGCGACTCAAAGATGCTGCTGGACGCCGCGACGCTCAGGAACCTTGAAATATCAAGAAACATGCGGAGCGGCGAGGTTGAAGGGAGCCTGCTCTGGATTATAGACGAGACATGTACGCCAATGGGCGGCAGACTGTTAAGAAACTGGCTTAACAACCCCCTGTTAGATGCGAAAGAAATCAGGCAGAGGCAGGATGCTGTGGCCTCCCTGATGGGCGACCACGGCAGGCTTTCAAAAATACAGGCCGGTTTAAAGAACATATATGATATCGAACGACTTGCATCGCGGATAGGCGGCGGGACCGCCAATGCAAGAGACCTTTTATCACTCGGTAATTCTCTTGGGACATTGCCTGAGCTTAAGGAACTGATTAACGATTACGACGATAAAACCATTAAAGCCCTGTCAGGCCGCATTGATATCCTTCCCGGCGTAAAGTCCCTTATTGAAGAAGCCATTACAGATGATCCGCCCATGACCGTCAAAGAAGGCGGTCTGATAAAAAAGGGGTTCAGCGATGAGATCGATGAGATCAGGGAGATAAGCAGCAGCGGCAAGGATTTCATAGCTTCCCTACAGGCCAGGGAAAGGGAGAGGTCCGGGATATCATCGCTCAAAGTCGGCTATAACAGGGTCTTCGGATATTATATCGAGATCACTAAAGCCAATCTCTCCCAGGCGCCTGAAGATTATATAAGAAAGCAGACCCTCGTCAACGGCGAGAGATTTATAACTCCTGAACTCAAAGAGTACGAGGCAAAAGTCCTGGGCGCTGAGGAAAGGCTCAGGGATCTTGAGTATGACGTTTTTATTAAAGTAAGAAATGCCATTGCCGCCGAGACCGAAAAGCTCCGGCAGACCGCGACAGCAATAGCGGAGCTGGATGCGCTGCATAGTTTTGCACATATCGCAAAAAAATATAATTACGAACGCCCGGCCGTTGACAACGGGAACGTGATACAGATTTCTGAAGGCAGACATCCCGTGATCGAAAAATTATCAGGGAGTGAAAAATTCATTGCCAATGACTGCCTGACAGATTCCGGCCAGAACAGGATTTTAATAATTACAGGCCCGAATATGGCGGGTAAATCAACTTACATGAGGCAGGTTGCGCTCATTGTCCTGATGGCGCAGATAGGGAGTTTTGTCCCGGCCCAGGAGGCGAGGATAGGGATTGTGGACCGGATATTTACAAGGATCGGGGCCTCCGACATAATTACAAAAGGCCAGAGCACTTTTATGGTTGAGATGATTGAGACCGCCAATATTTTAAATAACGCGACAGACAAGAGCCTCATATTGCTGGATGAAGTGGGCCGTGGGACCAGCACCTTTGACGGGATAAGCATTGCATGGGCAGTCGTTGAATACATCGCGAAAGAGCTGAGGGCGAGGACCCTGTTTGCCACCCACTATCATGAACTCACCGAACTCTCCCTTGTCCTTGACGGAATTAAGAATTTAAATGTGGCGGTGAGGGAATGGGGCGATGAGATAATTTTTCTCAGGAGGATAGAAGAAGGAGGCGCGGATAAAAGCTACGGCATCCAGGTTGCGAGGCTTGCAGGGCTTCCTGAAGAGACGATAAAGAGGGCCAGGGAGATCCTGTCCAATCTTGAAAAATCGGAGCTTAACGAACTCGGGGCCCCAAAGCTTGCCTATGCGTCTGATGCGGAACCCTCCCGGGCACTAAAGGCAGGACAGCTGGACCTCTTCGCGACCCAGGCAGACCCGGTGATGAAAGAACTTCTCGGCCTTGACGTCCTCAGCATGCCGCCGACCGAGGCGCTGAACAAGCTTTTTGAGATGAAGAAGAAGCTTGCTGATGGAAAAGGGCAAAAGTGAAATTAATCAGGCCAGGAGCAATACGGGACTTTGTGATTAGTCGACCGTTCAGTAAGAATGTCTTTAATTTTCATTAGGCAGCTATTCTTTTTTACGATTAACGTCCTGACTGCTTTATTTATTGCTTCTGTGCCGGCGTCATCTATTTTGAAATCAGTCCTTATGGAGTTAAGCTTATCTCGCAAGTCTTCACACTTAATATCATCAAATTTAATATGATAAAAAATTGTCTCATAGGTCTTGTTCTTATCTTCATTGAGTTCATTGAGCCTGGCGCTCAACTTATTTATTAAGGCATCACGATTTTTTTTCAAGAGAGTGTTCATGGTGTCTAAAAAATTAAGATCAACAAAGTAATCAACAAAATTTCGCGCGTCATAATCTTTTCTGTTTACGCCTATACTTTTAGTGTCCGCATCGACAAGAATCACTATAATCTTATCATAGTTGTGAGCGTTTCTATTTATTATTTCTTCAACACTAGTCAGGCCAAGATTGTCTGAGTTCCCGCCGTCGAATACGTGGACATATGCCGGTTCCCCGTCGATTTTGGCATAATTCTTTAAGGTCATGTAATTAAATACTGCAGGGAAAGATGCCGTTGCCGTTACAGCCCGGCTGATATCATAATCATTGATATCAGACTTGATTTCCTGAAATTTCTCATTCGTAAAGCTGAACACCTCGGAAAAATATTCTGTTGTCCCGTTTGTAGCATTTAACACTAAATACGGCCGCTCCGGATTTATATCATCCATTGAAAGGTCGTATCCAAATGTCTTTACATCGAACATATTATCTGCCAGCGTCTGTGCCATAATGTCTGATCTGTCGAATGCGGTAAACCAGTATTTAAATATATTACCTGGCCAAAACCAGTTCCACAGCCACCTGTCTCTGTAGTCTCTGGCCATTAAATCCTTTACGGTCTCCTGTCCCCAGTTTCTATTGGATCTGACATTTCCCGTATCATCATCATAATCTTTGGATATAACGTAATATGCAGCCGGCAGTGAGCCCCCTGATACTGAGGAAATGATATCTACTTCATTTAATATATTTATTCCATCATCGCTATAAACATTTTCCATCTCTAACATGACTGACGCCGCCCAGTATGCGGCCCTGCTTCCCCCGCCGGACAATGACAGTATAACTAAAGCTTTTTCATGACTTCCTCTATCTGTCGCTACATTTAATGATGCCTTTGTTCTGCCGACCGGATGCTTTAGTTCTTTATTTGTATATGAAAATGTGGCGCAACCGCCTAAGGTCAAGATAAAAAATAATAGAACAGTTTTTTTTATCATTTCAGATATCCTCTTTTTATTCGGGTCAATCCATATTTCAGAGTTAATGCAAAAGCCCCAAAAAATATTAACAAAGAACAGAGATGATTGACAAGGGAAAATTGCAAGATTGAAATAAGGGGCAATAAAATGTCAAAATTATTTTCGGTTGACATTTAATATTGTAAAACATACATTATTATGGCTTTATGAAATCTTTATATTAAAGGAGACGCCGGGGCCAATAAGGAGGGTCTGGGTTTCAGAGCACTGAATACATTATTTATTGTTCGCCTGGACTCTTGAATCCTTGGCCCATTAGGAACGCATGTTAGAAAAGAGATACAATCCAAAAGACATTGAAAAAAAATGGTATGACTTCTGGCTTGAGCAGGATTATTTTAAAGCTGAAGCAAAGAGCGGCAAACCATCATACTGCATCGTAATCCCTCCGCCTAATGTCACAGGCTCCCACTGACCATGCAGGTATTGCAACACAGAATGTCGTTGAAAAGGCCCTTCAAAGCCAGGGAGAAGACAGGCACAAACTCGGCAGAGAGAAATTTATTGAAAGGGTCTGGGAGTGGAAGAAACTCTATGGCGGTACGATTATTAATCAGCTCAAATGTATGGGAGCGTCCTGTGACTGGAGCAGGGAGAGGTTTACCCTTGATGAAGGATTATCAAGAGCGGTCAAGGAGGTTTTCGTCAGGCTTTATGAAGAGGGCCTTATCTATAGAGGCGATTATATTATTAACTGGTGTCCCCGGTGCCATACCGCATTGTCCGATCTTGAGGTCGAGCATGAGGACGTAAAAGGCAAGCTCTGGTACATAAAATACAAATTCACGCATAAAGCCGGATATGTTACCGTGGCGACAACCAGGCCTGAAACATACCTGGGTGACACGGCAGTCGCTGTGAACCCTAATGATGAAAGATATAAAGATATTATCGGGAAGACCGTGAAGCTGCCTGTATTAAATAGAGAGATCCCGGTAATAGCGGACGAGTTCGTTGATTCTTCTTTTGGCACAGGCGCTGTAAAAGTGACTCCTGCCCACGACCCGAATGATTTTGAAATAGCCAAAAGACATAATCTTCCTTTTATAAAAATAATGACCGGCGACGGAAAGATGACTGAAGAGGCAGGTCCGTACAGGGGGCAGGACAGGTTCGTCTGCAGAAAGAATGTACTGAACGATCTGGAAGATCTGGGCCATCTTGTAAAAATAACCGACCATGATCTGGCAATCGGCCACTGTTACAGATGCAAAACGATTGTTGAACCGTATCTGTCCAAGCAGTGGTTTGTAAAAATTAAATCTCTTGCTGACGAGGCCATTAAGTCCGTAAAAGACGGGCGCGTGAAAATTGTCCCGTCAGGATGGGAAAACAGCTACTTTGACTGGATGGAGAACATTAAAGACTGGTGTATATCACGACAGATATGGTGGGGGCACAGGATCCCTGTCTGGTACTGTAAAAGTTGTGAAGAGATCATTGTATCAAGAGAAACTCCCACGGCATGCAAATGCGGAAGCGACAATTTAAGGCAGGATGAGGATGTTCTCGATACGTGGTTTTCATCAGCCCTCTGGCCGTTTTCGACCCTTGGCTGGCCTGATGATACAGAGGAACTGAAGACCTTTTATCCCACCAGTGTCCTGATCACAGGTTTTGACATCCTTTTCTTCTGGGTAGCGCGCATGATTATGATGGGACTGAAATTCATGGGTAAGCAGCCCTTTGAACATGTATATATTCATGCCCTTATAAGAGATGCAGAAGGCCAGAAGATGAGCAAGTCAAAAGGAAATGTTGTTGATCCTCTCAAGATGACTGAAGCTTATGGCACCGATGCGGTCAGGTTCACACTCGCGGCGTATGCGGCACAGGGAAGGGACATCAAATTCGATGAGAAGAAAGTAGAAGGTTACAAGCATTTCCTCAATAAAATATGGAATGTTGCAAGATTTATTTCCATGAACATACAGGAGGGAGAAAAAATAGTTCCCGTACGAGAGCTGCTCAGTGACGGTTCGCCATTCACTTTTTCTCTTGCCGACCGGTGGATTTTAAGCCGTGTGTCGTCGGTTTGTTCGGAAGTGAATCAGTCCCTCGATGAGTACAGATTCAATGACTCTGCAAACATTTTATACCAGTTTATATGGCATGAGCTGTGTGACTGGTATGTGGAGATGATAAAGCCTGAGTTGTACGGCGATAATGCAGAATCGAAAAGCGCGGCAATAAGCACGCTTATGCATGTCTATGAAACAGCACTCAGCCTGCTGCATCCTTTTATGCCTTTTATTACGGAAGAAATATGGCAGCAGCTTCCGGCAGGGAAAGAAGTCAACAGTCTCTGTATCCGGAAATACCCTGTTGCGGATGAGGGAATTAAAGACAGGGAGGCTGAGGATAAAATGACTGTTATTATGGATGCCGTTAATGGAATAAGGAGCATAAGGGGAGAATTGAATATTTCCCCTTCGCTTGAACTGAAGGCATTAATCAAGGCTGATGTCAGCTCAGGGGATATCCTGAATGCAAACCTGACATATGTAGTGAAACTGGCCGGGGCCGGTGAAATTCAAATAGGAAAAGAAATTAAATCACCGAAAAATGCCGCTGTTGCAATTAAGCCCTCCATGGAAATATATGTTCCTCTTAAAGGATTGATAGATTTTGACTCTGAAATCAGCAGGTTGAATAAGGAATTTGCCAAGACTCAAAAGGAACTGATGTTCATAAAGAAAAAGCTCGCAAATGAGGACTTCAGGATGAAAGCTCCCAAGGCAGTTGTCGAGGAAAATCAGCTCAAGTGTAATGAGTATCAAAGTAAATTACAGGGCATACAGGATAACATCGATAAATTCAAAGAATGGGGGAAATAGAAAAATAAGTAAGAAGTCGGAAGTGAGAAGTGAGAAGTTAAGAAAATGCATTTTACTTCTTACTTCCCACTTCCTACTTGGAAGTGTTCAGTGAAGGTTGCGGCAAGATAAATAAAATGACAATGACAATTAATATTAATACTCACATTGATGAAGTTCTCTTAAACGCCCTCAAAGAGGATTTGGGCAATGGTGATGTAACAACATCATCTTTAATCCGCATAGAGGATGTCTCAGAGGCGATATTGATTGCTAAAGGGGACTTGGTCCTTGCGGGAGTGCCTTTTGCAGAAAGAGTGTTTCAATTAGTTGACAGCAGCCTTAAATTTATTACTCTCAAAAGAGAGGGGAGCGGGGTCAGGGCGGGCAGTGTTATCGCAAGAATCAAGGGTAAGACCAGAAGCCTCCTTATTGCTGAAAGGACAGCCCTTAACATCCTTCAGAGAATGTCCGGCATTGCAACTCTTACATGCAATTATGTTAAGGCTGTCAAGGGATTCAAGGTCAAGATCGCAGATACCAGAAAGACCGCCCCGGGCCTCAGATTTTTTGATAAGTATGCCGTGAGCGCCGGAGGAGGACATAACCATCGCTACGGGCTTTATGACGGTGTTTTGATTAAAGACAACCATATAGCTGCAGTAGGAGGAATAGACAAGGCTGTAAGACTTGCAAGGTCCGGGGTACATCATTTATTGAAGGTGGAGGTCGAAGTTGGAAATATCTCTGAGGTAAATGAAGCGCTGAAAGCCGGCGCAGATTCTATCATGCTTGATAATATGTCATCGGAGAACATGAAAAAAGCAGTGAACGTCATCCGGACCCATGACCCTGATGTCATAATAGAGGCCTCGGGCAACATAACTCTGGAAAATATACGGGAGATTGCAGGTACAGGAGTAGATATAATCTCCGTAGGGGCCCTGACCCATTCTGCTCATGCCGCTGATTTGAGTCTGGAATTCAAGCCTGCATGATTGGTAGCTAATCAGGTGGATAGTCTGTAGGTGTTTAGGGGGGCAGGGGGGAATAACTATGCGAGATTACACAAAGCTCAGAGCATTTAAATTGGCAGATGAAGTGTCCTAAAAGACTACGGTCTAAACAACCTGAGTGATTACCATAATTGTTAATTCGTTTGACAAGTATCATATGCAATCCTTATAATTTAAAGTCTATTTTAATTCAGAAAGCTTTGATATGCGGCTAAGTATTTTTGATATTCCCGATGACGGGCTTCAGCAGGAATTAGTTCTGCCCATTGCAATAAATGACAGCGCTAAGCCTGATATGGCACACGTTTTTTTAAAGGTTTTCAGATTCGGCAAAAAGATACTGGTTGAAGGCACTCTGAAGATTTCCGTATCGTTGAATTGCAGCCGTTGTTTAAGAGAATTTTCATATCCTGCGGATACGGCCTTTAGAGAAGAGTATAAACCTGCTGAGGAAATTAAAGAGGAGGACGATCAGGAATTAACAGAACAGGAACTGGATCTCGGCTATTATAGTAATGATGAGCTGGACATTCCGGAAATCATAAAGGAACAGGTAATCCTGTCTATTCCCATGAAACCTCTCTGTAACACAGACTGTCAGGGGATATGTCCAAAATGCGGGAAGGATTTAAATGATGGAACATGCGGATGTAAAGAGGAGGAAACAGACCAGAGATTGGCCCCGCTCAGTAAATTAAAGGAATTGATGAAAGACCGCGGGACATCCTGATGACAGGGTGTCTGAGCGAAGTTTAAATATATTAATGATGCAAAGAAGAAATAATCCGTGTTATAGTCTTAAAAAATCTGTTTAACCCAAATAATGCAGACATTGAAAAATAATTTGTTTAACTCGATAAATTTATTATTAAATTATGCATATGGCTTTGAAAAAATATGCATCCTAACCTTGATTGAAAATGCGTTTAAGGAATCGAAAAACAAATAATTTTCCAACATCTGCATTATTTTAAATGCATTTTTTGGGTTAAAAAAATATACCAGGAGGAAACGATGCCAAATCCAACATCAAAACACACAAGGTCCAGGCGGGACAAAAGACGCGCAAACTGGAAGATTACTGCACCCAGTGTATCTCTGTGTCCTGATTGCCAGGAACCGAAACTTCCGCACAGGATATGCATGAGCTGCGGAAGTTATAATGGTAAAAAGATATTAGAGGTTGTTGAAAAAGAAACCGCATGAGAATAGCGCTTGATGCAATGGGGGGGGATTACGCCCCTGTTACAACGGTTGAAGGCGCGATTGAGGCCCTTAAAGAATACAAGGACCTTTCAGTCATACTCGTCGGTAATGAACCGGAAATACAGGCCGAACTCGATAAGAAAGCCTGTACCGGCATGCCGATAAGCATACATCATGCTTCTCAAGTAGTGGAAATGGATGAATCTCCTCTTGCGGCTCTGAGACGAAAGAAAGATTCTTCAATAAGGGTAGCCATAGATCTGGTGAAGGCCGGCGGCGCCGACGCAATGGTCAGCGCAGGCAATTCCGGCGTTGTAATGGCCACAGCCCTCTACGTCCTCGGCAAACTGCCGGGGGTCGAGAGGCCTGCAATAGCTGCCATAATGCCCAGCCTGAAAGACCACTTTATATTGCTGGATGCAGGGGCAAACGTGGACTGTAAGCCGCTTCACCTGTATCAGTTTGCGATTATGGGAGAAGCCTATGCGAAATTCATTTTTGATATTGAAAAACCGAGGATCGGGCTGCTGGGAATCGGGGAAGAGGACGCTAAGGGCAATGATCTGACCAGGGAGGCGTTTAAACTTATAAAAAGATCTCATGTTAATTTTATAGGAAATATAGAAGGACAGGATATTTTTTCGAGTGAGGCTGATGTGGTTGTTTGTGATGGTTTTGTAGGTAATATTGCGCTTAAAGTCAGTGAGGGACTGGCAGAGACAATAGCAAAGATGTTTAAAAGGGAGCTTGTGGAAAAAGCAAAGGAATCAGGTAAAGTCGGCTCACTGTTTTTTAAAGATGCATTCAAGAGCTTCAAAAAAAAGATGGATTATTCCGAATATGGCGGAGCGCCGCTTTTAGGAATCAGTAAGCCGTGCATAATAAGTCACGGCCGTTCTTCTTCAAATGCAATAAAGAATGCCATCAGGGTCGCAGGCGTTTTCCACAGTAAGAGAATCCCGGACATAATATCAAAGGAACTTAAAGAAGGTCTTTCCCGGAGGGAATCAGTTGCCGCTAAAGAGTAGGATAACCGGCACCGGCTCTTATGTCCCTGAGAAGGTACTTGATAATTTTGAGCTCGAGAAGAAGGTAGACACGTCAGACGAATGGATTACGGAAAGAACAGGCATTAAGGAACGAAGAATTGCTGGGCCCGGACAGAATAATTCGGACCTGTGTTTAGAGGCCTCAAAGAGGGCGCTGCAGGCAGCAGGTTTAAAACCCAGAGAATTAGACCTGATAATTGTCGCGACCATGAGCGGTGATATGCCCATGCCTTCCACCGCAGCGGTCCTTCAGCACAAACTGGGCGCGAAAAACGCCGCGGCGTTCGACATTAACGCGGCATGCAGCGGTTTTTTGTATGGCCTTTCAGTTGCGGACAAGTTTATTAAGTCCGGCGCTTCGCAAAAGCTCCTTCTTGTAGGAGCGGAAGTTAATTCAAGATTCCTTGACTGGAAAGACAGGGCGACATGCGTATTGTTCGGCGACGGCGCGGGCGCTGTAGTGCTTGAGCCAGTGAAAGGAAACAGAGGGATATTATCAACCCATCTTCACACCGACGGCAGCCTGTGGGATTTTATCTGTTTGCCGGGAGGAGGGTCTCAGCATCCCCCTTCATCAAAGACAGTTAAGGACGGGATGCATTTTATAAAGATGAAAGGGAATGAGACATTTAAGGTTGCTGTAAGGACACTTGAAAGGCTTGCTGTTGATACACTGAAAGCAAATAAGGTGGACCCCTCTGAACTTGCAATGCTGATTCCCCATCAGGCCAATTTGAGAATAATAACCGCGACTGCCAGCAGACTGAATATTCCAATGGACAAGGTCGCGGTCAATGTTGATAAATACGGGAACACGTCAAGCGCGTCAATACCTATCACCCTTGATGAAGTAGTAAGAGCAGGAAGAATTAAGAAAGGCGATTACATTCTTCTTGAGGCATTCGGCAGCGGACTGACATGGGCGTCGGCGCTGATTCGATGGTAAATCAGTTGTTGGTTTTCAGTTGTTAGTTTTCAGGCTAACAACTAACAACTAAAAACTAAAAACTTTTTGGAGGCAAGATGGATTATTTCTTGAATGAAGAACAGTTAATGATAAGAGATTTGGCCCGGCAGATAGCTGAGGAAAAGGTCATGCCTGTCAGGGCTGAGCTGGATGAGAAGGAAGAATTCCCCTGGGACATTATGAATGCGCTGGCACAGTCGGATTTTTTCGGGATTTATATCCCTGAGGAGTACGGAGGACTGGGCAAGGGAGGGTTTGAGCTGATATTAGCTATTGAGGAATTAAGCAGGGCATGTCTCGGGGTATCAACGACATTTGCGGCCAATGCCCTTGGAACTTATCCCCTGCTTCTGTATGGTTCGGAAGAACAGAAGAAAAAATATCTCCCCGATATTGCTTCAGGTAAAAATCTTGTGGCTTTCGCGCTTACAGAAGCAAATGCCGGCAGTGATGCGGCGGGTGTGCAGACTATAGCGAAGCTTGAAGGCAGTGAATATGTTCTTAACGGCACGAAGCAATGGATAACCAATGGCGGAGATGCCGGGATATATACCATAATTGCAATGACTGACAAAACTAAAGGAGCAAGAGGGGCATCTGCCTTTGTTGTAGAAAAAGGCACTCCCGGATTCAGCTTTGGCAAGAAAGAAAACAAAATGGGAATAAGATCGTCATCCACAAGAGAACTCATATTTGAAAATTGCCGGATAGTCGGCGCCCAGGGTGTAGGCGTTGCGCAGGGCGCGTTTGAAGCCGCGGTGTCATACGCTACAGAGAGACATCAGTTTGGGAAGCCGGTAATCAGTATCCAGGCCGTGCAGCATTTGCTTGCTGACATGGCCACTCAGATTGAGGCTGCAAGGGCGCTGGTATATTCGGTCGCTAAATTTGTAGATTCCGGGGCAAAAGACATATCCAAAAAATCCGCAATGGCAAAATTATTTGCTACGGATGTTGCAATGAAAGTTACTGTAGATGCCGTGCAGGTAATGGGAGGGGCAGGCTATATGAAAGAGTACCCTGTTGAAAAGATGATGCGCGATGCGAAAATCCTGCAGATTTTTGAGGGCACAAACCAGATACAGAGGAATGTATCTTCATTGGGATTGAGTGAAAACCAGAAAATCGAATTCGCAATCAATGAAGTCAGAAACAAGGCCGCTTCTCTGAGGGCCAATACTGTTTTAATAGTCAGTACGGATTCCATGTTTAAAGGGACTGCTGTCAGAGGTAGTGCATATGACTGCCCTGAAGAAACTAAAAAAATACCCATCGGCCCGCATCTGATATTCTCACCAGGCGATTCACAATAACCTGATTTTTTTATCAAAATAATTCCCCGAAGCTCTGCTGACACATAATGCTATTTCCTTGTTTATAAATTTATTAAAATTTTAAAATAGACAGCGGATATCGTGATAGGGCAACATAACAAATGGGAAAAAGAGCCTCTGAGAGAATACCTGTTTGTGTTGACGTAGAATTAGACTGCTGTCATAAGGTCCGCGGGACCGTGCTGAATATCTCTGAAAAAGGTATGTTTATAAGCATAAAAGAAATGTGCTTCCCTTTTGATCCACGAATTAAGGTGGGTATACCTTTCAATGAAGATATATTGCATGTCCCCGTCAAACTCAGGAGGATAGAAATGTCCCCTGATTCTCAGGACGGCATAGGAGTGGAGCTTGCAGTCCCCTCCGAAGCATATTATAACTTAGTAGAAAATCTCCGGGCTGCTTTGTAAATACAGGATAGTTCCTTCCAGCCCGGTTCTCTTCTTTACCAAAATAAATCCAATATCGTATAATATCACGTCAATTTTTTTGCCTGTATATTTTCTTCAAGATTACATAAGGACGAGCTTTTATGAATATTATTGTTTGCATAAAACAGGTGCCGGACACGGCAGAGATCAGGATCAATCCCGAGACAAATACTCTTATGAGAGAAGGGGTGCCCAGTATTATTAATCCCTTTGATCTGCATGCCATTGAAGCGGCAATACAGATCAGGGAACAACATGGAGGAAAGGTTGTTGTTTTAACAATGGGCCCGCCTCAGGCGGAAACTTCTTTAAGAGAGGCCATATCCATGGGGGCTGATGAAGCAGTGCTGCTTTCCGACAGGGCATTTGCGGGTTCCGACACATGGGCCACATCATACACGCTTGCTCAGGCAATTAAAAAGCTTGGGGCAGATATTGTTTTCTGCGGCAAGCAGGCGATAGATGGAGATACGGCACAGGTCGGACCTGAGACAGCTGAATTTCTTAATATTCCTCATATTTCATATATACGAAAGATAGAGGAAGTAAAGGATGATTATATCAAAGTAGAACGGCTCATGGATGAAGGATATGATATTGTTGAATCAACTCTGCCTGTCCTGCTTACCGTGGTCAGGGAATTAAATCAACCCAGAATGCCGTCGTTAAAAGGAAAGATGGCCGCTAAAAAAGCTGAGATAAAAAAGATGGGCATGGCGGACATTGAAGCTGATGAAAACAGTCTGGGACTAAAAGGTTCTCCTACTCAGGTGAAAAATATTTTTGCTCCGGAAGTTAAGGCAGAGAGAAAAATTATCGAAGGGACTCCGGATGAACAGGTGGACATTTTAATTAAAGAGCTTAAGGAGATTAGATGCCTGTAATAGTTCAGGTTGAAAAATGTTCGGGCTGTGAGACCTGTCTGGATTCCTGCCCGTTTGATGCTATCGAGTTTAAAGACGGGAAGGCATACATAAACGAGTACTGTAATGCATGCATGAGTTGTCTGGCGGGATGCCCTGAAGGTGCGATTATTGAGACAGAAAAAAGCGTTCAGCGTTCAGCGTTCAGCAATCAGCTTAAAGATTATAAAGATGTGATGGTTTTTGCCGAGCAGAAAGACGGCAAGGTCGTCTCTGTCTCATATGAGCTCCTCGGGGTTGGAAGACGGCTTTCAGATGAACTGGGAGCAAATCTGCTGGCAGCGCTCTTTGGCGCAGGAGAGCCGGAAGCGCAGGAACTTATAAGATGGGGAGCTGACAAAGTATTATTGTGCAGTGATTCCGCGCTGGAGCAATTCAATGACGACCCGTACAGTGAAGTCCTTGCGAAAATCATTAACGAATATAAGCCTTCAATTGTCCTTGCGGGCGCCACACCTGTTGGCCGGTCTTTTATTCCAAGAGTGGCGGCCAGACTAAGGACAGGTTTGACAGCAGACTGCACTTCACTGGAGATAGACAAAGAAACGAAAAATCTCCTCCAGGTAAGACCCGCATTCGGCGGCAATATCATGGCCACTATCCTCTGTCCCGATTACAGGCCGCAGATGGCAACTGTGAGACCGAGGGTCATGAAAAAAGGTGAGTATCATGCGGACAGGACCGGCGAGATTATTAATATAAATATCGGCAACGCTGTTTCAAGGACAAGGGTGCTTGATTTTATAAAAGAAGTCTCCGGGGTAAGCGTGAATCTTCACGAGGCAGACATTATAGTTGCAGGAGGCAGAGGCATCGGCGGTGAAAAAGGTTACAAAATGCTTGAAGAACTTGCAGAGGCATTGGGCGGGGCTGTCGGCGCCTCAAGGGCCGCGGTTGATGAGGGATGGATCCCTTACAGCCATCAGGTTGGCCAAACCGGTAAAACGGTGAATCCCAAAGTATATTTTGCCTGCGGTATTTCCGGCGCTGTTCAGCACCTTGTCGGGATGCAATCATCAGATATAATTATTGCAATTAATAAAAACCCCGAAGCGCCCATCTTCAATGTTGCGACTTATGGAATAGTCGGTGATATGTTTGAGATTATCCCTTTGTTGACCCGGAAGATAAGGGAAGTAAAAAATTTGTAGATAAGCAACAGGCTCTCCCTGGTAGTTTTCAGATATGCTGTCAGGAAGGCAAAGAAAGACTGGACACTGACCCAGTATTAATCTTCATTGGTGTCTGATCAACGGACGTCCGCCCTTTATTTTATTAAACCGATTAAATCCTTACAAACTGTCATTCATTGTCAAGCCTGTCTCCGCATTGAAGTTTTTCATCGTCTGATATAGAATTCAACATGCGTTAAAAGAAGGGGATATCGGGATGCAATCATTTTACAGCTATTGGGGGAAGGCGGAGAAGGATGGTGTGGGGTATCATCTTTTGCCGTATCATTGTCTGGATGTGGTGGCGGTGGCTGCGGTGTGGTGGGATGAGGATAATGCATTAAGAGAGTCGTTTATTAGAGCTTGTAATGTGGAAGAGCATATTCTTAAAGCATGGCTGCTCTTTTTTATTGCCCTTCACGATCTCGGCAAATTTGATGTCCGCTTCCAGCTAAAAGCAAAAGAGCTTGCACTCGGTCTCAATCCACTGTTTTCTGAAGCGGACAGTTCTTATTCAAAAAATTATGATCATGGTCGTTACGGGCGGCACTGGTTTAATCAGGAGCGCAATTCATACGGATTTATCACTTTCGATGATACGGAATTGTTTCATTGGATATCTTCTGTATGCGGACATCATGGCAGAGGTTTCGGGACAGGGAATTCTTATCCGCCGTCTGCTGATGAGTCTGTTATTGAACATGACCGTAAGTCACGTGAACAATGGGTAGAGAAACTGAAGAGCATGTTTCTTGTACCTGCCGGAATTAATTCGATTGAGCAGTTGCCTGAACCACCTGCCCTGCTTGCGGGATTTTGCAGTGTTTGCGATTGGCTGGGTTCCAATACTGATTACTTCAACTTAAGAGGTAATGCCAACATTTCAACTGATGAATATTTTCACGGACAGCGAAGCGTTGCTCTTTCTGCTCTCCGTGCAAGTGGAATGCTTGGGGAACCGACACGAAAGGGAGGTATGGATATTATTTATCCTGATTATCATCCAAGAGGAATTCAGCATATTGTCAACCAACTGCCTGTTAAACCCGGACTTACGCTCGTTGAAGCGCCCACTGGGTCCGGTAAAACAGAAGCGGCCATTGCTTATGCATCGCGGCTTCTTGCGGATGGTCTTGCAGACAGTATTGTCTTTGCCCTTCCGACACAGGCTACAACTAACGCCATGCTCGAAAGATTGGAAGAAGCGGGGAGGAAATTGTTTCCCGATGGTGTCAATGTTGTTCTTGCGCACGGTAAGGCCAGATTTAACAGCGGATTTATTAATCTTAAGAACGCAGCCATAGGCAAGACCGCTCAAGGAAATGAGGAGGCCTTTGCCCAATGTGCACATTGGCTGGCCACAAGTCGGAAAAGGGTGTTTTTGGGACAAATCGGGGTCTGTACTATTGATCAGGTGCTTCTATCGGTACTGCCTGTTCGTCATCATTTTGTACGGGCTTTCGGGATCAGGAAGAGTATTCTTATCGTTGATGAAATTCATGCTTATGACAGCTATATGAATGGTCTTCTCGATCTCGTTCTGGAGGCGCAAAAAAAGGCCGGAGGCAGCGCAATCCTTCTCTCTGCCACTTTACCGTCTTTCCGTCGCTCACAGATATTCTATAAATGGGGAAGCGTTATGCCGGAAACTGAAACAGTTTTGCCGTATC
>JACQXG010000001.1 GCA_016208905.1 Nitrospirota bacterium
ACAGGACTGGCAGCTGCCATGCACCATGCTCCTATTGAAAATGGAAAAGAGCGGTATGTATTTTACGCACTTCCTCATATAGCAATCGACGCTGAAGGGCATATCGGCATTTGCAGACGCACCGGAAGGGAAGGAGCATCTGTTGCTTGCGGAGCGCTCAATGCTTTCCAGAAAGAAATGGCAAGCGGCAAAGTAAACATCACAATGGACAACGAAGACGTTGAGCAGAGCCTCATAAGGATGCGGCTTCTGAGAGAAATCCCGTACGGTCATGTCCCAGACCTTCTTGAACTGACAAGAATTACGCAAACAGCCATTCAGGCAGACCTTGAGAACACGATAAAGAAAGTTGTGAACATCGAAAAGAGTGATTACGCTGTCATAACAGGGATTCAGATCCACGAAGCAGACAGGAATTATGTCTGGCCTGCAGCGTGTTATGCGATTGTAAATGAAAAGAAAATACAGTTAAAAGTTGAATAGTTGAAGGTTGAAAGGTTATGAGTAAGACAGTTAAGAGTTTTGAGGAATTGAATGTTTGGCAGAATGCAAGAGAGCTTGTAAAACTGATTTATAAGTTCACAAAAAAAGACAAGTTCGCCAGAGATTATTCTCTTATTGACCAGATAAGAAGAGCATCGGTTTCGATTATGTCAAATATAGCAGAAGGATTTGAAAGAGGTTCAAATAAAGAATTTACCCACTTTCTTTATATTGCAAAAGGATCTTGCGGAGAAGTAAGGTCACAATCGTATGTGGCTTTTGACCAACAGTACATTTCTGAAGAAGACTTTAATGAGGTAAAACAGGGATGTGAAAAACTTTCGGCTATGGTAAGCAACCTGATACGATATCTCGGCACTAAAGATTCAAGGAGACAAAAACTTTAAAATATAGTTAAAAAGTTGAATAGTTGAAGGTTGAATGGTTTTTTTAAACTGTTCAACTTTTCAACCTTCAACCTTTCAACAAATAAATAAGGAGGACTAATCTCATGATGACCATGGTAGCAGTAGTATTCGTGCTCGCCTACACAATGATCGCACTTGAGCACCCTATCAAAATCAACAAGTCAGCCACGGCCCTGATGGCCGCGGGCCTGATGTGGACCTTTTATTCCTTCGCAAGTCCGCTGGGCGTCGAAGGAGTAATCCATCAACTCACAGAAAAACTGGCCGAGACCGCGGCCATCGTATTCTTCCTGATCTGCGCCATGACCATCGTCGAGGTGACCGACGCGCACGGAGGCTTTGAGGTCATCACCGAACGCATCAAGGCAACCAAACTGACGAGCCTGCTCTGGATCATCGGCTTTATCACCTTCTATCTATCTTCGATCCTTGACAATATGACCACAACCATCGTGATGGTCGCACTGATGAAGCGCCTGCTCAAGGAACATAAGCAGCGCCTCTTCTTCGCGGGTATTATCGTGATTGCCGCAAATGCCGGCGGCGCATGGTCACCCATCGGCGATGTGACCACCACCATGCTCTGGATCGGCGGACAGATCACAACAGTCAATATTATGAAGACTACCTGGATCGCTTCCATGGTCAATATGCTGGTCCCGCTTGTCCTTGCATCCTTCATGCTCAAAGGCAATATCGTGCCCCCAGACAAGATCGAAAACGGCGCCACAACCACCTCGCAGTTCGAAAAGAACCTGATGTTCTTCATGGGTATGGGGTCCCTGATCTTCGTCCCGATATTCAAGGCAGTAACACATCTGCCTCCATATCTCGGTATTTTGTTAGCTCTCGGCGTGCTCTGGTTTGTAGGAAATATCTTACATCGCAACAAACCCGATGAAGAGAAGGACCACCTCAGGCTGGCCAAGGCGCTCAAGCGCATTGATATGGCGTCAGTGGTGTTCTTCATCGGCATCCTTTTAGCCGTTGCCACCCTTTCCGCCAATGGCATGCTTCCGGCCCTGGCCGGGTGGCTCGACGCAAAGCTCGGCAACCAGTCCTTGATCGTCATTATCATCGGCATGGTTTCCGCCATAGTGGATAATATCCCCCTCGTGGCCGCTTCAATGGGTATGTACCCGCTTTCGCAGTTCCCGCCTGACTCTTTTCTATGGGAGTTCATGGCCTACTGTGCAGGAACCGGAGGCTCTATGCTGATCATCGGTTCGGCTGCGGGTGTGGCTGCCATGGGACTGGAAAAAATCGAGTTCTTCTGGTACGCCCGCAAAATTGGGCCGCTTGCCTTTGCCGGGTATTTCGCCGGAATCGCTGCCTATATAATCCAGTACAATCTGCTGCACTGAGATGCAGTGGCGTATTGCAATACGCCCTTACTCACGTTTGAAAGCAATAAACCCCGGTCGATTGACCGGGGTTTTCTTTTTGAGAGCAGAGTAACGGGAATCGCCTATCTGCAGCCCGGTCAACCGGGGATAGACTGCTGTTTTTTTGCCGCCTGCCGTATTGTCATAACAATACAATTCCTGTAAACTATCTGGGGTTAAATACAGAACTTATGCAACTATGTAATTCGGCCAGAATGAGGCCCATATGAGAAAGAGACTGAATCCCTCCCAGGTACTTATTCTTGGTTTCTTTTCTTTTATTCTTATTGGAGCTTTGCTCCTGATGCTGCCTTTTTCTACGACCTCCGGCATATCCTTCGTAGATGCGGTTTTCACTTCCACATCAGCAGTCTGCGTCACCGGACTTATAGTGAAGGACATACCCAATGACTTCACGTTATTCGGCCAGATAATCATCATGCTCCTTATCCAGCTCGGCGGTCTCGGCTATATGACGTCCGCGACCATTATTTCACTCATGATAGGCAAAAGGATCGGGCTAGGAGAGCGGTTGATAATGAAAGACGCCCTCAATGTACTTGACCTTGAAGGGATCGTGAAGTTCACAAAGGCGGTTTTGCTGACAACACTCATTTTTGAAGCAACCGGCGCCCTCCTGTTGTTTATCAGATTCTCCTATGACTTCCCTTTGATCAACGCATTATACTACGGAATATTTCATTCTGTGTCCGCTTTCAATAACGCGGGCTTCAGTCTCTTTTCAGATAACCTGATGCGCTACAGAGGAGACATTATCGTCAATATTGTAATAACATTTTTGATAATAATCGGAGGGATCGGTTTCATTGTCATCAGCGACTGCTACAACTTATATACAAAAAAAGTCAGGAGGTTCTCTACACACACAAAGATTGTTATTGTGACAACTGCCTTCCTGATCATTGCTGGCGCGCTCATTATATTTTTCCTTGAATATCAGAACCCGAAGACCTTCCAGACAATGCCTCTGAAAGAAAGCGTTATGTCATCATATTTTTCATCGGTGACTCCGAGGACCGCGGGTTTTAATACTATTGATTATTCCCTTGTAAGACCGGAGACCCTTTTGTTTATTACCATGCTTATGTTTATCGGGGCCTCACCCGGCGGTACAGGAGGAGGCGTAAAAACTACAACCGTCGCCATTGCATATGCAAGCCTGCTGTCAACTATCCGGAGTATGCGTGACACGGTCCTCTTCAAACGCAGGATACCTATCGAGCTGGTCTCGAAATCGCTTCTGCTTATTATATTTGCAATGCTTCTGATCCTCCTGATTTCTTTCCTCGTGATCAGGATTGAAAATACTTACTATCTCCCTACCCTGTTTGAAGTCACCTCAGCATTCGGCACTGTAGGCCTGTCTGTGGGAGACGGTGGTGTCAGAAGCCTTTCCGCGCTGTTTTCAGACCCCGGCAAGTTATTGGTCAGTCTCATGATGTTCATTGGAAGACTGGGGCCGTTGACGCTTGCAGTTGCTGTTATAAGCAAAAAAGAAATGAGATTCAGATACCCCGAAGGGAGGGTCGTAATAGGATGAAAAAGCAATTTGCAGTGATAGGTCTGGGCAGGTTCGGCTCTTCAGTAGCCATTGCCCTTGCAGAATCCGGGAGTGAGGTTATCGCAATAGACAAAGATGATGAAAAAGTAAAAAATATCTCCGATCTTGTTACATATGCCCTCGTGCTTGATGCAATCGATGAGAAGGCCCTGCGCTCAGCCGGGGTGCAGAATGTGGATGTAGCAATCGTAAGCATAGGAGAAAATATCGAAGCGAACATCCTCGTGGTCATGCTTTTGAAGGAATTAAAGATAAAGACTATTATCGCAAAGGCCGTTACCGCGCTTCACGGCAAGGTCCTTGAGCATCTTGCCGTTGATAAAATCGTCTATCCCGAACGTGATATGGCGATCAGGGTGGCACACGGCCTGGTGCGTCCCGGCATTGTTGATTTGCTTGAACTGTCACCGGAGTACAGCATTATCGAAATGCCGGCCCCAGGAGTTTTTGTGGGGAAATCACTGCAGGAAAACCAGCTGCGGCTCAAGTACGGGGTCAATCTGATAGCTATAAAGAGAATGAAATCCGAAAAAGGGATCCAGCGTGAAACATGGAATGTAAATCCTCTTCCGACTGATATAATTAATGAAGGGGACCTGCTTGTAACCATCGGGCTCAACAGGGACCTGGAGAGACTGGGCAGGGAATAAGGGCAAGCCTTCCTTTCTTAGCTGTTGGTTAATCATCCGTTCCTCTCCTGAATTATTATTAAATTATATGATAGAAACAGGCATGCAAATGCACTTTTCAAAATCGCCTCCAGCCGATAGATTCAGGTGCAGACTGATAGTAATTTCAACCACGCAGCATCTTGCCCCCCGCATATTGATAAATGTATTATAGTCAATGGGCAATTATCTAATCTGGATTTTAGTAGCAATCCTTTACTACCCGTTATTTTCTAATCTCTACAATATGCGCTGGGACACGGTTGATTATAGTCATGCCTATTTCATCCTTCCCCTTTCTTTATGGCTGACATGGCGCAAGCGGGGGGAAATTAAAAATATTTCTCAGGAAACACGTCTTGATAAGAAGAACATTTTAAGTTTTATAATCCTTTTGTTGGGAATATTAATGTTTATTTTTGGCTTACGGCAGGATTACATCTTTATTCAAACTCTCTCACTGATACCTCTTCTGTTCGGCCTGATAGGATATCTATACGGAAAAAAAATGGCAGGGGCCTTGTCCTTTCCGGTTCTCTATCTCCTGCTCCTGGTGCCCCCCCCTTTTGGAATTATAGACAGCATTACATTACCAATGCGTCACGGCATTTCCGTCCTTACGGAGCATATTTTAAACTTGCTCAATTATCCGATTTCAAGAAACGGCCTTCTATTGACAATAGGATACAATGAAATATTTATGGGGGCCCCATGCAGCGGCTTTCGCTCTCTGATTACAATGTTTTCATTAATTCTGGTTTATGTTTATATCAGCAAAGGGAATCTTTTAAAAAAACTTGTCCTCACAGCCTTTATAATTCCCATGGCATTGCTGGGAAACCTGCTGAGAGTAATTACGTTATGCCTTATAACTTTTTATTTCGGAGAGGAAGCCGGACAGGGATTTTTTCATAACTTCAGCGGTATTGTAATATTTATAATTACTTTATTGGGATTGATGGCAGCAGAGTCAATATTAGATAGAAAATTAAAGTCCACGGTATAACATATGGCGTTTAAGTTTGAAAATTTGAATGTATCATCAACAGTCCACCGTCGACCGTGGTCTATTAACTAAAGGCAGCTTATGAAATCTAAAAAACATTTAATAGTGATTATATTACTTATGGTTGCTATTTTACTTGGCTATTCCTTGCCCAAGGCGAAATATACAGGCACGGGTTTTATTTCCAGATTAAGGATACCTGAAATAATGTCCGGCTGGATGGGCAAGGACGTAACAAAGGACGTAGGTTTAAGTGTTAGATCGACAGAATATGATTTTGTGAGCGAGGCCCTCGCTTATAATTACGTAAACAAAGAGGGGAAAAACCTTCTTTTTATTGTTCTGGATGCGGGGAATTTTCATCATCCGAAGGTATGCTTCACCGGTGCAGGCTTCAAAATAAAAGAGCTGGCTGACACTGAATTTCAACTCCCGAACCGCGCCCTTAAATCACATACTCTCTTCACTGAAAGGGGAAAAGATAACTTTCTCAGTTTTTACTGGATTGTTATTGATAAGAATGTTGCTCATGAATGGATAGAACAAAAGTCTAAACAGCTTATTTTTTCACTCTTCGGCAGTAAAAGGGTCGGACTTATGGTACGCGTTGATGTACCTGCAAAAGTAGAAGATATTGATGATGCGACGGACCTAGCCAAACAATTTATTAATGAGTTAAGCGTCGTGCTTCCACCGGATCAGGCAGATTATATTTTCGGAGAATAATTCAACAATTAAGTTATTTTCAGACAGGCAGACTTGGATACCGTTGCAGAGCACAGCATTGACAAGCGGCTGATTAAATATTAATAATATAGCTATATTTTTTCTTATTTCTTGTGGTTTTTTTTATTAATCTTGCAAGATCTCACCGTGATTGATAGAGCGCTGGTTGACTCCATCAAGAAAATTCTAAAGTTATTTATTAGATTGGAGCTAAAAAATGATCCCGGTTTCTACTCCCTGTCTCAACGGCAAAGAGCTTGAGTATGTAACAGATTGTATTAAAAGCAGCTGGATATCCTCAATAGGGAAGTACGTCACTCAATTTGAAGAGAATTTTGCCGGTTTCTGCGGCACTGCTCACGCAATATCAGCAAGCAATGGAACAACAGCCCTGCATTTGGCATTAGTGTCCCTTGACATAGGTGAAGCGGATGAAGTCATTGTCCCTGACCTGACATTTGTAGCTTCTGCCAATGCTGTACTGTACTGCGGCGCCAGGCCCGTATTTGTTGATGCAGATGAGAAAACTTGGAATATAGATCCTTCAAAAATAGAAGAAAATATAACAGAGCGTACTAAGGCAATAATTGTAGTCCATTTATACGGGCATCCTTGCGATATGGACCCAATCATGAAGATAGCCCGGCAGTATAATCTAAAAGTTATCGAGGACGCGGCTGAGGCGCATGGCGCAGAATACAACCTGAAGCGTGTCGGCAGTTTCGGTGATGCAGGGGTATTCAGTTTCTATGGAAATAAGATCATTACGACCGGTGAAGGCGGGATGATAACGACCAACAACACGGAGCTTATGAATAAAATGCGCATGTTACGCGATCATGCAATGAGCAAGACCAAAAGGTACTGGCATGATGTACTCGGTTATAACTATCGGCTTACTAATATACAGGCTGCTATTGGCGTGGCCCAGATGGAGCAAATTGACGGCTTTATAGAGGCAAAACGCAGGAATGCGGCCCTTTATAATTCATTACTGAATAAGATTGACGGGCTTACACTTCCGCCGGAAGCCAACGGATGCAGGAACGTATACTGGATGTACAGTGTTCTTATCGAGGACGATTTTGGCATGAGCCGGGACGATGTTATGGCGCGGCTGCAGGAAAAGGGAATTGACACGCGGCCGTTTTTCTATCCGCTTCACCAATTGCCGATATACAGAAGAGATGCTGTCTACCCTGTTTCAACAATGCTTTCCCGCAAGGGCATTAATCTGCCATCAGGTACAACACTGACTGAGACCGATATAAGAAAAGTTTGTGAAGCATTCATGTCAATTAAAAAATAAACCGGATTCAGCTCGTTAGTGTTGATGCGTGTAGCTTAATTAAATAAGCTAAGCACACACTATTTTTTGATACAAGTAATAAATCTGGTAAGAGGGAAAAAAAAGGGGACTGAATATCTGGAAATGACCTCAAAATACTTACTGCAAATCGACTCTAGTTCCTCAGAATGGTATTGAAACATTGTCACATCCTTCTCAATCTCTGTATTAATCCCGAAAAGGCTTACAATACCATAAACTTTCTTTCTCAGTTTTTCATTAGGGAACGTTAAGATTATTTTGCCGCCTTTCCGGATAACTCTTGACAGCTCTTTAATTATGGCATCAGGATATGGCGCATGCTCTATAACTTCTGTACAGACAATCGCGTCAACGGATTCATCCTTCAGTGGAATTGCGTGGGCAAATGCCTGCAAGGGAGTGCTTTCTGAATGACTATTTTTAGTCTTGTTTCGAAAATATTTAAGTGCATCAAAGCATATATCAAATGAAACCACATCCGCCCCTGTCCCCATCAGCTTCTGCGAAACATAGCCCCCCTCACATCCTACATCCAGGATTCTTTTACCTTTCATAGCAGAGAGTATTTTCAGGATATGTTTTACGCGCAATCTGGAAAATATCCCTACTAAAGGATGACAATAGTAGACATCCATTTTGGCCTCTCTGAATTCAAAGTCAGCCATCTTTATAGACTTACGAAGTATGTAATCTTCCTTTGCCATTAAGACCTACACTACCTTTTTTTACTGAAAAACAAGTTTAATACTGTCATTGTGTATCCTATTAAGTGTTTCAGAAAATTAGTTTTGCTTGCCCCGGAGAAACGTTCGTCGTAAACTACAGGGACCTCGATGATGGAAGCATTTTTTAAATTCACAAGGTATAAAAGTCTGATAAAATAGTCGCCATATCCATTAAATATAATATCAATCGGCACATCTGTAAATAGAGTTTTTCTGGCCGCAAAAAAACCTGAAAGATTATCATTAGAACGAATGCCAAGCATTATTTTAATAAATGCATTAAATAGATAACTGCCCCAGTATCTGGATTGAGGACCCTTCATGCCGCCGCCGCCGACAAACCTCGAACCAACAACAATATCAAAATCATCGAGATATTTAACCATAAGAGGAATTTTTTCAGGATTGTGGTTAAAATCCGTGTCCATAACCATAACAATATCGCTTGAGGCCTCTGATAAACCTCTCTTTATTGCTGTAGCAAGTCCCTTTCCGTTCTTCCTCACAATGAGTTTTACACTGTCCAGATTGCCATACTTCTTTCTCACACACTCTGCTGTGCCGTCAGGGCTGTTATCATCTACGACTACAACCTCGCATTTAATGGAATGATTATCTGCTACAGAGAATATCTTCTCAATAAGTTCTATGATGTTGCCGCTTTCATTATATGTGGGTAATATTACGGAGACATTTTTCTGATTCATCATATATTCCCATTTAACAAGCGAATATCAGCAATATTGCTTGTCTGACTTATAATAAGCTTGCTGCTTCCGGAAAGATTAATCTCTTACTATTTTGAAGTGGCATTAAAATCCGCATTTACAGTTCATAGTATATCAAAGGTCATAAGTATAAAGGAAGGAGTCATCATGTGTTAATTTTATAAATAATTTTGTTATAATTGACGTATTATCATAAAAAATGCATCTATAAAATTACAGAATAAATACAAACCACTTTAATGCATTAATTTTATCTGATTGTTCTTTTTCTTACTGCTACATAGAAAATATCCAGCAAAAATCTTTTCTTTTATTAAAAAATATGGAACACCATAAAGCGATATCAAACCATACTGCAATTTACTTGCTTGTTTGTATAATCGCAATTGCAGCAGGCTTACGTATCTACGGCCTGGATAGACAGTCATTATGGTACGACGAAATAGTCGAAGCGATGAATTTCCAGCGGCTTATAAACCATCAGACTCCCGATATTGTCCCGCCGTTAAATTCATTTTTTTTATATCTGATACAGCTGGTATTTCCCGATAATGATTTTATTCTTAGAATGGCGCCGGTTACTTTCGGCTTGATTAGTGTTCCGTTACTGTATTTGCTGGGCGCGAGATTATTTAATAATAAGGTAGGGCTCATTTCATCTTTTCTGCTGGCTGTGTCTCCATTACATATATGGTATTCACAGGATGCCAGAATGTATGCATTACAGTGGATGCTGGCCTTAGTATCAATTATATTTTATATCCGGACATTAGAGAAGCCAGGCATTACAAATTTTACTGGTTATATTATAAGCACATTGGCAGATCTGTATGCGCATCAATTTGCAGTATTTCTTATTTTGCTTCAGGGATTATATTTACTTCTATTTACCGGACGATACAAACAGCAGTTTATTAAATGGGCATTTGCTTTTAGTGCAGTAATAATTTTGTACTTGCCGTGGTTAATTTATTCTATGACGTCATTGATAGATCTTTCTACTGCAGGGTTTGTTAAACCGATAGATTTCAGGGTGCTCCCATATACTATATTCACATACTGTGCGGGATTCAGTATAGGTCCTTCATTAAGGGAACTCCATTTCGACCAATCTCTGGAAGTCATAAAACCGTACCTTACGATAATAGGATCAATAATGGCTGTATATGGTACGTTATTTCTGTTAGGAATTTGGTCCATGCGAAGAGATTATCCAAAATTAGCGCTCATAATTCTTATTGTGATAATACCAATTAGCGGAGCACTGGTACTGGCCAAGATTAAGCCGGAAATTACATATAATGTACGATATACTGCTACAGCATTATTGGCTTTTTTGATGTTTGTCGCTAAAGGAGTAGACTGGCTGACATGTTTAACGCCGCGTATATTCGGCAGGATACTCGCGATTACCGCAATAGTTGTCATGACAGGGTTCAGCGCTTATTCCTACACGAATTATCAATTCAACATAAAATATCATAAAGCAGATTTCAGGAGTGCAGCGGCATACATTAATGAAAAAAGAATGCCCGACGACCCGGTAATATGCCTGATAGA
>JACQXG010000035.1 GCA_016208905.1 Nitrospirota bacterium
CGTGACAATGGAAGTGGAGCTGATAACGCTAATAGCAATGGAGAAGGAGTTAAGGTTTGCAGTCAGGGAAGGCGGAAGGACGGTAGGAGCAGGAGTCGTTACGGAGGTTGTAGAATAGCTGAAAGCTTATAGCTATTAGCTGTCAGCTTAAAATAAATACTGAAAGATTGGATTATGAACGAAAAAATAAGAATAAATTTAAGGGCATATGATCACAGGCTGCTTGACCAGTCAGTAAAGGAGATTGTTGATACGGCGAAAAGGACAGGTGCAAGAATTTCAGGGCCTGTGCCGCTGCCGACCAGGATCCACAAAATTACTGTACTCAGGTCTCCGCATATAGATAAAAAATCAAGGGAACAATTTGAAATAAGGACGCATAAGAGACTTGTGGATATACTGGATCCAACTCCTCAGACTGTTGATGCCCTTATGAAATTAGATCTTGCGGCAGGAGTGGATGTAGAGATAAAACTATGAAAAGTATACTTGGAAAGAAACTCGGGATGACACAGGTGTTTACAGAAGATGGACGACTCATCCCTGTAACAGTTATTGAAGCCGGGCCGGTCAAGGTATTGCAAAAAAAGGGTAAAGATAAGGACGGCTATGATGCGCTTCAAATTGGATTTGACATAATTAGAAAAGAAAAAAATGTTACAAAACCTATGAAGGGTCACTTTAAAAAAGTATCATCACCAATGTACCGTTTATTAAAAGAAATAGAGATGGAGGGTTTTAACGCAGGTGATGATATCAATGTAGATATTTTTTCCAAAGGTGAAAAGGTCTCTGTTACTGGAACATCAAAGGGAAAGGGTTTTCAGGGGGTAATGAAAAGGCATAATTACAATGGGGGTCCAGGCTCTCATGGATCAATGTTTAACAGGGCGCCGGGTTCTATGGGCGCGAGTTCTTATCCCTCAAGAGTCTGGAAAAACAAGAAATTACCTGGTCATATGGGTGACGAAAGGGTAACAGTAAAAAATATCGAAATTTTTGATGTAAGAAAAGAGCAGAATATAATGCTTGTGAAAGGTGCGGTGCCGGGAGCCAACGGTGGCTATTTAATAATAAAGTCAGCATCGTCTGTTCCCGCAAGAGAAAGCTAATGGCCGAGATAGAAATAATAAATAAAGACAATAAGTCTGTAGGAAAGACAGACCTGCCTGATGGCATATTTGGTATAGATGTCAGAAAAGGACTGCTTCATGAGGTGGTGCATAATCATCTTGCAAACAAGAGACAGGGCACTGCTGCTACAAAAACAAGGGGCATGGTCAGCGGAGGCGGCAAAAAACCGTACAAGCAGAAAGGCACAGGCAGGGCAAGAGCCGGAAGCAGCAGGTCTCCCTTATGGAGAGGGGGAGGGACGGTGTTTGGTCCTCATCCGAGAGACTACTCATACAAGCTGCCCAAAAAAGTAAAATGGCTGGCCTTAAATTCTGCGCTTTCGGCCAAGCTTGGCGATGGTGAAATAACAATAATAGATGATATATCAATCAAGGAACCCAAAACTAAGTCTGTAGTAGGAATGCTTGCAAGTCTTGGACTAAAAAATAATGTATTAATAATCGTGCCTGAGAAGAATGAGGCGCTTGAACTGGCCTCACGTAATATTCCGAGGGTCAATGTTGTACGGGTCAGTGAACTTAATGTTTTTACAATACTATCGCATGAGAAACTTCTTATCTCCAAAGATGCGGTTGAAAAGATGAAAGAGGTCTATTTAGGATGAAAAATTCTTATGGTGTCCTCCTTGGACCAATGCTGACTGAAAAGGGAACGTTATTAAAAGAGACTGACAATAAGGTAATGTTTAAAGTGGCCAGGAGCGCCAACAAGATTGAAATTAAGAAAGCCGTTGAAGAAATATTTAAAGTAAAAGTCGATTGCGTTACTACGATGAACTATATGGGCAAGAAAAAGCGCATGGGAAAACATGAAGGAAAAAGGCCTGACTGGAAAAAGGCCATTGTTACTCTCAAAGAGGGAGAAAAACTGGATTTTGTTGAGGGCGTATAAATGGGTATAAGAAAGTATAAACCAACATCACCGGGTTGTCGCTTCAGGAGCGGTTCGGATTTTGCCGAGATTACTGCTTCTAAGCCCTATAAACCGCTTTTACAGCCGATTAAGAAAACCGGCGGAAGAAATAACGCAGGGCGTATATCGATGTGGCAAAGAGGCGGAGGGCATAAGCAGGCATACCGGATAATTGATTTTAAACGTGATAAAATAAATATTCCCTGTACCGTTGAAACAGTAGAATATGATCCGAACAGGACGTCGCGCATTGCGCTGTTGAAGTATGCAGACGGAGAAAGAAGATATATGTTAGCACCTTTGGGAATAAAGGTGGGTGATTCCCTTGTTTCCGGATCGGATACTGAAATAAAAACCGGGAATGCGCTTCCCGTCAAGAATATTCCTCTCGGAACGATAATCCATAATATCGAACTTAAGCCGGGGCAGGGAGGAAAGATAGCAAGGAGCGCTGGATCGTATGCCCAGCTTGTAGCCAAAGATGAAGGAATGTGCCAGCTAAAGCTTTCATCTACAGAGGTCAGGTTTGTTCCGTCAGATTGTATGGCCACAATCGGCCAGGTCGGAAATGTTGAGCATGAGAATATATCTGTCGGCAAGGCGGGCAGAAGCCGCTGGCTCGGCAAGAGACCGAGCGTCAGAGGGGTAGCAATGAACCCGATTGACCACCCGCTTGGAGGCGGTGAAGGCAAGAGCTCAGGCGGAAGACCGCCTGTTTCTCCATGGGGCAGGCCGGAAGGTAAAAAGACGAGAAAAAATCAAAGAACAGATATATATATAGTCAGACGAAGGAAATCAAAATAGAGATTTATTATTACAGTAGATTTGGGATTAATTAGGGAGGAAACGTTTTGCCGAGATCATTAAAAAAAGGTCCATTTGTAGAAGATAAACTGAAGAAGAAAATTCTATCGATGAATGAGAAAAACGAAAGAAACGTAATCAAGACGTGGTCAAGAAGGTCCACGATAATTCCTGAGTTTATAGGACATACGCTTGCAGTTCATAATGGCAGGAAGTTTATTCCTGTGTATGTTACTGATAATATGGTAGGGCATAAACTGGGTGAGTTTTCTGCCACGAGGACATTCAGGGCGCACTCGGGCGACAAAAAAGAAAAAGGGAAATAAATAGTTCGAGGTAATATAAAGTGGAAACAAGGGCAAAATTACGATACGCAAGAATAACACCGAGAAAGGTGAGAAGAGTGACAGATTTAATCAAAGGTAAAAGGGCAGGCGACGCCATGATCAACCTTCAATTTCTTCCTCACAAAGGCGGCCAAATTGTTTCAAAAATATTGAAGTCTGCAATGGCAAATGCGGAACAGAAAAAAGTGGCGGATCCGGAGTCCATGAAGGTATCAAGGGTTTTTGTGGACCAGGGACCGGCGATGAAGAGAATGACCCCGCGCTCTATGGGCAGAGCAGATATTATAAAAAAGAGAACATGTCATATAACTTTGGTATTAGAAGAATAGACTAAATGCAACAATCAAAAATAAAAGATCAATATTCCGGAAGGGAATTATTTTATAAAATAAATATGTTATTAATTTTGAGTTTTAATTCATTCATTTTGAATTTTTCAAAGGAGGCTTGATTTTGGGGCAGAAGACACATCCGATAGGTATAAGACTGGGAATCATTAGAACGTGGAATTCAAAGTGGTTTGCCAAAAAGAATTATAAAGATATATTGTTTGAAGATTTAACCATTCAGAAATATATTAAGGCGAATCTCTTCCATGCAGGTGTCCCCAAAGTAGAGATCGAGAGGACCGGGCAAAAGATAAAGGCAATTATATATACCGCGCGACCGGGCATTATTATCGGGAAAAAGGGCGCTGAAGTCGAGAAATTGAAGAAAGAACTGGAGAAGATTACGGGGAAAGAGATGAGTATAGATATTAAGGAAATCAGAAAGCCCGAATTGGACGCCCAGCTGGTTGCGGAAAATGTTGCACTTCAACTTGAGAAAAGGATTGCATTCAGAAGAGCCATGAAGAAGGCAATGGCTTCTTCAATGCGTTTTGGCGCATTAGGTATCAAGGTGGCCTGCGGGGGACGGCTTGCAGGCGCGGAAATAGCAAGGTCGGAATGGTATAGAGAGGGCAGGGTACCCCTGCATACATTCAGATCTGATATTGATTATGGAGTGGCGGAGGCAAAGACAACCTATGGAAGAATTGGAGTCAAGGTCTGGATTTATAAAGGTGATATACTCCAGGAACCGGTGATTCAGTCTTCAGGCGGCGAAACGGTACTTTG
The DNA here is from genome assembly GCA_016208905.1 of Nitrospirota bacterium. GTDB lineage: Bacteria > Nitrospirota > Thermodesulfovibrionia > UBA6902 > UBA6902 > UBA6902. The sequence continues at coordinate 4,316 of JACQXG010000035.1, forward strand.
AGAGGATAGATAATTATGTTAATGCCAAAGAAGGTAAAATTCAGAAAAATGCAGAAAGGCCGGATGAACGGTAAAGCATACAGGGGTTCAGATATATCCTTTGGAGAGTACGGGATTAAGGCAACCGAACCTGGCTGGGTAACTAATCGTCAGATTGAGGCTGCAAGAATAGCAATAACGAGACATGCGAAGAGAGGCTGTAAACTATGGATAAGAATTTTTCCTGACAAGCCATTGACCAAAAAACCTGCTGAAACGAGAATGGGTAAAGGTAAGGGCTCACCTGAATCGTGGGTTGCGGTTGTGAGACCCGGGAGAATTCTATATGAAATGGCAGGGGTTGATGAGGATGTTGCCAAGGAAGCAATGAGGCTGGCTTCTCATAAGCTGGCAATCGCCACCAAATTTGTTAAGAGAACTGGAATACAATGAAAAAAGCAACTAAATTCAGGACAATGACGGAAGAAGAACTCAGGCAGGAAGAAACAGACCTGAGAAAGGAACTTTTTAATTTACGGTTTCAGCAGGTAACCGGCGAGATTGAGAATCCTTTGCGAATAAGACATATCAGGAAGGACATAGCAAGGGTGTTAACGGTTAAAAATGAAAAGCTGAAAGTGAAAAGAGGAGAGACAAAAGTTTAATTTATTTATGCCTTAAGGGCTTGCTGCACTACGCCCTTACTTAAAGAACAGGAAGAATATATGCCCAAAAAGATTTTTACAGGTAATGTAGTCAGTGACAAAATGGATAAGACAGTTGTAGTGGCTGTGACCAGAATTTCGCAGCATCCCGTGTATAAGAAGACTGTCAAAAAGATTGCAAAGTTTAAGGCCCATGATGAGAATAACAGCTGTAAAAAAGGCGACAAGGTCTCTATTGTTGAAGCAAGACCGATAAGTAAAGATAAAAGATGGAAAGTTCTTGATATTGTTAAAAGAGGAAACGAATGATACAGCAGGAAAGTGTTTTAGAAGTTGCAGATAATTCGGGAGCCAAAAAGGTCCTGTGTATTAGAGTACTTGGCGGTTTCCATCGCAGGTATGCAAGAATCGGCGACAGAATAATCGTTAGCGTGAAGGAAGCAGAGCCGAATGCGAATATAAAAAAGGGAACTGTCTCAAAAGCGGTTGTAGTCAGGACCAAAAAAGCATTGAGAAGAGCGGATGGCTCATATATAAGGTTCGATCAGAATGCTGCGGTGCTTATCAATGCAGAAGGCGATCCTATAGGAACAAGAATTTTCGGGCCGGTAGCGAGAGAACTCAGGTGGAAAGAATTTATGAAGATTGTATCGCTTGCTCCTGAGGTAATTTGATTGCTGGTGATTAAAAGAGGAGAATAATGGGATTAGGTATAAAGAAAAATGATACGGTTTTAGTCATTACCGGAGATGAGAAAGGCAAAAAGGGCAGAGTTCGTACTGTCGAACCTGGTAATAACAGGCTCCTTATTGAAAGTGTGAATATAATAAAGAAGCATATGAAACCGAGTAAAAAATATTCGCAGGGCGGCATAATAGAAAAAGAAGCTTCTGTCCATCGGTCAAATGTAATGCTCGTTTGTCCCAAATGTGATAAACCGACAAGGATAGGAAACAGCATACTGGAGAATGGCAAGAAAATCAGAGCTTGCGGGCAGTGCGGGGAGGTTGTTGAATAGTAAATGGAAAGATTAAGAGAAAAATATAATAATGAAATCATCCCTCAGATGATGAAGGATTTTTCCTATAAAAGCATTATGCAGGTGCCAAAGATTAAAAGCATTGTCCTTAACGTCGGCATGGGAGAAGCTATTCAGGACATTAAGCCGCTGGAATCTGCTGCAAAAGAACTGACGACAATAACAGGGCAGGCCGCTGTTATTACACGGGCCAAGAAATCTATTGCCGGGTTTAAGCTTCGGGAGGGCATGCCGATTGGATGCAGGGTAACGTTAAGGGGCGAACGGATGTATGGTTTTCTTGACAAGTTTATCAGCCTTGCCTTACCGAGAATAAGAGATTTTCAGGGAGTTTCGGCAAAATCCTTTGACGGCAGGGGGAATTATGCCTTTGGCGTGAAAGAACAGATAATATTTCCCGAAATTAATTTTGACAAGGTAGCCAGTATTCACGGAATGGATATAGTTATTGTTACATCAGCAAAAACGAATGAAGAGGGCAAGGCGCTCCTTAAATATTTGGGAATGCCGTTCAAAAAATGATAATTAAAAGACATCAAGATTATAAGGAATATTAATGGCGAAGAAGAGTCTTATAGCAAAACAAAAAAGAGCACCTAAATTTAAAGTCAGGGGTTATAACCGGTGCAGCCTGTGCGGAAGGTCGAAGGCCTATTTAAGGCAGTTCGGCATATGCAGGATATGTTTCAGAACACTGGCGCTGAAAGGCCAGATCCCTGGCGTGACAAAATCCAGCTGGTAGAGGTAGGCAATTATGATGACTGATCCAATTGCAGATATGCTGACAAGAATCAGGAATGCCAACATGGCTAAACTTGAGAAAGTAGACGTACCTGCGTCTAAATTAAAAATTGAGTTAACAAAGATTCTTAAGGAAAAGGGATTTGTAAAGAGTTTCAAGGTCGTAAGGGACAGGAAGCAGGGAATTATCAGGATTTCGATGAAGTATCTGGAAGGCCAAGAGAAAGCAATAACCGGTCTGAAGAGGGTTAGTAAACCTGGCAGAAGAATTTACGTTGATAAAACAAATATACCCAGGGTTATGGGAGGTTATGGGATCGCCGTACTTACAACCTCCAAGGGAGTGTTAACAGATGAAGCTTGCCGTCGTGAAGGAGTGGGCGGCGAGATATTATGTAATATATGGTAAAAAGCCGTTCAAACGGTTTGAAGTGTTCAAGCCGTTAATTTTTTTAGGAGATACAATGTCAAGAGTAGGCAAGAGTCCGATAAATATTCCGAATGGAGTGGATGTTAAAATTCAGGGCAACCTTGTTGCCGTAAAGGGGCCCAAGGGGGCGCTCAATTGGAATCACCCTGAAGGAATGAAAATATCCTTAGAGGACAAGAGGATAGTTGTGGAAAGACAGGCCGACACCAAGCTGCACAGATCACTTCATGGCACGACAAGAAGTATTATCGCAAGTATGGTTAATGGCACAAGCGCCGGTTATGAGAGAGTACTTGAGATTACCGGAGTGGGTTACAGGGCCCAGGTACAGGGCCAGAGGATAAATTTTACGCTGGGATATTCGCATCCCATTGAGTTCCAACTACCAGATGGTATAAGCGCCGAGGTCGATAAAAAGCAGGTACAATTAACTCTTCGTGGAATAGATAAGCAATTGATAGGGCAGGTTTCAGCAAATATTCGTTCATTAAGACCGCCGAATATTTATAAGGGTAAGGGTATCAGATATACCGGGGAAGTAATTAAACTTAAAGTCGGAAAGACCGGCAAATAGTCAGGAAATCAGGTTTGATATTTTATTATAAAATTTCGAGGAGTTAAGATTGAGCACAATTAAAGAAGAAGCACGGAAGAAAAGACATTTCAGAGTAAGAAAAAGAGTTTCCGGCACACCGGAAAAGCCAAGGCTCAATGTGTATAGAAGCGTCAAACACATTTATGTCCAGTTGATAGATGATTATGCCGGCACAACACTCGTTGCCGCATCAAGTGCAGATAAAGAGCTTAAAGGAAAGATAAGTTCAGGCGGTAATATCGAAGCCGCTAAGACTGTTGGAAAATTAGTGGCCAGGAGAGCAGCAGATAAGGGAGTTAAAAAGATTGTCTTTGATAGAGGAGGATATCTTTATCACGGAAGGATCAAGGCATTGGCAGATGCAGCAAGAGAAGGAGGATTGGAATTTTAAATTCCAAATTCCAAATTACGAATTAATGTGGAGGAAAAGTGGGCAGGATTGACCCGGAGAGTTTAAACACAATAAAAGATAAAGTGATATATATTAACAGAGTTGCTAAGGTTGTTAAAGGTGGAAGACGCTTTTCTTTTAGCGCACTTGTCGTTGTTGGCGATGAAGACGGTCATATAGGCTTTGGAAAAGGGAAGGCTCAGGAAGTACCAGAAGCAATCAGAAAGGCTGTTGAACAGGCAAAAAGGGCATTGGTAAAAATTCCGATCAAAGACGGGACAATCCCGCATAAGATCAGTGGCATTTATGGCGCGGGGAAAGTTGTAATGCTGCCTGCAAAACCGGGTACTGGACTTATAGCCGGTGGTCCAATGAGGGCAGTTATGGAAGTAGCCGGGATCCGTAATATTGTTGCCAAATCACTGGGAAGCCGAAATCCGTTTAACACTGTCAGGGCCACACTTGATGGTCTGTTGAAATTAAAGGACGAGGGAAGCGTTTTAAGAAGATCCGGTAAAAGTGAAGAAGAAAAAAAGGTATCAAACCATGAAAACAGTTAAGATAACTTTAAAACGGAGTGTAATTGGAAGACCGGAGAAGCATGAACGAATAATCAGGTCTCTGGGATTAAGAAAAATAAGACAGAGTGTTATTCACAAAGATACTCCTATCATAAGAGGTCAGATACATAAAATATCTCACATGATTGAAGTTAGCGAGAATGCGGAGGAATAAATGAAAATATCAGACCTTGCGCCAGCTCCGGGAAGCAGAAAGAAGAGAAAGAGGGTCGGCAGGGGCCCGGGTTCGGGCCACGGCAAGACTTCATGTAAGGGTCATAAGGGCCAGAAGGCAAGGACCGGAGGGGGTACAAATCCCTGGTTTGAGGGCGGACAGATGCCTTTACAGCGCAGGCTCCCGAAACGCGGATTTACAAATATTTATCAGAAGCAATATGCAATTGTAAACCTGGGTGTTCTGAATAATCTTTCAGAATCTACAATTACGCCGGATTTTCTTGTTAGTGAAGGCATAGTAAAAAAGATGCAGGATGGAATTAAAATTCTGGGCAGTGGAGAGATCACCAAACCAATTACAGTAAAGGCCCATGCCTTTAGCGCTTCTGCCAGGGAAAAAATAGAAAAAGCTCAAGGAAAAGCAGAAGTAATTTAACTGTAAAATATATAAGTTAATAATCAAAATTATGAGAACAGGATATATGTATAAAAGCAGTTTCTTACATTTTGATTATTTGTTCTTCGCATTGTGAGTATCATCAACGGTTTTCAAAACGTCTTCCGGATAGCGGAGCTTAAGAGCAGGATACTGTTTACTCTTGCACTGTTAGCTATATACAGAATAGGTGCCCACATACCAACCCCCGGAATTAATGGAGCAGAGTTAAGTAAATTCCTCCTGGATAAGGGAGGTGCGCTTATGGGATTTTTTGATATGTTTTCAGGTGGCGCACTGTCAAGGGCAACTATCTTTGCTCTTGGAATAATGCCATACATTAGTGCATCGATCATCCTTCAACTGCTTACTGTCGTTATCCCTGCGCTTGGGGCGCTTGCAAAAGAAGGTGAGGCCGGGAGAAAGAAAATTACCCAATACACACGGTATGGTACGGTAGTAATAAGCATTATTCAATCAATAGGTATAGCAATTGGAATTGAAAGTATGGGTCAGGGGGCGTTTGTCCAGAATCCCGGCTGGTCATTCAGGTTATTGACAATGATTACTATGACATCAGGCACGGCCTTCTTAATGTGGCTGGGAGAACAGATAACTGAACGGGGGATCGGCAATGGCATCTCCCTTATAATTTTTGCCGGAATAGTTGCCGGATTCCCGAATGCGGTTATCAGTTCCATATCTCTTATCAGGGCCGGTGAACTGCACTTAATATTAATGCTGCTGGTAATTGTGATGATGATAGCCGTTATAGCCATCATTGTATTTGTAGAGCGGGGACAGCGAAAAATTCCTGTACAGTATGCGAAACGGGTGGTAGGGAAAAAGGTTTATGGAGGGCAGAGCACACACCTGCCGCTTAAGGTTAATACCGCAGGAGTCATACCTCCTATATTTGCTTCTTCTATTATCATGTTCCCTGCCACTATTGCGGGTTTCATCGCGGTCCCATGGGTACAGGCACTGTCGCGAAATCTCGCTCCCGGTACAGTGTTTTATACAATACTTTATATCAGTATGATTTTCTTCTTCTGTTATTTCTATACATCGATTACATTTAATCCCGTGGATATCGCTGATAACCTAAAAAAATATGGAGGGTTTATTCCAGGTATCAGACCCGGACAAAAGACAGCAGACTTTATTTACCATGTTCTTACAAGAGTAACATTTGGCGGCGCTGTTTACCTCGCATCTGTCTGTATATTGCCGGACATAATGAGAGGTTATTTTAAAGTGCCTTTTTATTTTGGAGGGACATCCGTACTAATTGTTGTCGGAGTTGCTATCGACACTATTTCCCAGATGGAATCCCATCTTGTAACTCGCTCGTATGACGGGTTTCTTAAAAAAGGCAGAATACGGGGGAGAAGAAGCTAGATTAAAGACGGTTAGAAGATATTGTACGGATGTATAAAACGATAAATACATATTAAGGCGTGCAGGACAATTTAGAATGTGCAGCAAAAGAATATATTTGTATTCAGGATCCTGGATTTGATAATTGATAGTTCTAAAGTCAGAAGATGAAATAAAAAGAATGGCAGAGGCATGCCGGATTGTTGCAGAAGTATTGGAAGGAATCGGGAAGGATGTCTGTTCGGGCGTGATGACAAAAGAGCTAGACGAATATGCAGAATCCTATATAATTTCCAAAGGGGCACGCCCGGCATTTAAGGGGTACAGAGGTTATCCCGCAAGCATTTGTACTTCAATAAATGAACAGGTCGTGCACGGGATTCCTTCTTCAAGAAAATTGAGAGAAGGTGATATTATCAGCATAGATATAGGTGTACATTATAAAGGATTTTATGGAGATGCTGCAGTGAGTTTGCCTGTAGGATCAGTCAATACCCAGACTAAGAAACTACTGTCAGTCACTGAAAAGGCACTGGAATCCGGGATGAATAAATCAATAGCCGGCAATAATCTTTCTGATATTTCTTCAGCCATTCAGGAATGCGTTGAGTCTGAAGGATTTTCAGTAGTAAGGAGTTTCGTAGGTCATGGAATAGGCAGGGCACTTCATGAGGAACCGCAGATTCCGAATTTTGGAAGGCCCGGAGAAGGACCTAAACTCGTTCCTGGCATGACACTTGCGATTGAACCTATGGTGAATGCAGGAAGCTGGGAAGTAATCGTATTAAATGATGGCTGGACGGCCGTAACAAAAGACAAGAGTTTATCGGCCCATTTTGAGCATACAGTTGCTATTACAAAAAACGGAATAAGTATATTGACTAAAGTATAAAGAATAATTATAATTATTAGTTCTGGAATGTCTAAAGAAGAAGCCATAGAGGTTCAAGGAACGATCCTTGAGAATTTGCCTAATGCTATGTTCAGAGTTGAACTTGAAAATGGGCAGCGGATACTGGCTTATATTTCCGGTAAGATGAGGATGCATTTTATAAAAATATTGCCGGGAGATAAGGTTACTGTTGAGCTATCGCCTTATGACCTCATGAAGGGCAGAATAACATACAGATTTAAATAAGTAGTGTGAAGGATAGAGAATATATCCTTCGGCCATTTAAATAACGGAGAATTTTATATGAAAGTTCGTTCATCGGTCAAACCATTATGTTCAAAATGCAAAATAATAAAAAGAGAAGGTGTAGTCAGGGTTATTTGCAGCAACCCTAAGCACAAACAAAGACAGGGATAAGAGAGGAAAAACAAAGTGAGAATTGCAGGAGTTGATTTACCAAAAAACGAAAGGGTGGAAATAGGCCTTACAAGAATATTTGGTATTGGCAGAACAATTTCTCGTAGGATATTGCAGGAAACAGGAGTTGATCCGAACAAGAAATCCAGAGACCTGACTGATGATGAGGGCGTAAAGCTCAGGACTGTGATAGACAGGGACGTAAACGTGGAAGGTGATTTAAGACGCGAAATATCGATGAATATAAAAAGGCTTCAGGACATTGGCAGCTATAGAGGACTCAGACACAGGGCAAGATTACCTGTACGAGGACAGAGAACGAAAACAAATGCACGCACACGGAAAGGTCCTAGAAAAGCCATCGGCGGCATGAAAAAGAAGGGATAGATAATGGCACAGAAGAAAAGAAAAGGCGGAAAAAAGGAAAAAAAGGTAGTACACTCTGGAGCGGCATATATTCAGGCTACATTTAATAATACAATTATTACTATTACCGACCAGACAGGCAATGTTGTTACATGGTCCTCAGCAGGCGCTCATGGATTTAAAGGTTCAAGAAAAGGCACGCCATACGCTGCCCAGATAGCAGCTGATGTTGCTGCAAAAAAGGCAATGGGTTTCGGGATGCGGCAGCTGGATGTGTTTATCAATGGCCCAGGAGCCGGCAGAGAATCAGCAATCAGGGCTCTTCAGGCAGCCGGGCTGGAAATAAATCTTATTAAAGATGTGACGCCTGTTCCACATAATGGCACGAAACCCCCGAAAAGGAGAAGAGTATAGTGGCAAGATACAGAGAAGCATTGTGCAGGTTATGCAGAAGAGAAAGTGAGAAACTTTTTCTTAAGGGTGACAGGTGTTATACAGATAAATGTGCAGTTGAAAGAAGAAAATATGCACCGGGCCAACATGGGCAGAGAAGAAGGAAGCTTTCTGATTATGCTTTACAGTTAAGGGAAAAACAAAAGGCAAAAGAGACTTACGGCGTACTTGAGAGCCAGTTTAAAAGATATTTTTATATGGCAGACAAGAAAAAAGGTATTACAGGCAGCTACCTTTTGCAATTATTGGAGAGCAGGCTTGATAATGTAGTATATCGTCTTGGATTTGCCTCAAATCGAAGGCAGGCAAGGCAGTTTGTATTGCACGGTCACGTAACTGTGAATGGCAAACGGGTTAACATTCCATCCAGTTTGGTCCGTCCGGGTGATCTGATAGGTCTTAAAGAGGCGAGCAAAAAACTTGTTATGATCGAAGAGAACATTTCAAAGATGGAGCACAGGGGTCTGCCCTCATGGCTGGAAATGGACATTAACGAGCTCAAAGGAAAAGTTCTTCATTATCCATCGAGAGATGAAATTGTTCTGCCGGTCCAGGAACAGCTGATAATTGAATTATATTCAAAATAATATAAATGATTTCGCAGATCAATAATAGGATTACAGAGATTAATAAGTATCTATGTAATCATTACAAGGAGGCTTAATGGATCTTAGGAAGAAAGGCTTTCAGTTACCTGAAAATATTAGTTTTGATTCTGAAAGCCTTACAAATACATACGGGAAACTTTACGCGGAGGCCTTTGAAAGAGGCTTCGGAACTACGATAGGAAATGCACTGAGAAGGGTTTTGCTCTCGTCTATAGAGGGGGCCGCTATTACCTCGATCAGGATTCCGGGCGTACTCCATGAATTTTCCACTTTACCAGGTGTAAAAGAAGATGTAGTTGATATGGTGCTTAATATTAAACAACTCAGATTTAAACTGCATTCTGATGAACCAAAGGTTGTATCTATACATGTTAAAGGCCCCGCAGATGTTAAAGGGAAAGATATCAGCGGAGACCAGATTGAAGTTCTTACTCCCGATCAGCATATAATAACATTGGGGAAAAATGTTGATTTTTCAATGGAACTGACTGTAGCGAAAGGTAAAGGATATGTGACTGCAGAGGGAAATAAACAGGAAGATCAAACAATTGATACCATTGCCATTGACTCAATCTTTACTCCTATTAAGAAGGTCAATTTCTGGGTGGAGGAAGCCAGAGTCGGCCGTTCCACTGATTATGATAAACTTATTGTGGAAGTATGGACTGACGGCAGTATCACTCCCAAGGTGGCAGTATCACAGGCTGCTAATATTCTCCAGGAGCACTTATCTCTCTTTTCTCTCAAGGGAGAAACTGTGGCAGAAGCAATACCTGTTGTTGCTGATAACGTAGAACAAAATCCGGGATTTAGTGATGACTTCTTTGATGAGGAACCTTTTGAGGTTAATGATAACCTTCTTAAGAGTGTAGAAGAACTGGAGCTTTCAGTCCGTTCATATAACTGCCTGAAAAATGCCAATATTCGTACACTTGCCGACTTAGTACAAAAAACAGAACAGGAAATGCTGAGGACAAAGAATTTCGGGCGCAAGTCATTAAACGAGATAAAGGAGCTTATCATCTCGATGGGATTACATTTTAATATGCGGGTAGATACTGACGAATTAGAGAAAATAGCTGCACGTAAGAGGGCCCAAAATGCGACATAGAATAGCGGGAAGAGGATTTGGCAGAAACACAAATCACAGGAAGGCGCTGTTAAGAAATCTGGTTACATCTTTATTTGATAATCTCAAAATTGAGACTACAGTTGCCAAGGCAAAGGAGACAAGAAAGATAGCGGAGAGAGTTATTACGCTTAGCAAAAAGGGAGACCTTCATTCAAGAAGACTTGCAATGTCCCGTATCCCAAATAAGAATGTAATAACAAAGCTATTTACTCAAATAGCTCCGAAAATTGAAAGGAGCAGCGGATATCTTCGCGTAATAAAATCAAGGTTCCGTCCCGGGGATAACTCTGATATGGCGGTCCTCGAATTTGTTGATTATGATTTAATAAAAGGGGAGTCAGGAAAAAAGAAGGAAAAGAAAAAGACAAAAGAAGATAAGAAAGAAAAATAACTTAAAGTTATTTTTATACTATCCCCGTCTTACGGACCGGTCACCTGCAATTATCATATTTCCCTGCCCCAAGGCTTGCATGAGAGAGGAGTATACTCACAGTGTTGGCCAGGTTATAACTGCGTACTTTGCCCAATATCGGGACATACACAGTACGTTCAGCCCACTGCATCAGCCACTCCTGCGGGAGTCCCTGTGTTTCACTGCCAAAGACAAGGATATCTTCATCTGCATATTCCGGGATGTCATAGCGCACCTTGCCGTGTTTGGTGACCAGCCAGGGGTTGCGGTCTCCGAGCCATTTCAGAAATTCATCAGGGGTGCTGTGGACGGTAAGGTTCAGGTCGCACCAGTGGTCCAACCCGGCCCGCCTCACCGCACTGTCGCTTATGTCAAACCCTGTGGGACCGATCAGATGAAGACATGCGTTCATGCCTACGCACTGTCTTGATATATTTCCTGTATTAGGAGGTATCTCTGGCTGGTATAAAGCAACGTGTAACATTTAGAGTTAATGACCGCAGTCTGTATAATGAGAATATATTAAAACATGCAATGTTACAGAGAGCTGTCTTCCTTGAATACAGCTATATAAGGAAGGTTTCTGTATTTGTTATCATAATCCAGTCCGTATCCGACTACATATTTATCAGGTATGGCAAAACCCACATAATCCGGTTCTAACTCGACCTGCCGATGTGTTTTCTTATCAAGAAATGCGCAAATTTTTAATGAAGCGGGATTTCTGACAAGGAGAGTATCTTTTATATATTTTAAAGTTACTCCTGTGTCTACAATGTCTTCAAAAAGAAGCACATGTTTGTCTTTTATATTTTCCCTTATATCAGCATGAATTATTACTTCGCCCGTTGTCCTGGTTTTTATATAGCTGGAAGCTACAAGAAAATCGACGTTTATCGGCACCTGAATAAGTTTTACAATATCTGCGAAAAACATAAAGGCGCCTTTCAATATCCCGACTGCAATGATCTCATTTCCCTTGTAGTCCATGGAAATCCTGTCAGCAAGTTCTTTAACTCTGCTTCGAATCTGTTCAACAGTAAGAAACGGTTTACCGACTAACATTTACCCCCCGATTATTATTTATAAGTTACTGAATTACTAACGGTTTGACCTATTATATATTTATCGATTCCATATTTTCATTATTTTTTTTATTTTCACAGATGTTCTACCCTCTGGGTTTAGCCGGAATTTCGAGAACTTTTAAATCAAAAAATCTTTTTGATGCTGCGGAACGAATAACCGTTACTGTATCAGCCCCCCTGCCGGTGCCTGCAACGGCCAGAATTTCTTCCCCCTCAGGGACAAGGCCTGCATCAGCGGCCATCATGACCATTTCGCAGCAGACCTTTGAGCCTTCGCCGAACCTGCGTAGGGACTGCGCGACAAGAAGGGTAGGGTATACGCCGCTGAATTTTGCTGCCAGCGCTGTTTCAAGGCTGTGCGTAATCATAGTGCCGGTATAGATACTTGCACCTGCCGCCAGGATCCTTTCTCTTGCTTCCATAGTGAGTTCGGTGCTGTTAGGTCCCTTAAAACCATATGAATGCGTCACGACAACAAGGTTGACTTCTCTGGCGCTTAAAGCTTCGGCAAACAGAACGCCTGTGTCTCCTGTGGTTGTGGCGACAATAACATGCTTGTACCCGTAGTTGTAAATGTTGTCTTTAACAATTTCAAGGCATTGTCTGGTATTGTCAGGGCCGGGTTTTTCAAAGTATGTGACTGTTTTTTGCATGATGTCAACCTCCTGGAATGATGATCATTATAACAGATTATTTCATCGCGAGCATATTAAAGAGGAGCTTGGCGATCTTCTTTTTCAGATAGTCCTGCAGAGTCAATTGTCAAAAGAGGAAGGACTGTTTACTATCCATGATGTTGTTGACGGCATTGCCCGGAAAATGGTGCAGCGGCATCCGCATGTATTCGGCGACAAGGATTTGAAAACTTCTGAAGATGTAAAGGTATGGTGGGAAGAGCACAAAAGGAGCGAGGGAAAAATCCACGATTCCGCAATCGGCGGCGTGCCCAAATCCCTTCCTGCTTTGTTAAGGGCGAGCAAGATTCAGAAGAAGGCGACAAAGGTCGGGTTCGACTGGGAAAAGCTTGAAGACGTGTTTGCAAAGCTCGAAGAGGAAATAGGGGAATTAAAAGAAGCAATAAGCGAAAAGAAGCATAAAGATATTGAAGACGAGCTGGGCGACCTGTTTTTTGTCCTTGTCAGAATAGCCAACTTCGTTGATGTCAACCCTGAGGCCGCCCTGGGAAGGACGATCAAAAAGTTTGATCAGAGGTTCAGACATATAGAAGCTGCAGCGTCCCGGCAGGGCAGGAAACTCTCCGATATGACCCTTGCCGAGATGGAAGTTTTTTGGCAGGAAGCAAAGAAGAAATAAGAAGTTTATATTCTTCCCAGACTGAAAGTGCCAAGGCCGGTAAACTCGACGGCAAATATTATCTGATATTCATCAGGCCGCTGGTCGTAGGTGACCGAATAACCCCAGCATTGTTTTTTGTAAGAAGAGGTCACATTCAATTCCTGGAGCCTGCCGCTATTTGCGTCATACCATATTTTCCCGCGGAGCTCTAAGGGAATAGACATTTTAATCAAGTCAAGAGGACGATATATCCCTGCTTCAACGGTATACTGGTCAAGGTCTGTAGAGCGTCTCAGGCTTTTTCCGACCTCTACGAACGCTTTACGGCCTTTCAGTTTAGCGGAGCCGATAAGATCGTTTAATATACTGTTATCTATATCGTAAGATGCATTAACGCTTAAGTCCAGCGTATCATCTGATATTGTGGCCTCTGCGAGTAATGGTGTGAAAGGATCTTTCGTATTAAGAAGACTATAGCTCTGGGACAGCCTGAATCTGGTTTCCAGCTTATTCGGGCCTAGTCCTGATACTCTGTTAGCAAGAGCATAAGTGATTTTGCTTGTCTTCGGAATGAAATCCGTTGAATCAAAAAAAGGAACCTCATCCTGTTCCACATATGGGATATATGTATATTCCAGAGAAGGTTCAATAATATGTATTAATGAAGGATATTTTTTTATCAGTTTTGTTGTTAATGTGGTGTCCAGATCATATATGAATCTGTCATCATATTCAGCAGGCTCATCAAGAAAGTAGGCGGTTTCTCTTATGCCGACCTTTTGAGTAATATTAAACAATCTCCCGTAGCTGAAAAATAAATTGGGATTTAAATCATATCTCATGCCATCCTGACCCGTTTCTTTCCAGAAATTGACGCCTTTGAAGTACAGGTTATACGAAAAATATTTTATTGACTGTGTATTAAGAATAAATCCTATTTCCGGAAGGGATTGGGGGATTCCGGCGGAGCTCTCTTCAAGGCTTTGCCTGCCCTGAGCTAAAAGATATATCCTTCCGCTGTCATATTGTTTTGACACGTGCATGTCCGATTCGAGATATTTTTGCAGCCTTTCTTCTGAAGCATGACCAAACCGGGTGGAATCCCACGACGACAGCCCGAATCTATTATAAGAAGTTGAGTCCATGGTCTCGTAATAATCAGGTTCAAGTACGGCGTGGAGTTTTAAATAGCCTGAAATATCATATGGGAATTTTTGATTGTGGTAGGATTTGATTTCAGCAAGACTTCTGTACGGCTGTTTGTCTTTTACATGATACAGCCACAATTCACCGTCTGAGCCGGGGTTGAATATATATCTGTAATCCAGCCCCTCTCCCATGCCTTTTTTGTCATAATAGTGCATCGCAAGTTGTAACATCTGCCTTGTCCAGGGAAAAGCTTTTTTCTCCGGTCTTGCTGATTTCCCCGCTGCGTATACGGAAATTGTGGTTTTTATAAAAAACATTACTTTCATAAATGGTGCCGAGTTTTGTTTTCAGATTTAATTCTATCCTCTCGGCGGATATATTAGCATCGGGGTCCATGTATGTGACATTGCCGATTGCCACTGCATCGTATGTTTTACTGTCCAGCAGTATCTCGTCGGCATATAACATGGATTCTCCAAAAGTTATTGTTACCGAACCTCTGGCAATATATGTATTGCTCTGATACAGATATTCCATCTGGTCTGCAGATATAATTGCAAAATCTTCTGCTGATGCAAGAGAAGTAAGAAGTGAGAAGTAAGAAGTGAGAAGTAAGAAACAAATAAGAATCTTATTGAGATTAATTTTGCTGTCCGTTAATTTCATTTTTACATTCGGCATGTTTTTTCCAGGCTTTCTATCTTTTACTTCTAACTTCCCACTTTTTATTTATATTCCCTTAGCCGGGACAATGTGCTGTCGGCGCCCAGGATTTCCTTGACTTCTCCGGTAGTATAAAAAGACCCAGTCACAATTATAATATGGTCTTCTCCGCAAAGTGATTTTGCGAGACCCAGGGCCTGGCTGACAGTATCGGTGCTGGTTACCGAAATTGGCTGCGGATTAGTGTCTGATTTATGCATGTCTGATATTATTTTATTCAGCTTTTCAGGCGATGCCGCTCTTTCATGCTTTGATCTCGTTAATATTACCGTTTCGGAGACCTGGACTAGCGGATTTAATATGCCATGGATATCTTTGTCGTCCAGTATGCCGGCAACAAGGATGATTTTTTTATCGCAGAAAAGGTCCTTGATCGAAACTGCAAGGGCCTCTGCCGCTCCCGGATTATGGGCGCTGTCAAGGATTATCGGAGGTTCGTGTGAGACCTGCTCAAGGCGTCCTTCGATATGTATATTTTGCAGTCCTCTTTTTATAGAGGTGTCTGATATTTGAAAACCTTTCTGCCTTAATATTTCACAGGCCCTTATAGCTGTGCTCAGGTTGTACAGCTGATAATTGCCTGAGAGGGGCGCTGTCAGGTCCTTATAATTTTCATAACCGGAATAATCCAGAGTTATGTGCCTGTCGTCCATACTGAGAAGGGACCCTTTGTAATCTTTATTGTATATATGAATCCCGGCGCCCCGGCTGTTTGCTGTTTTCGTTAATTGTTTAATCACAGCAGGTACAGCGGAGGCGGTTATCACCGGAACTCCGGGCTTGATAATCCCAGCCTTTTCATAGGTAATATCGGAAATAGTATTACCGAGGAATTCACAATGGTCGCGGCTGATATTAGTGATGACAGCAACTTCAGGGTCAATTACATTAGTCGCGTCAAGCCTTCCTCCCATACCGGTTTCAACTACTGCCCAATCTATTTTTTCACTTGCAAAGTAATGGAAAGCCATTGCAGTTACAAATTCAAAAAAAGTCGGACTTAGCCCTGAACTGCCGATGGACCTGCGAATTTCCGATGCCAGGTCTATAACTTCAGATTCGGTTATGTTCCGTTTATTGATCCTGATGCGTTCGGTAAAACTCACAAGGTGGGGTGATGTAAAGAGACCGACCTTAAGACCATTTTCAATCAGGATTGAAGATATTGCAGTTGCCGTAGAACCTTTGCCATTTGTCCCTGCTACATGTATTGAATGGAAAGATTTATGGGGCCTGCCAAGCATGGCCATCAACTGTATTGTATTTGACAGCCCCAGCTTTATCCCGTGTTTTTGCAGGCCATATAAATAATTAACGGTATTGTCGTATTCTCTGGAAACATAAGCCATGATAAATTTATCAGAAGAAGGTACAGATGTTTATTTAATATTACCCTGCCGGGAGTCAATATGCCCGGTAGTTAAGGATATCAACTTAACGATTGTCTGCTTCAATTCTTTTCTGTTAACAATCATATCTATCATTCCATGCTGCAGCAAAAATTCTGCGGTCTGGAAATTATCGGGAAGCTGCTGCTTGATTGTCTGTTCGATGACCCTTGGCCCTGCAAAGCCTATTAAACTTTTCGGCTCGGCAATAATTATGTCTCCCAACATTCCGAAACTGGCTGATACCCCGCCGAATGTCGGATCTGCAAGTATCGATATATATGGCAGTCCCGTCTCCTTTAAGCGGGCCACTGATGCAGAAGTTTTTGCCATTTGCATGAGCGATATTATGCCTTCATGCATTCTGGCTCCGCCGGAGGATGAAACCGATATTAACGGCAAGGCGTCCTCAGCAGCTTTTTCTGCTGCTATTACGAATTTTTCACCTACAACCGATCCCATGCTTCCCCCCATAAATGCGAAATCGAGGACAACAAGCATGGCGGGATGATTGCCTATCAGCGCCTGCCCTGCGATTGCTGCTTCCTTAATATTTGACTTATTCTGCGAATCCTTGAGGCGTTCTTTGTAAGATATCTGATCTTTGAAATTAAGAGGGTCATTTGATTTGAAATCCTGCCCCATTTCAATGAAGGTGCCGCTATCTGCCAGAAGAGATATGCGTTCTCCTGCTGAAATCCTGAAGTGATAGTTGCATTTGGGGCATACCTTCATGTTTTTATCGACCTCTTGCCGATAGATGATCTCCTTACAGGAGTTACATTTTACCCAGAGACCTTCCGGAACTTTTACCTTTTTGAAGGTCTTATTTTTATCTTTCTTGAACCAAGCCATATTGAGAGTTAAGAGTTAAGAGTTAAGAGTTAAGAGTTAAGAGTTAAGAGTTAAGAGTTTTTGTATAACTCTTAACTCCTGACTCCAGACTCTAAATTGCCTTTCTCAGGTTTTTAACGAAACTTTTAATGCCCTTTCCTTGAGCGATTAATTTTACAATAGCGCTTCCGATAATTACACCATCTGCGAGTTGTGATACTGCCGATGCTTCATCCGGATTTGAAATGCCGAAACCTACAGCTATCGGCTTCTTTGTTGTACTTTTTAATAAATTTAAATTGTCCTTCAAGTGTTTCCCAATAGAAAGTCTTGAGCCTGTTATCCCTGTAATCGAAACGTAATAAATGAAACCTGTTGCAGCGTTGACTACTTTGCTGATTCTTGCCTGTGTACTTGTCGGTGCAAGCAGAAAGATTGTATCGAGCTTGTGATTTCTTGCCAATCGTATAAAGTCCTGAGCTTCGTCAGGAATTAAGTCCGGAATTATAACACCGTTGACGCCGGCTTTTACAGCCTCTGCGACGAATTTATCGATGCCGTATTTAAAAACAGGATTATAATAAGTCATAAGAATCAAAGCAATGTCTGACTCAGTTCTAATCTCTTTAACAAGCTTAAGCACTTTTCGAAGAGTGGTGCCATGAAGTAAAGACCGCTCTGCTGCCCGCTGAATAGTCGGCCCGTCAGCAAGAGGATCACTAAATGGCACTCCAAGTTCAATAATGTCCGCACCCGCAGATTCAAGATCTAAAACAAATTGTTTTGTGGCATCAAGTGAGGGGTCTCCCGCCATGATATAAGGGATAAGGGCCTTGCTGCCTTTTTTCTTTAAGCTGTTGAATGTATCGCTTATTCTGCTCATTTACAATCCGATAATTTCAGGTCTGACCGTAAAGGTATATTGCTGTATGCCCTTACAGATTGATTCCCTTAATCCTCGCTACTTCCTGAACGTCCTTGTCTCCCCTGCCGGAGAGATTTAATATTATTATGGAATTTTTAGACATGGACGGTGCCAATTTTATCCCTTCTGCAACAGCATGGGCAGACTCCAGCGCCGGAATAATGCCTTCGGTTTTACTCAGAAGATCGAAAGCCTTAAGCGCTTCCTTATCAGTTGCGTATGTGTATTCTATTTTCTTAAGATCCCTGAGATAACAGTGCTCAGGGCCAACTGATGCATAATCAAGACCCGCAGAAACCGAATGAGTTCCAAGCACATTTCCGTCCCTGTTTTGAAGAAGATAACTTTTACAGCCTTGAAAGATTCCCAGTGAACCGCCGGCAAAGCGGGCCGCATGCTTGCCTGATTTTATTCCATGCCCTCCTGCTTCAACCCCGATCATTCTTATATTGTCTTTGAGAAATGCATAAAAAAGCCCGATGGAATTACTCCCCCCGCCAACGCAGGCAATCAGACAGTCGGGCAACCTCTTCTCAAGTTGCATTATTTGTTGTCTTGCTTCTATTCCTATTACTGATTGGAACTCCCTTACCATAAGAGGGTAAGGGTGGGGACCGAAAACTGTGCCCATTACATAATGTGTGTTGACGACGTTGGTGGTCCAGTCCCTCAAGGCTTCATTTATTGCATCTTTTAATGTTTTCGATCCTGTTGTAACCTCTATCACCTTTGCGCCTAACAGGCGCATTCTGAAAACGTTTAATGACTGGCGCCTTATGTCCTCAGAACCCATAAATATCTCGCAATCAAGACCAACATGGGCAGCTCCAGTGGCAGTGGCGACGCCGTGCTGGCCGGCTCCTGTTTCAGCTATTATCCTCGTTTTACCCATTCTTCTGGCAAGCAGAGCCTGGGCAATTGCATTATTGATCTTATGGGCCCCGGTATGGCAGAGGTCTTCTCTTTTTAAGTAGATTTTCGGTCCATCGAGATATTCTGAAAGATTCTTTGCAAAATATAAGGGGGTAGGCCTCCCTATAAATTCTGTTTGCAGGGTTTTGAGTTCTTTAAGAAAGTCTTTGTCTTTTGTATATTTTTTATAGGCCTTTTCAAGTTCGATAAGCGCGGGCATAAGAGTTTCAGGCACAAACCTGCCGCCATATTGACCGAAATGTCCTTTACTGTCAGGTACGTTTTTATATTTATTGCGCATTGACTAAAGAATGTTATTGTTTACTCAAAATTTGCAAGTCAATATTATATCACAGTGACTGGAATAACATATAGAATTTAACAGGTCAGGTGTCTGATTACAGCTTCTTCATAATCAAATAAAAGAATTTCTCCAGGATCTTTTGATAAAAGGGACGCTTTACCCATGTATAAGGATCTATCTTGAATGATTTTTCCAGGTCTTTATGGAAAACATCTGTCATATGCCTGCTAAAATCCCTGTCGAGTATGCCCACATTACTTTCTTCATTTCTCCTTAAAGACTGGAAATCGATATTTGCAGAACCTATTATGCTCCAGCATCCGTCGAAGACAGTGGTTTTCGCATGAAGAACGGCATCCTGATAGTTATATATTTCGACCCCTGCTTTTAATAACCTATTATAATAACTTCTTCCGGCATAAAGGACCGATGTTATATCACTTTTACCAGGAAGCAGAAGCTTAAGAGTTACACCTCTTTCAGCTGCATTGATCATTGCCCTCAGAATTCTATTGCTTGGAATGAAGTAAGCGGTTGTTAAAAAGATACTTTCTTTAGCATTCTTAAAGCTGTATATAAGCAGTCTTCTCATCTTTCGCCTTGCCCGGCCTGAATTTACAAAAATTGGTATTACAGGGATGCCATGTGTGAAAGTTTTAGACTCTGTAATCCAGTTTATTGATCTGCCTCGCCATGTTTTCCAGCTTTTTTGGAATATATTCATCAAAACAGAAGCGATAGGCCCTTCCAGATAAATACCCGTATCCCTCCACATTATTTTTCTTTTTTTAAAATACCCGTGATACTCGTCTGCGATATTGAATCCGCCTGTAACCGCCTTTGTACCATCAATTATCAAAAGTTTCTTATGGTTACGATATATATACCCTCGTGGAGCAGACCATTTGAATGGATGAGATACCCTTATATTAACACCCGCTTTATTTAAGTCTGACCAGAAATCCCTGGAAGTCAGGAAAGAACCGAAATGATCATAAAGAAGATAAACTTTTACGCCTTCCTTTACTTTTTCTTTAAGAATTCCCGCGAGTTTTTTTCCCGTGTCGTCATCTTTAAAAATATAGAATTCAATGCAGATAATTTCCCTGGCAGCTGATACCAAATCTAATATTGTCTGAAAAGTTTCACGACCGTTCTTTAATAGTTGTATCCTGTTGTTCCCTGTGAAAGACAAGCCCAGGATATTTTCGATTATGGATTTCTGAAAAGTAATCCCTTCTGATGTGAAAGTTGAAAAAGTGCGGGATGTTGTAAGATCATTCATTAACAGTATTTCAAGGCAGCTTTTCGAACTCTCTCAATGAACAATCTCAGTTTAATAAGATCCTTCTTTCCTTTTGTCCCACCTTCAACCCCCGATGCTACATCGACCCCATAAGGTTGAACCATTTTCACTGCCTCTTCGATATTATCGGGATTAAGTCCGCCGGCAAGAATTATCCTGCCGATCTTTTTGGCTTCAACTGCAATTTCCCAATTAAAAATTTGTCCGGTCCCTCCAATTGCACCAGGATAATAAGAGTCAAGGAGAAATGCCGATGCTCCTTCATATTGGTTTAAAAGTTCAAGATCTGAAATTTCCTTAATTCTTATCGCCTTAATTACTTTTTTATTTATGTTGCAATATTCGGGAGATTCAGCCCCGTGAAGCTGGACTACATCAAGCCCCGTATCAGAAACTATTTTATTAAGATTTGCTTTATCTTCATCAACGAAGACCCCTACAGTTGTAACAAATGGTGGCAGCGAAGATATAATCGATTTGGCAATCTCAGGCGTAACGGATCGGGGACTTTTAGGATAAAAGACAAATCCTATTGCATCTGCACCGCATTTAATTGCAGCAAATGCATCTTCAACATTAGTTATCCCACAGATTTTGACCTTGAGCATTAAGTGTATTTTAACATAAAGTTATGTTATTCTAAATAGTTATATAAAGTTTTCAGCAAGTTAATAATAATTATTTTAAAGGTGTTATGGATATAAATCATTTTCATTTCTAATCATAATACCAGAAATTTCCATGTCTTTCTGACAAGATATTTTACTTAAATAAAAGGGGTCAGAAATCTGAGAACAGCGATATTGGGCGAATTTTTTTTAGCAGCGTATTTTTAGTAATGAGTTCAAATGATTAGTTACATTAAATATAAAATTGAAAAAAACTATAGACAGATGGAAAAGTGATCATCAGACATCCTGTAATCATATTTATAAATATTTCTGCAGTTTTTCTACTAACAATTACATCTGCAATTGCTTATGAAATTGAATTCCCGCCTAAGGGCGGATTGAATGTAAAGTTATTTGGTAAAGTTACCGAAAGTTATAATAATAATATTACATTTGCTTCAGAAGGGGAGGATAAAATAGAGGGTTTATTGACAACGACAGAACTTGGCCTGGGTATACAATATTCAGGCAAAAGAAGAGTGATTGGATTAGATGGGCGGGCTAATTGGCAGATTCCAACCAAGGTCCTTGATGTTGAAAACTCCTCTGAAAATTTGACCTTTACTTATCAGGAAGGATTGTCAGAATTTGACGGCATCACATTAAGCGATACTTATTCGCATTCCCAGGTCCCGGAGAGTTTTGATGAAGAATTTGGACGGAGTGGAGGCAGATTTGATTCTTATAACAACACGTTTAACATTAATTACAGGAGAGAAATTAGTAAGGATTTAAGTACTGATGCTATATACTCCTATGGATTAAATTGGTTTTCCAGAGAGAAATCAGAGAATTCAAGACAACATAATCTGAATTTGGGGGTTAATTACTCGTATAGTGCTGCTACGAAATTTTTGATGTCATATAGTTTAGCAAATAGCTTGTATAATGACCGGAGTAATATATCCATTAACTCAATTACTGCCAGCGTGCAACAATATATAACAAAAAGTTTGTCTATTAGTGGAAGATTTGGAGTTGACAGGTCTTCCCAGGGAGATAATCGGACCACTCGAGAAGATTATGGCGTTTCACTTGCTAACGTGATAGACATAGACCAAAAGACAACTGTAAATATTTCAATTTTAAAAGGTATTGAAATTAAATCTGAAGAAGGGGATATTTTTGATAGCTGGCGATTCGAGGGCAGCTTACATAGAGATTTTATGGAAGACCTTAGGGGTTCTCTTTCAGGTTTTTATGGTGAAGGCACATTTGATTTGACGGGTATCACGGATAGGCTTTTAGGAGCAAGTGCACAGTTGAATTACACATTCTGGGAGAATAAAAAGGGGGCAAATATAGGAGTGGGATTGGGTTACACGTTTTCGAAATTAGATTCAACCGACAAAACTCGTGCATACGATAGAGGTTCATTAAATTTAGGCGTAACAGCGGGATTCTGACATGATAAAAGAACAAAGGAAACTATTTATTAGAGTTCAGCGATTTGCTGACCTATGTTTAGTTACGGTTTCTTTTTTCATTGGATATTTATTACGAGACAAAATTATAGATTTCACCGCTATAAGTTTTTTAGAAAGATTTCTGTGGGATCAGGATCTTCGCGAAATAAGCTATTATGCAATTTACATAGGGCTTTTACCTATATTAATAGTCATATGGGGTAGTCTCCTGTCTTATTTTGGAATGTATAAGTCTTCTGGTATAAAAAAAATACCTGAAGCGTTATTGATAATATTTAAAACTACCCTTGTCGGATTTATTATATTTGGCAGTTATGTCTTTATCCTAAGAATGCAAGAAGATATCAGCCGGCTATTCATAGGTTTTACATTCCTGTCAGCGGCTTTACTTATCAGTCTGGAAAAGATCGCTATTGCATTCATAATCAAAGTACTAAGCGAAAGGGATGAAAGTTTTAGGAGCGCATTATTTGCTTTTAGAAGAATATTAATTGTCGGAACAGGTAGCCGGGCGAAGAAATTCATAAAATTAATTGAAAGCAATCCCGACTGGAGTATTAAGATTGTTGGTCTAATGGATTTGGAATCCGGCAATAAAGGTGAAATGGTAATTGGACATGAAATAATAGGGTCATTAGATGATATACCGGAAGTAATCAATACAAGGATTGTGGATGAAATTGTATTTATTGTACCGCGATCCTGGCTTAACAAAATTGAAGACGTATTATTTTACTGTGAAAATGCCGGACTAAAAGTTCATATTGCTGTTAATCTATTTGATCTTAAGTTTTCAAGAGCGAAACAAACTGATCTTCAAGGGTTCCCGTTACTTGTTTTTGAGAGCACGCCTGAAAAGTTGGAGCATCTTTTCATCAAAAGGTTAATTGATTTTATTGCGTCTGGCATGGCGCTTGTTATGTTAGTGCCGGTATTTACTGTTGTCGCTCTTATCATTAAAATAACATCAAGAGGCCCGGTTCTTTTTACACAGTTAAGATGCGGGCTTTATGGCAGACAGTTTATATTATATAAATTCAGGACCATGGTAACTGATGCGGAGTCCAAACTTAAAGATATTCTTAAATATAACGAGATGGATGGCCCTGTATTTAAAATGACAAATGACCCCAGGATTACAAAAGCTGGTAAGTGGCTAAGGAAATTTAGTCTGGATGAGCTGCCTCAAATATGGAATGTTTTCAAAGGTGACATGAGTTTGGTTGGTCCAAGGCCCCCTTTACCATCTGAAGTAGAAAATTATGATAATTGGCAGAGGAGAAGACTTAGTATGAGACCGGGAATTACATGCCTTTGGCAGGCAGGCGGGAGAAATAAGATTACCGATTTCAAAGAGTGGATGAGGCTTGACCTCGAGTATATTGACAATTGGTCGATATGGCTTGACTTTAAAATACTTTTTAAAACTATACCAACTGTATTGTTTGGTATAGGGGCGAAGTAGTGACATATCGAAATTCCAACATTAAATTAAGGAGGCATAATACGGTGAGACGTTTTTCTTTGTTTTTTATAATCATAAATGTGGCAGCTACTTTTTTGTGTTCTCTTTATGAGGCTGAAGCCTCTAAAGAAGAACTTTATAAAGTTGGCATAAACGATCAAATTAGTATAGTGGTAATTGGCCATAAGGATCTGGACGTTCTGGTCTCAGTTGCAATAGATGGCACAATAGCTTTCCCTCACTTAGGAACTGTTTATGTAAAAGATAAGACACTGCCGCAAATTCAGGAAGAGATAACACGAATGCTCAGTGCAGGTTTTGTAAAATTTCCTGTTGTCTCAGTGTCTCTGGTGTCTGCCGTGAGCAAAAGAATTTTTATTCATGGTGAAGCGGAGAAGAATGGAATACTTCCTTTTGAAAAGGACATGACGTTAATTCAGGCAATATCAGTGGCAGGGGGAATAAGAGAAGGTGGTTTATATGGGATGATAAAACTGAGGCGAATGCAAAAAGACGGCGGGTACAAAAAAATAGTGGAAGCAGATATTAATGACGGTATAATAGCTGATAGTAAGATTGAGGACATGCTGCTTCAGCCTGATGATATATTATTTATTGAGCGCAGTGAAACATTCTTTATTCAGGGCCAAGTTGCAAAGGCTGGTCCGTATATACTTGAAAGCGGTATGACTGTGTCAAGGGCCCTGACGATAGCCGGAGGTATTGAAAAAGATGGCCTGTACGGCAAGGTAAAGATAAGGCGTAAGAAGGCAGGCAGTACCGGCTATTCAGATATAAAGGAG
>JACQXG010000002.1 GCA_016208905.1 Nitrospirota bacterium
CTGCCTGTTTTTTTATGATCTCATGCGACCGCACAACTTCTTCCGTCAAATGCTGGAAACGCTCTTCAAGGACGTGGAGATGGTCTCCTCTCTGTATTTCCTGCTGCCGTGCGCCTAATGTGTGCTGTGAAAAATCTTCTACACGTCGTGTTAATCGCTGTATGCGCTGCGAAATATAGAATGTAACTGCTGCAAAAGCAGTAATCAATACAAAAGCAAGTAATGCGCGTTCTCCCCTTTCTCTCATAATTAACGTTTTGGTCAGTGAGTTTATTTTTGTCATAGAAATAAACGAGGCGAATCTCACAACCAGTTCTGAAGAGCCGTAATCAAAAAACTCCTTGCCGGTAATAAGATATTTGTCCTGCAGCGCCTTGAGCGGCGTGCCTGCGGGAATTTCCAGCAGGTTGCTGCTCGTCAGCACACCTGGATTCTCTCCCGGGGTCAACAACGCTGCTACCCCCCGGTTAGTTGAGCCGCCCATTGAAGCATTCAGAAACTGTTCATCTATAGGAGTGGCAAGCATCAGTGTAGCCGGCAGCTTCCCCTGAGGACCATCGTACCGGGCGGATGTTACCAGAAAAGGAACAGTGTCAAAAGTGATGAGATAGCTTTGCTCATGGCTTTTCTCAATCAGCAGGGCCGGCGGATGAAGCAATGCCCTGGGGAGGGGGTCCTTCCAGCCCTCATATACTTCCCTCACATTCCCCTTATCATCTATTAATAACGCATAACGCGGAAAGGCAAGGGTATAAAGCATTGAACGGCCGGGAAACCACGATGGCGAATGCCCGTAGTATTTGATCTCTGCAGCATCCCCTTCCCTCCATTCACTGCGCTCAATATAATCGCTGAAATTTTTCTGTATTATAAAAAGTCTTGCCAGATGCTGATAGACTTTTACATACCTGTCAAAGCGCAGTCTGTCTTCCATTGCCTGCTGCCCGAGCCTTTCTGTTAATTGATCTAAGAAAATATCCTTTATCCGGCGGCTTTGAATATAATCCAGTATGACCCATAGAGCAATCCCCGTCAGGATACTGATTGCCGTCAGTTTAAAGGTCAATGGCAGTCTGTGATACCAGTTGCGTATGGGGCGGCTATTCATAAATCATTAACGAACGTCCGGCTCTCCGATCAGTTCATTGCCTCTGAATTTCCAACCGGCCTTTCTTAGTCGTGAAGCAGGGATGATATTATGTTCTTTGCCAAGTTTCTCGGCGTGCTGCAATAAATGCGTTGCCAATTGCCGGGCGTGGTTTTTCTCAAGCCCTTTTCCTTCCCATGTTGTGAGGTTATAAACCCGGTACAATGGATACTTGAGTGAGATGAGATGTTCCGCTTCATACGGACTGTAACCGTTAATCCTGAGGGCTTTAACTTTCCCTTTGTCCTTATAGCGGATAGTATTCCATAAGACTTCATATCCTATTGCTCCGGGATTTGAGGCCACCTGAGAAATCATATCCGGAATGGCCCCCACATCCTGAATGCCGGGGGCAAACAGGTCTTCGCTGTCGAGAAGCAGACGCCAGTGCCCGGGTCTCAATTTGCAATGCAGTCTTGTGACCGGTTGAATCAGCAGGCTTGTCCCTTTTTTCCCGTCGGAACTGGAAAGTTCGGACCACCTATGAATTTCTCCCATGAAAATCTGCCGTGCCTGTTCGATTGAGACATTATCAATAGGGTTGTCAGGATGGACCAGAAGGGCTTTTGCGTCAATGCCAAGCGTGTGAAACTTCAATCCCGGCAGCCTGTCTGTTTTATCCGGCGGACAGCAAAACCCGCCGATATCTGCCGTTTTATTAACGAGGGCCCCGAAAGTAATTCCGCATGTGCCTTCATTAACTGCAATCTTCAGCCTGTGTTTTTTTGCGTATTCCTGAATAACAGGCAGCAGCGCGTCATAAAGATGCTGGTCAAGGGAAAGCACAAGGTCTGCGTCGCCAGCGGATTTCTCGTATTTTACAGGCTGCTTTATCCAGTCTTCGGGCATATTCTGGATTTGAGACGGGTCGGAAAATGGCGGCCCGGACAGGCCTTTTAGGGAGTCAGATTCAGCAGATGATATTGTTACAAATAAGAGTGATGCCGCAAGACATAATATCGGCAACCATCGGGCCATTGCATGATTCATATCATTCCCTCTTTCACTTTCTCATTTATATCCCTGTGGAAAAATAATAACACAACAGGATGTTATCATCATAGTATTATAAAAAATCTATTGGGGAATGAAATGACTTTTTCCCGACAGAGAGAGAATTAATGTTATAATTCCCGCATGAAAAAAATAAGACCAGTCTTGTCATTAAGTTTTTTGCTCTGCCTGTTCCTTGTTATGACAAACTGTGCCTTGGTTGTTAAACCATCTGTTGAACCACAACTGAAAGAACTGACCGTCAGGGAAGCCCGTTCACATGATTTGCAGGATGATCTTGATCTTGGAGGCCTGGAACAGGCTGTTGCACAGTCAGCCAAATATTATAGAAGACTCCCTCAAAACAGAAGTTTTCATTATGCTGATTTAATCTATTCTCCCGAAGAATTGGCTGAGTCACTTGATCTCTTTATGATGGTAATGAAAAATTATCATGGGAAGGAACGGATGCAGCAATTAAGAGAAAAATTTCTGTTCTTTGAAAGCATTAATTCGGAACATAATGCCTTTTTTACAGGTTACTATGAACCCACACTTGAAGGCAATCTTATTCCTACGGAAGAATTCACGCAACCTCTTTATAACATACCGGATGATTTGATAGAGGTGGATTTGGGACAATTTTCTGAAAAATGGAAGAATGAAAAAATTATCGGGCGTCTGAAAGGGACGCGGTTGGTGCCCTATGACAGCAGAGACAAAATAGTTTATGACAATTCTCTTGAAGGCCGTGCGGAGACGATTGCATATGTAAAAGAAATCGAATTGTTCTTTCTCCAGATCCAGGGCTCCGGCCTGATTAAACTCCCGGGCGGGGAAGTGATGCGCGTTAATTATGCAGGGAGTAACGGACATCCTTACAGGGCTGTTGGAACAATTCTCAAAGACAAAATTCCGCCTGACAGGATGTCATTGCAGGCAATAAAGGAATACCTTTATTCTCATCCTGATGAGGTCAAAACAATCCTCAGTTATAATCAAAGCTATATTTTTTTTCGTGAAATGGAAGAAGGCCCGCTTGGTAATATTGGGGTGCCCCTTACCCAGGACCGTTCAATTGCAATGGACTGGAGAGTTATTCCTGGTGGCAGTCTGGCTTATATTGAAACAGAGTTGCCGGTATTTGATGATGGCCGGATAATAGATTGGAAGCCGGTCAAACGCTTTGTATTAGTGCAGGACACAGGGGGCGTAATCCGTGATCACGGGCGTGTTGACATATTCTTTGGAAACGGGGAAAAGGCCGAGTTGACCGCAGGACATCTGAAGCAGAAAGGCCGGGTCTTTATTATTGTAGCGCGTAAAGAGTTTCTGTAAGAGTAAAGTAGAGACGGGCATGACGACCTTTTATTGGGCGGTAAGGACGAACTTTTGTTATGTTTCCTGTATTACTCTTAAAATTTTTGATTTCATATCTTCCGACATTCCTCTCATGTTATGTTTGATTGCCCCATGTTTAGCAATTTTTTCCATAAGCTCCTCTAATGTTTCAGCGCGCCCTTTCCAGTTACATGAACCGCCGAAGTCCTTGCATTTAAATATCTTAGCCATTTTTCTCTCCTTCATAAGAAGTATATCAAAGCATTGTTGGATGTCAAGCAAATCAAAGAGTGTTATATACAAACGCTTATTTAATGACATGTGACTTCAAAATTTATTAAGTTATTTAATGAAGGAATTAAACCTTTTTAGTAGACAGATAGTTTTATTCGTGATAAATAAAAAATATAGGAAATAATAATTGAATATCATATTTACTATCGTGAGGACTAATATGGGAAAAAAGGAAAGTAAAGCTTCAGCGAGAGCAAGTTCACCAAGACAAAACATAAACAAGACATCAATAATATCTGAAGGGAAAAGCATGAATAAACAGAACGTCAGTCCTAAATCTGTTTGCAAGGTGATCTTCAGGTTACCTAAAGAGGCAGCTCCCGGAGCTAAATCTGTCTCAATTGTTGGTGATTTCAATAAGTGGAATATTACTGAAACAAAAATGAAAAGGCTCAAAAACGGAGACTTCACATTGACCTTGGAATTGCCATGTGACAGAGAATATAGCTTCAGATATTTGATTGATACGAATCAATGGGAGAAAAACTGGTTTGCTGACAAACATATACCGCTGGAGACCGAAGAAAACAATTCAGCAATAATATAATTCAGGTCTTATTAATTCAAGAAGCAATACTATAACAAGTTTTTGTGTCCGTTATAATAAACCAGTTCAATATTGGGTATTCTCTCTTTAAAAGCCACTCCTACACAGTCGGTATCGCAATGGCGGCAATGCCCTATACAGCGGATAATTACCTTGTTGCCTCTGATTTCAATTAGTTCGGCAAAACTATCATGGGCTTCAAGGAGCCAGTTGAGATTATGAAGGACTTCTATAACCTGTTGTTTAATTTCGTCCATATACCTCTTCGAGATTGAAATTAATGTACTTTTTTAGTCCTCGCAGATATCAGCCAAAAATGTCAATTCCTCCAGAGTTATAATTATTCTACTAAGCCCTTTATTGCAAAAATTATTTTCTGCTATATTAACAATTTAGACCTGTAGAAAGAAAGCCCTGTAACTTTAGAAACAGCAATAATTTTTTCTTAACAAATATTAATTGAAATTGTGGTGATACTCTTTAACTTTTTTAGCAAACGACCGGGCAAATTCATAACAATTTGATTCGTCATCCGATGAAGGCTTATAAAGCACCTGCATCCCGGGTTCAACGACTTCTAACTTCATTCTTTTAAATTCTTCATAAGCATCCTTTACTGCGCCGCCGCCCCAGCCGTAGCTGCCAAAGGCCCCCATTATGCGGTTTTTAGGACGCAACCCCCTTAAGTGGGTCAAAAATTCAGCAATAGATGGAAACAAAATATTATTGAGGGTGGGGCTCCCTATAAGACAGCCCCGTGATTTCCAGAATTCCTTTATTGCAATGCTCATTGGTGTTGCCCGCAATTTAATTACTTTACACTCAATTCCCTCATCTTTAATCCCCTGCATAATAGGAATTGTCATTCGTTCAGTGCTGTGCCACATTGTATCGTAGATTATGGACACACTCAGATTGGCCTTCCCGCTTGCCAGGTCAACATATCTTTGTATAATACTCCCAGCTTCTTTTCTCCATATTATTCCATGGTCCGGCGCAATCATATCTATCTCAAGGCCGAGTGCCTGAACTTCAGCAATCTTCGACTTAATAAGCTGTCCAAAGGGCATGAGGATATTTGCATAATAATCAACTACAGAATCATCCAGCTCTGACCTGGATGAGCACTCTATAAATTCATCATCAAACCTTGCCGATGTTGCTATATGCTGTCCAAAGGCATCCTGAGAAATAAGGAGCCTGGCTTCTTTAACATAAGTCATCATTGAATCGGGCCAGTGGAGCATCGGTGTTTCAAGGAACAGCAGATTATATTTGCCTGTATTGAGAGTATCGCCTGTTTTAACAATTTTAAAATTCCACTGCGATGTATCAAAATGCCTGTCAAGGCCTTTTTTGCCCTTACTGGTAATATAAATAGTAGCATTAGGCACAAGCGACATAATGCTGTCTATGCTGCTTGCATGGTCAGGCTCAATATGATTAATAACTAAATTCACGATCTTTGAGGGATCTGTTATATTTCTAATATTTTTTAAAGTATGCCCGGAAAAATCTGATTTGACCGTATCAACAAGAGTAACTTGTTTATCCAATATAAGATAGTTATTATAAGTTGTTCCATCAGGGGTCACATAACCATGAAAATCCCGCACAGCCCAATCAATAGCGCCTACCCAGAAGATGTCCGGTTTTATTTCTACAGTGTTCACATTCACCTCCTATATATGAATTAATATAAGCATTCTATCAATAAAAAAAGAAGCTTGCAAGAAAAGTTAATAATTTAATAAAAATATCTCAAATGTTGCTATGTTCGTATTATAATTAATTTATGGAAAAGGGTAGAGTACATTTAATAATATCAGGTTTTGTTCAGGGAGTCTTTTATCGTGCCAGTACAAGAAATACTGCCGAGAGACTTGGATTACAAGGATGGGTCAGAAATTTGCCTGACGGAAACGTCGAGGTGGTTTTCGAGGGCCCGATAGATAAACTTCAAGAAGGTGTTGAATGGTGTCATGAAGGTCCGCCCGGCGCAAGAGTTGCTGGAATTAACGAAGAATGGGATAATTTTTCTGGTGAGTTCAAAGGCTTTAATATAATATATAGCTGATAAATAACATCAAGTTAACCATCCTAACTACAAGCATTAATAGCAATATTTAATAGTTGCATATAACTATTTAATTCCAGTCAAGTGTCTTTCTGCCAAGTACTTTTACCGAACTTATTATTGACAACAGACCGTGTACGTATGGATAATAACACATGCTTCAAACCGAGCCGGGAGTAAAAAAATCAGATCATGGTATTGATAAACATACTGCCCTGACTTTCTCCAAACGAAAAGGTTCTGAAATATATTATCTCTTTGCAGCAGCTAATGAGGTAAGGGAAAAGTTCAGGGGGAGGAAAATAGATTTATGTTCTATTATTAATGCCAAATCAGGTGCGTGCCCTGAGGATTGTTCATTTTGCGCACAGTCAGCATATAGTAAAACAAATGCAAATGTATATCCTCTCTTAAATAAGGAAAATATTCTGGAGGCTGCCATTTCTGCAAAAAAGAATGGAGTAAAGAGATTTTGCATTGTTACGAGCGGCAAAAAGCCTTCAGAGAAAGAACTCAGTGAAATATGTACTTTCATCTATGAATTAAGAAATATGGATCTATTACCCTGCGCCACTCTTGGTATGCTTGATATTGAACAATTAAAACAGCTGAAGGATGCCGGTCTTAACAGGTATCATCATAATCTTGAAACCTCAGAGGCGTATTTCAGTGAAATCTGCACGACTCATACATATAAAGACAAAATTAAAACTATTGAGGCAGCCATGTCTCTTGATTTGTCTATATGCAGCGGCGGTATATTTGGTCTGGGGGAATCCTGGGAAGACCGTATTGCAATGGCGTTTGCCTTAAAAAAAATTGGAGTTGATTCTGTTCCTATTAATTTTTTCACGCCGATAAAAGGCACACCGTTAGGAAACGGAGAAGTACTAAGTCCTCTTGAGGCTTTAAAAATTATAGCCATTTACAGACTTATTCTTCCGGAATGCGAGATCAGGGTCTGCGGCGGAAGATCTTCAACTCTGCGTGATCTCAACTCGCATATTTTCGCTGCCGGGGCTGACGGACTATTGATTGGCGACTATCTTACAACACAGGGGAGAAATCCTGAAGATGATTTACAGATGATTAAAGATATGGAGTTAGCAATATAATGTCACGCAAGACCTGGTTCAGCATAAGAATGAGATCAGCAGTGAGCGGTGTACATATATCCGGGGCTGAAGGTATTTATGATAAAAATGTTATCAGCAATATAGTCAAAGAATACACACAAAGGGCATTGATTCATGACAGGGGCACAGCGGACGAAATACGTCTTACCATAGAGGAATTAAAGGAGAAACCCAAACATATATCTTCGCTGCCGCTTTACACATTGAACACAAGAAATCCTGAAACTGCAAAGAAGGCTGCTCTTGAAATACTAACATCTGTAGGAATAACAGAGCGGGCAATTGAAGAAGCATTTAAAGCCCTCGATATCGGCTTTACTATGAGAGGCGCCATGTTAATGAACATTGAGGGAGTAAGGCTTGAACCGGACCTTTTGCGCGGGATAAGAGTAACTCGGATGGGTATAACCGACGAAGCTGCAAAAGATCTTGCCAGTAAATTAGGACGTCTTGGACTTAATAATAATACGGTCAAAGAGGCGCTGATCCTTGCGAGCAAGGTTCATAAATTCCGCATGGTGCTCGGGGAAATATGTATTTCTGATGACCCCAAATACACGACAGGCTATGTGGCTACGCGTGCTCATGGTTACATACGGCTTCCACGCATTAAAAAGAGGGGCGTGCCATATGGGGGTAGAGCCTTTTTTATTACCGGCGGAGAGGTTAAAGACCTTATCAAATATCTTCAAAGGACTCCTGTTCTAATACGTACTGTTAAACCTTGCATAGGTACATTAAAGTTGAAGGACATTCTTGAACACAAGGCAAGTCGTTAATCCCAATACAGTATAAACTGATATGAGAAATCGAACTATCGCTGCATTGCGTAAAAAAACCCATAACTTGGGGTTTCTAACACATCATATTTGAAGAAAAATTACATTAACTAGCTGTATTTATAGCATTCATGCTATTTCTATCAATGGCATTCTTCTTGCTTCGTAATTATTGAGATAAAATTCATTACAATTTATTCATTATAAATAATATTAATTTTTAGCATTAGAATATTCTCAATATGCTATATGATTTGGATAGGTGATATAATTTTTTTACGAGGCGCATTATATGAAATTAATAGCTGAACCATGCAGATATTTCAGGATAAATTTTATAGGCTTCTTGTTCATTTTCCTGTTTAATTTCATAAACTATGCCCCATCGTTTGCTCAGCAGACAGTGGGTATGCCTCTCTATGACCGGCTGAATCCCATATCAGTTACCGTGAATGCGCCTACAGATGTTGCTCTGGATTCTGATGAAAACGTTTATATCGTGGAGTCCATCAATCATCGGCTTCTTGTTTTCAGCCAGAGCGGTCAATACAAGAACACCAAGATAGGACTGAGCAAACCGCTCTGTGTAGCAGTTGATAATGCAGGAAAAATATATATCGGCAATGACAACAGCAATAATGTTGAGGTTTATGACAGCGGATTAAACCCGTTTCCTATGCCGGGGTCGGTATCAGGAACAAATGTGCTTGGCGCGGGAAACGGAGAATTTTCCCAGCCCAATTCAATTGATATAGACAATAATGGAAATATTTATGTTGTAGATTATGCAGAGAACAGCGTGAAAGTGTATTCTTCTGATGGTAGTTATGATCATTGCTATGGCTGTCCGGCAAATGGAAACGGCCAGTTTGCATATCCGTCATCAATAGTAATAGATAAATCAACTCAGGAAGTTATTATTCTTGATCATCCATTAACTCAAATGCCGTCCGGTCTGGTAAAAGCCGGAAGAATACAAACATTTCAGGTTAACGGTTCGGTCTGGACATTTCAGAGGAGTTTCAGTAATTATGGTGATGTTGAGGGACAGATGAATAAACCTCAGGGCGTAGAGGTAGATGATGCAGGAAGGGTGTATGTAACTGACGCACAATATCATATAATTTATGTATACGACAATAATCCAGGCCAGTATTTCGGGAGCTATCTCGGAAAGATTACTGATACTGTCAATCCAATGAGGACACCCTTGGGTATAGTCAGAGGCAACAGCAATAGACTATACACCGCGTCTCTTAATACAAGGAAAATAGAAATTTACGGGCTGGTTCCTTACACAAATATGGAAATAGTGCCCTTGTCCCTTTCATTTCAGGGTCTGCAATACAGTAATAACCCGGCTGCACAGAGCGTTGAAATAAGAAATAACGGAACACAAGTACTTAACTGGACGGCGTCGACTAATGATAACTGGATAACACTTTCGGAAACTTCAGGGTCAATAGCCATATCTTCCACGTTAACATTGAGTATAGGAGTCGACATTACCGGCCTTACACCGGGGATACACACAGGAAGCATAAGCATAAGCTCAGCATCAGGTGCAGCAGAAACAGTGAATGTTAATCTGACCTTAATTTCAAACCCCCCTATTGCTCATACAGGCGGCCCATATTCGGGTATTGAGGGGCAGGCCATATTACTTGATGCCTCAAATTCCAGAGGGGGCATTGTCCTTTATCAATGGGACATAAATTATGACGGTGTAACGGACTCGTACGAGTACAGTTCATCGTCACCCACTCAATCACATACTTATAATCAGTCTGGTACCTATGTTATAAAATTGAAGGTTACAAATCAGCTTGATTTAACAGACGAATCATTGACTACAGCATATATAGAAGCTGCTTTGCCGGCAGCGAATTTTTCAGCGAATACAACAAGCGGAGCTGCGCCTCTTACGGTGACGTTCACCAACAGTTCCACCGGCTACAACCAGCCTTTAACCTATGCCTGGGACTTTGACAACAACGGAACAGTTGATTCAGCAGGTCAGAACCCGTCCTATAGTTTTACAACTCCGGGTATATACACAGTAAAACTTACAGTCACGGATTCGGATGGGAACCAGGACACGATGTTAAGGATGGGATACATAACTGTATATGCAGATGCTGACGGTGATGGTTATCCTTCAAATATTGACTGCAATGACAATGACCCTGCTGTCAATCCCGGCGCTGCGGAAATTCACGGCAACTGTATTGATGATGACTGCAATGCCGCTACAGCTGACAGCAGCAGTAATGGCGACTGGGCCATAGAATGCGTTGACGGCAGCGGAGATGTTGGCTCCTATACCTCTGTTGCCGGTGTTTCAGCTCACTCCAGTTACTATGACGCCACAAATGGATTTCTTAAATACTCCTATAAAAACGGTACGTCATGGAATAATGAAACCGTAGACAGCTCAGCCGATGCAGGCATGTATTCTTCAATGGCAGTGGAATCTAACGGCAACGTTAACATAAGTTATTATGATGCAGCAAATGGCGATCTTAAATATGCCATAGGAACATCCGGGGCTTTTTCCACAGAAACCGTAGACAGTTCAGCTAATGTGGGAATGTATTCTTCAATAGCTGTCGAAGCTGACGGTACTGTGCACATCAGTTATTACGATGCAGTAAATGGCGATCTTAAATATGCCAGGGGAACAACCGGGGCTTTTTCTACTGAAACCGTAGACAGTTCAGCTAATGTGGGAATGTATTCTTCAATAGCAGTGGAATCTAACGGTACAGTACACATCAGTTATTATGATGCAGCAAATGGCGATCTTAAATATGCCAGGGGAACAACCGGGGTTTTTTCTACTGAAACCATAGACAGTTCAGCCAATGCGGGAATGTATTCTTCAATGGCAGTGGAATCTAACGGTACTGTGCACATCAGTTATTACGATGCAGTAAATGGCGATCTTAAATATGCCAAAGGAACGTCCGGGGCTTTCTCTACTTTAACAGTTGACAGCGCAGGTAATGTTGGAGAGCATTCTGCTATTGCAATGACAACAGATGGCATTGTACACATCACTTATTATGACGCAGCAAATAGCGTCCTCAAGTATGCAGTTGGGACATCCAGTGCCTTTAGCAAAGAGATTGTTGACAGTTCAAATAATGTGGGGAAATATTCTTCAATAGAGGTAACATCCGGCCGTCTGGTACACATCAACTATTACGATTCATCTAACAGCAATCTCAAACATGCCTCTATGACCTATACTGATTCAGATGCTGACAGGATGCCTGACAGGAGGGATAACTGTGCTCAGACATTCAATCCCGGCCAGCAGGACACCGACGGCGACGGATATGGCAACATCTGCGATGCAGACCTTGATAATGACGGCGTGGTAGGATTTATGGACTTTAACGTATTTAAGGCAGCGTGGTTGTCTCTTCCATCATCCGGGAACTGGAATCCTGACGCTGATCTTGATTCTGATAATGCGGTAGGATTCAAAGATTTTAATGTCTTTAAAGGGCGCTGGCTGACTATCGCGCCATGGTATTAAAATTAAGGCACCGGCATCTCAGTTAAATCTTCTTCGTAAGTGCCAGTCTTCGGCTTTGGTTACGATCTGCACCTTATCGTCAGCAATACTGGTTCTGCTTTCCGCCTGCTCAGGAAATGATCCGGTCAAGGAATATTTCCAGTCTCATGAAATGACTTATCCTGCAGATGTCACTGGTGTTGAATTGTTGGGTATTAAATATATCGGAATCAAAAGGGATGAACTTGCATCTGCAGAGGCGAGAGAGTTTGTTGAAGAGGGAATAATGTTTGTTAAGGAATATTTCCAGGAAGAAAATGTGGAATCCCTGATGCCGGGGATTGCTGCAATAATTGTCAGCAAACCAGTGCTGTTCAAGGATGAATCAGGAGAAGCAGGATTAATGGTATCAGTATCCGGATTCGGGACAGGGGCTCTTGACAGCAGGATTAAGCTTAAAGTTGAGAGGATGGGGAAGGACAAGAGTCTCTGGAAAGTGGGGAACTTTGCATATTTTAACCGCAATGAATTTTACAAGTGGCAATTCGGCGGCTGGGTTTATAAACAGACACTGAGTAATGGTGGACGGTAGGGGATTCGAACCCCCGGCCTCCGCGTTGCGAACGCGGCGCTCTCCCAGCTGAGCTAACCGCCCGTAAAAAAGCCTTCAGCATACAGTTCACAGCAATCAGTCATAAAATCAGGCCCGCTTCTAACGTTACAGATGATATTATAATTGAAGATAAATTGTAAATAATAAAGACTTGCGGCTGAATGCTGACAGCTTCCGGTCAAATTGACGCCTATCTTTTTGTTTAGGTATTATACCATTTGGTGTTTTAAGAGTTAAAATATGATAAGTAAAAAAAGCAAAAAAGTTAGAGTGGCAACTATTATTGGATCGATTATACTGTCTGTTGGCATTCTGTTTTTTCTTCTCAGAGGCCCCTATTTATCAAATTCAATAAAAAGAATTCTTATCCCTGTGCTTGAAAATGCCACGCAGGAAAGAATAATTATCGATAAGGCGGTCATCAATCTTTTTCCCTTCTACGTGCAGGTCAAGGGGTTTAAACTCTTTGACAAAGACGGAAACAGGCTTCTCTGGATCACCAAGACGCGGGCTTATATTGATTTGCTGGGTTTGGTGTCAAGGGAGATAAGAATAAGGAAATTGACATTAAAGGAGCCCGACCTGATTGCGGGCGGAAACGATCTTCAGCGGATAATGGAAAACCTGAAAAAATCGGACCTTGTTGGAGAAGAGGGGAAATACAGGGTAAGCCTGAAAAATATTCAACTGACGGACGGTAATGTGGTATACATCAGCGCAGATAAACTGTCTGGCATTACAGGGAGCGGCCTGTATCTGGACATGGTCCCGAAAGGCATATCCTCAACGATAACCGTATTACTGAAAAATGGGACATTGAAATTGGCGGACCAATCGGAACTGGAAGGAAGTTTTGACGGAAAGATAAAGATCAAAAATAACAGGATTGAAGTGGCAGGAATAAATATCTACTCATCAGATTCTTCTTTTTCAGCTGATGGTGAAATATTTTTTTCCGATGAAGGGAAAATTGAAGACGGCAGTCTTTCAGTTAAAGCAAAGATCTATGCGTCCACTATAAATAAAATATATTCCCTGAAACAGAAAAAAGACGGGGAGCTGTCTCTTGAAGGTTCTGTCAGACTGGTACGGCGCGATGATTCAAAGTGGCCCGGATTTGATCTTGATTTAAAAACCGACAGCCGGTTTTATCTTGAAACATTAATGGAGATAATACAAGTCGATGAAAATATTACAGGCGAGCTTTCTGTAAATGGGACGATTAAGGGTATTTATCCTGATATCGTGGGTGAAGGCGATGCGAAACTTAAAAATGCCATGCTGGCCACCCTGCCACTTGATGATGTGGAAGGAGAATTAACTTATAAAGACAAGAAGTTTGCTTTAAACGGTTTTAAGGCGCAAACATACAATGGGACGATTGAAGGAGATGGCCATATAATGATTCCCAGCGCGGATTATGTGGCTGATGTCCATATCAGTGACATCAACAGCCCTCAGTTCTTCAGGTATATAGAATGGGAGCCGCCGTTCCCGGAAGGTAAAATTTCCGGAGACTTCAAACTTAATTATGAGAACGGACATGATATTGAAGTGATCGCCGATGTTAATTATAGCAATACGTCACATAAGGAAGGGAATGTATGGGACAGGCTCTCCTCTGCCGGAGCTGCAGTTGAATTGAGGGACAATATTCTATGGCTCAAGGATTCATTCCTTTCCGCTGACAGTACAAAACTGTTTCTTGATGGAATCATAGATCTCAATAAGGAAACTCTGGACCTGAATCTGAAGCTGAACAGCGGGGATGTCTCTGATTTGACAGCCCCTTATTATACAGGGGTGTCTGCTCCGGTCAGTTTCGAGGGCACTGCAAAGGGGCCTGCCTCAGACCCTGAGATAAGAGGAAAGGCTGCATCGGAATCCGGCAGTGTCCATGGTATAAAATTTACAAAGGCATCTGCCGATCTGATATACAGGATCAGCTCTCTATCAGTTGACCGGCTGGTAATAAATCAGGATGGCGCAGAATGCAATGCATCAGGGGCAATCGACTTTAGAAAAGCAGATGGACTTTTTTTGTTCAGGGCCCCTTATTACAAGGCAAAAGCCGAGTTAACGAATGTAAATATCAGGCCCTTTATTAACGTATTTTATAAAGAGATTCCGGTGTCAGGACGTGTTAGCGGCAAGGTCTCATTTGAGGGTCATCCGGATAATTTTGTCAGTCCAGGTGAATTGAGCATAGTAAGCGGAGATATATATGGCCAGCAAGTAGACAAAGTCGCCGTTAATTATGAACTGCGGCCGAAAGAAATAGAATTCAGGTCATTAAAAGCATATAGGTCTAAATCGAATCTTGAGGCAAAAGGGACTTTATTTTTTAATAAAAACTTTAATATCTCAGTCTTATCGGAGAAGATTCAATTACAGGACATCTCAGCATTCAATCATTTTCATTATCCTGTTGATATTATCTTTGGACTTGATCTGAAAGGATCAGGGTCAATCGATAATCCGGAACTGAAATTTGCAGCGACTATCGATGAAACACTGCTTAAAGGCGTGCCCGCCGGGAAAGGCGCTGTAACAGGAACACTTAAGAACAAAAAACTCGATGCTGAGGGAAGCTTGATTGACGGCCTGGTCAAGGCTGATGCAGGCGTGCTCTTTGCAGACAGGATATCATGGAATGTAAATTCAAAATTTAATAAAGGCAGATACGACTTCCTGCTGGCGGGCTTTTTAAAAGAAGTCCCGGAGGATTTCCTGGTTTCCCTGGAAGGCGGCGTGAAACTGGACGGCAGGGGGGACAAAATTACAGTGAGATCAAAATTTAATTACGCGGCCCTGAGTTTGTACGGATACGATTTTATAAACAGGGAAGATATTGATATTGAGTTTAACGGTAAAGAACTCCGGATTAAATCCTTTTTTCTGACCGGCAAAGATGCTGATTTATTTGCAGAGGGCACCGTAAATATTTTCAACGGGTACAACATGCATTTGAAAGGTAATATGGAAATTGCTCCTCTGAGGGTATTGAATGATAAAATTACGTCGTTAAGAGGACGTGGCGGTTTTGAAGTTGATATAACAGGGCCATGGAAGAGGCCGGAAGTTGATGGACAGGTAAATATAAGCGATGCAACTGTGTCATTGTCGGGTGTCCCTTACAAAATCGGTCCTGTAAACGGCACGTGTTTTTTGAAAAAAGAGCGGATTGCATTTGATTCAATCAGCGCCAAATTTGCCGGCGGCACCATAGTCATGTCCGGAGCAGGACATCTTGATGGACTGTCTTTTAAGAGATTTTTTATGTCTGCTGATTTCAATGGAATTAAAATAAAACCGGTGGAAGGTCTCAGCGCGGCTTTGGATGGAAGACTGTTCTATGAGAATTCTTCAAAGGGGTCCAGTGTGACAGGAAATATTGACATCAAAAGGGCCCGGTATACAAAAAGGGTCGAATGGAAAAGCTGGCTGTTCGGCCTCAAGGAGATTGACAAGAAGAAGGCCGAATATCCGGAATTTCTTGCAAAAACTTTATTGAATGTACACATCAAAGGCACTGACAATATTATCATTGACAACAATATTGCCAGAACACCCGTTAAAATAGCGCTCAATCTTACGGGGAGTGTCGCGCGCAGGGGACTGATGGGCAGAATTGAGGCACATGAAGGCACGGTATATTTTAGAAGTAATGAATTTAATATCCTTGACGGCAGCAGTGTGGATTTTGTGGAACCAAACCGCATTGCTCCTGTTTTTCATATTATCGCAGATACATATATTAGTAATTATTACGTTAAGCTTACCCTGGACGGTACAATGGACAAATTCACTTTGTCCCTCTTTTCAGATCCCCCTCTGTCGGAAACGGACATACTTGCTTTACTGACGGTAGGCCAGACAGGCAAGGATGTGAAGGGAATTGAAAGCGGCATTGCCGCAGGTGAGGCTGCAGCCGTTATTACAGGCGTTATTCAGGATACAGTGGAGGAGAAGTTTCAAT
The DNA here is from genome assembly GCA_016208905.1 of Nitrospirota bacterium. Lineage (GTDB taxonomy): Bacteria > Nitrospirota > Thermodesulfovibrionia > UBA6902 > UBA6902 > UBA6902. Next base: position 16,430 of record JACQXG010000002.1, read on the forward strand.
TTTACACCGGTGTTGAAAGATTTGAGATTGAACCGCACACGACTACAGGGGGGGCGTCTGTTCCCAAGGTAACTATCGGCAAGCGGTTATTTGAGAACAAATTGTTCGTGACATATTCCACACCTATAGGAACGTCGGAAGAAAGTGTGGTCAAGCTTGAGTATAAGATCGATAAAAATATTTCCGTTGTCGGCTCCAGAAATGAGATCGGCAGCGCAGGGGTCGATCTGAAATACAAATTTGAATTCAAATAAAAGAATGAGAAACAGAAAGTGGTCAATGAAAAATCAAACATGTCAGCTTATCAGAAAGCTGCTATGCGCCTTGCCTCTGTTTCTTGTTTTTTATTTATTATTCCCTGCCCTTGCGGACGCATCCGATCCTGCAAACATAATCAGGGCAATTGAAGTCAGCGGCCTTACACGCATGGATAAAGAAGAATTTTTTGATCTGGTTTGTTGTCGTGTCGGTGATATGCTTGATAAACAGGAATTAAGCAAGGGAATAAGGAGGGCCTTTAAAAAGGGAATTTTTCAGGACATACAGGCCGTATCAGGGCAATATGACGGCGGCCTCAAATTAACATATATTATAAGGGAAATACCGGTTGTTAAAAAGATCAATATAGACGGGGATGAGAATGTGTCAGAAAGAATTATCAGGAAAAGATTTCATTTCAAGGAGGATGAAGACTACCATGAGGAGTTGCTGGACGCCGCCAGGCTTGACCTTATTGAGTTTTATAAAAGAAAGGGATACCCTGATGCAGAGATCAAAATTGAAGTTGAAGGCAAAGATAACAAAGCGGCGGTCGATATAAATATAAATATTGAAGAAGGACGGCCATTAATTATAAACAAAATAGACACGGCCTCTGAAGTCAGAAATATGATAACGGTCACAGAGGGCGGCATATTTGATATGGAGGAGCTGGACAAAGATATTAAAAGGATAAAAGAGCACTATAAAAAAGAAAAATATATCAATCCGCTGGCCGGGCCTTATCAGTTCAGCAACGGCGAACTTATAATACCGTTTTATCCAGGGCCCAAACTTGAAGTTGAATTCAAAAATAATAATGCTTTCAGTACCGGGAAACTCGAAAAAGAACTCCCCTTTATTGAAAATGAAGAAGTGACCGATGAGTCTATCGCTGAATCAGCGGACCGTATGAAGCGCCTTTATATAAACGAGGGATACTATTATGCGCAGATTGCAGCCGGGGTTGAAAGGGAAGAAGATACAATTAAGATTACGTATATTATCTTTGAGGGGGAAAGAGTGGTCCTGAAGAAAATGAAATTCTCCGGGACCAGCATCAGCCAGGATGCTGTTAAAAGAGTTGTTCCTCTGGTTGAAGGAAAGCCGTTCAATGATGATCTTATAGAGGACAGCAGGGAATCATTGCTCAGATTTTACAATGCGCTCGGCTATCTGCAGCCTGATGTTGTGGAGATAAAAAAAGAATTTCAGAATAACGGCACGGAAATAAACCTTGAGTTTGTTATTGCCGAGGGGCCGAGGACGATAATCAAATCCATCGGGATTACAGGGAACAGGCGGATAAATACTTCTCAGATCGTTGATGCTTTAAATCTTAAAGAAGAGTCGCCTTATAATGTGATTGATATAGGCGATGCGCGGCGCAGGGTGCTTTCCCTTTATGGCCGGTATGGTTATCTGAATGCAGTCGTTGAAGTTCTAAGTGTCATTGATAAAGAAAATGCCTCTCTGAAATTCATAATAACAGAGAACAATCCTTCGGTCATCGGCAGGATCATTCTGCGCGGCAACTGGAAAACCAGGGCCAAAATTATTAAACGGGAATTTACTCTTAATGAAGGCGACCCATATAATGCTGATGAAATTATGAAGATAAAGCAGCGCCTTTACAAGCTTGGTATTTTCAATGAGGTATCAATTGATGCACTTGAACCGGGCGACGAAAGGGACGGGAAAATTGTAAAGGACATGCTTGTTTCCATCAAGGAAGGGAAGGCCGGTTCAGTGGAAATCAGCCTGGGCTATGGCGATTACGAACAGGCGAGGGGATCAATTGATATAAGCTATCGTAATCTCGGCGGATATAACAGGAAGATAGGATTTCGGGTCGAGATGAGCTCGGTAGAAAAGAGGTATATATTAAATCTCAGAGAGCCGTGGCTTCTTAACAAACCCAATGTGCCTTTAAAGATTTTCCTGATCAGGGAAGACAAGAGGGCGCTCAATATCGATACAAGGGAAGTGCTGTATAAGATCGATAAACAGAGTTTTATTGCCGGCATTGAGAAAGAGATAAAAGAAGGTCTGAAGGCCGGCTTTGATTATGAATATACATATGTCGATACAAAGGATGTACAGGAGGATGTCATATTGAGCAAGGAAGATACCGGAACTCTGGGCATCAGCAGTATATCACCTTCTTTATTTTATGATACACGGGACAATCCATTTGATCCTGCATCGGGGTCACTGCAAGGGATTGTTGTTAAGTATGCTTCATCCGCGTTCCTGTCCGAGACTGAATTCATAAAGACGACTCTCCAGAGTTCATGGTATTTTATGTTGCTGAAGCCTCTTGTATTTGCCGTCTCGTTCAAGGGAGGAGCTGCCATCGGGTTTGAGGAGACTGAAGAAATTCCCCTTATTGAAAGGTTTTTTCTGGGGGGAAGAACGACGGTAAGAGGGTACAGCCATGATACGCTCGGCCCAAAGGGGGCAGATGATAACCCGACAGGCGGCAACATATTTGTCTTAACAAACTGGGAACTGAGATATTCCATTGGAAAGGGATTTGGCTTAGTAACATTTCTTGATGCGGGAAATGTGTGGACAACTCTGGCGGAAGTAGAGGATGAACTTAAATATACGATAGGTACCGGGTTAAGATACGATACCCCTGTCGGCCCGATCAGAATAGACTATGGCCATAAAATGAATAAAGATCGGGGAGATAGTTCAGGGGAAGTCCATTTCAGTTTCGGACACGCTTTTTAACGGCGGAGTCAGGTAGGGGCGAGGTGACCTCGCCCGTACAGAGTTAAGGGTCAAGAGTGAAAAATAAAAAACTTAAAACACTATTTCTTATATTTTTACTTATCACTTGTCACGTGTCACTTGTCACCGCAGTTCAGGCGGAAGTGCTGGAACGGATAGTTGCGGTTGTGAATGATGAAGTAATTTTACTTAGTGAGTTTCAGAGCGCACTTCAATCTGCTAATGAAGCGGACAGCGGGGTATCCGGGGAAATAGTTTTGAATGAAATGATAAACAGTATGCTGCTTTTAATTGAAGCGAAAAAATACAGGACCGGCGGGTCCGATATTAATCCTCAAAATACGATTGATAACAAAACCGTTATCAGGGAGGACATTGACAGAAGGATAAAAGCTTTTATACATATACCATATGAAAATATAGAACATTATTTTGATTTGAACAGGCAGCTTTTTGCAGGCAAGGAATTTTCCGATGTCAGGGATGACATAGAAGAGATTTTATTGGAAAAGGAACTAAGCGCCAAGCTTGGCGAGTATACAAAAGAGCTGAGGGGGAAAGCCCGTATAAGAATTCAGTTAATTGAGTCAGAGTAAATTGTAAAAGTCTTGACTTCTTAATTCATAACGAACGCTGTTACAATGACTTCATATAAGCCAGTGGAAGTCAAATTTAAAAATTAATAATTCGATAAGACATTAAATTATATATTGCCAGTTATTGTCCTTTATATACCGCTAATCAAAAATAAGTTATGCAGGTTCAAGGCTGCTCTTAATGTATCGGGATGACTTTTTAAATTAGCCTTCCACTGGTTTTTCGAATTGCAGCTTTTAACTATCTTTCCGTTTTTGCTGATCGGTGTTCGCTGTCCGCTAATTGCTGTTTTAGGTTAATTATCACTGCCACTTCCTCACAGCCCGGGAACTTGGGACATTTAAGACAGTCACCCCAGATCTTATGCGGCAATTCATTTTTATCAATGTCCTCAAATCCAAGGTGTTTAAAGTATTCAGGATGATATGTGAGGGCGAAGATTTTTTTAGCGCCAAGCGCCCCGGCTTCCTTGAGGCAGAGGTTTATCAGTTTTTTGCCTATGCCCCTTTTCTGGTATTTTTTCGATATAGCCGCTGAACGTATTTCTGCAAGGTCTTCCCACACAATATGGAGAGAACATACGCCAACGACCTTTCCCTTATCAAGGCATATAAAGAAATCGCGTATAAGTTCGTAAATCTCATTCAAAGACCGGGGCAGCATCCTGTTTCTTTGGGCAAACGAGTTGACTAATTCATGTATGGCTTTAGCATGGCCAAGAGTTGCTTTCTGATATTTTAATTGTTGAGGATTATTTTTCACTTTTCTGTCACCGTTCTTTCTTGTAGAGATCAATCAATATTCCTTCGAGTAAACCATAATTGCTTACGGCAATCTCCTTGAAGCCGAAGGACTCCATAAGTTTTAAAAGTATAAGTGTTCCAGGCACTATTATGTCAAGCCTTGCAAGTTCAAAGGGGATAAAACGCGCCCTGTCATAAGATGATAATACGGACATGGCAGAAAAAATATTTTTCACTTTATCTTTAGTCAATTTGAACTTATGAATTTTATCGTGTTCAAATTTCCTGAGGTCCTGCGCCATGGCCGCCAATGCCGTAATAGTCCCGGCGGCGTACTCCCTCCGCCTATGTCAACCATAAGCGCGCTTTTCGGCGGGGGCATATCAATCAGCATACCTGAAGCGGTCAACTTTGCCTCCTGCCTGCCGCTGATGACTTTTATATCCAGTCCCGCCGCATCTCTTGCCTTGTCCAGAAAATCCCTGCTGTTCTTTGCTTCCCTCAAAGCGCTCGTAGCCACAGCCGATATTTTATCAACTCTGTGCCGGGAGATAACTCTGCTGATTTGTTTCAGTGCCTTGATGCTTCTCATTACAGACTGCTTGTTGATGGAGCCATCATGCGCGATCCCATCACCCAGTCTCGTAATTATCCTCTTTGAGCAGAGTTCTTTAAATGAGAAATTCCCTTGAGTTGAATCAGGATGGATCTCTGCAATAAGGAGCCTGAAGGTATTCGTTCCTATATCGATAGCAGCCAGTTTCTGGTTTTTCACTGTGGAATAAATATCGGCTGGTTTGATTTTGGGATGATGCCGGCTTTTTCCGCTCTTGAAATAAGCTCTGTCACAGCTTTTTCCCCTTCTTCTCCTACATCAAGTGAGAAGTTATTTACGTAAAGATTAATATGCTGATTAATGATATCGTCGGACAATTCCTGAGAATGCATTTTTATATAGGACATTGGTTCTATCCTGTTGCTGAACGCATATTCCACACTTTGTTTTAATAATTTCTCTATCTGTTTGATCGAACTTTCTCCAAGAGTTCGTTTGGCGATAATTCCCCCCAGTGGAATGGGAAGCCCTGTTTCTTTTTCCCACCAGCGTCCGAGATCTATAACCTGTTTTAATCCATATGAAGGATATGTAAATCTGCTTTCGTGTATTATTAATCCTGCGTCAACTTCTTCATTTACCACTGCGTCCATGATTTTGTGGAATGGCATCTCGATAACGACAGGGGTCAGGGATTGGGGATTAGGGGTCGGTGTAGGGGCGGGGTAATCCCGCCCGTTGCCATATGCTCTTATAAATGCAGGATCAAGCAACTGTAAAAGCAAATATGCCGTAGTCAGTTTGCCGGGGACCGCTATCTTCTTTCCGCGAAGTTCTTCCATTGCATATTTTTTTTTTGCTACCACAAGCGGACCGCATCCCCTGCCAAGCGCCCCTCCTGACCTTAGCAGACAATAATTCTCACGGAGACGCCCGTATGCCGCATAAGAAATTTTAGAGATATCAAGCTCCGCTTTCAGCGCCTTACGGTTTAGTGTTTCAACATCCAGCAGGACTTCATTGAATGAAAGACCGCCCGTATCGATCTTTCCGTGAATCATGGCATAGAAGATAAAAGTATCGTTAGGGCAGGGGGAGTAGCCGAGGGAAATACTCTTCATCTATTTTCCCTGTTTGTTTTTATAATCCTCTATGGCCTTGTGAAGGGCGTCAGCGCCCAGATTAGAGCAGTGCATTTTTTGCGGCGGCAGTCCATCAAGGGCCTCTGCAAGGGAAGCTTTTGTTATCTTCATAGCCTCATCAAGCGTCATGCCTTTGGCCAATTCAGTTACCATGCTTGAAACTGCTATTGCAGAGGCGCAGCCGAAGGTCTGAAATTTCAGATCAGTGATTACGTTATCTTTGACCTTAATGAATATTTTCATTGCATCGCCGCATACGGGGTTCCCTTCCTCTCCTATTCATTGAAATAATTTATGTCTGCCTCAGTTGTTCCCTCTCCAAGAGTAAATACAACCGAGCCCTGTGCGAGATGCACCGGGACCCCTATGGAAATCAGCACCGGTGAAGACTTCAGCGCCTTTGAACTGCATGCAGAGCCGCTTGCAGAGTATATGCCTTTGAAGGCGAGCATTAAAAGCATTGCTTCACCCTCGATATATTCAACTACAAAACTTGCATGGCCCGGCAGCCTCTGATGAGGATGTCCGGTGAGAATCACCTTGTCTATCTTAAGGGCGCTGCTGATTATTTTGTCTCTTAGCGGCGTTACATGATCTATACGCTTCTGCAAATCTCTTTTTGTAATCTCTGCGGCTTTGCCCATGCCCACAATAGCGGGAACATTTTCAGTCCCGGCCCTGCGGCCTCCTTCCTGAATCCCGCCATAAATCAGGGGGACTATCCGGGTGCCTTCCCTTACGTACAGGGCAGCGGCGCCTTTCGGACCGTAAAACTGATGGGCCGCAAATGTCATAAGGTCAACATTAAGCGCCTGGACATCTACAGGGATGTTTCCAACCGACGCAACAGCATCAGTGTGAAAAAAAATACCTTTGGCTTTAGCTATCTTGCCTATGTCCGCAATTGACTGGATTGTGCCGATTTCAGGACTTGCATGAATTACGGATATTAGGATGGTTTCGTCTGTTACAGCCTTTTCAACAGCGGCAGGATCAACAAGGCCGTGATTATCGACGGGTAAATATGTGACGGCAAAGCCCTGTTTTTCAAGAAAGCGCGCTGAGTTCAGAATTGAGTGGTGCTCGACTTTGGAAACTATAATATGTTTCCCCTTGTTCTGAAGAGCATATCCGATGCCTTTAAGGGCGAAGTTGTTGGACTCAGCGCCGCTTGCGGTGAAAATGATTTCTTTTGCCTTGGCATTTATAAGATCAGCAGTGCTTTCGCGCGCGTTTTCAATCGCCTCTCTTGCCTTAACGCCCGGCTCGTAAAGGCTCAACGGGTTGCCGTAGAGTTCTTTAAAATATGGCAGCATTGCATCCAGGACTTCGGGATGAAGAGGGTTTGTTGCAACATGGTCCAGATATATTTTTTTCATCGCGACCCCTTTACTTTTTTTATAAAAAATTTGTAATGGTCAATATCTTCATATATTCCTAAAAATTCATTGCCGGTTTTATTGCACCATTCAGGAATATCTTCCAGTGCCCCGTCATAGTCTGTCAGTATTGAAAGAATTTGACCTGCCCTGATTTCTTTTACTTTATCGTCAAGGGTAAGAAGATGCATCGGACACATCATATATATGACATCTGTTTCCGAGTCAGCCTTCATAGGCTCATTTAAAAATTTAATTCCTGTGTTTTCCAACTGAGGGGCCTCCGCCAGTGACATAATGTGTTACCTCAATAATTTTGCTTCTTCCTTTAAAAGATCATTCAAGTTTATGGTATCAAGAAAATCTTCTATCTTTTCCCCAAGAGATTTCCATAATAATCTCGTGACACAGCCTTCAACCCGTTTACAGCCCTTGGCTGAAGGATCAAGGCATTGAGCGATAGCAACAGGACCCTCGAGTGAATTAAGGATCAAGCCGACACTGATCTCTTCCGGCTTTTTATTTATTACATAACCGCCGCCGGGTCCTTTCTGGCTTGTGATCAAATCCGACTTCCGCAGTTTATTCAGAAGCTGCTCAAGATAGGATATTGAAACACCCTGCCTGGCGGCAATTTCCTTAATGGTGAGAGGGCCTTTTTCATAGTTTTTAGCGAGCTCAAACATGGCCCTTACCCCGTACTGGCCTTTTGTAGATAATCTCAGCATAGTATAAGACTATAATAGTCCACTAATATTGTCAAGTATTGGTAATTTTGGAAAGGGTATTACTGATTACTCGTAGATTATTCTGATTGTCTCGCATGAATCCAGCGTTTTAAAATCGGACAACGGACTGGCTTCGAAAGATGACATGGTTTTGATAATATTTGCACATATTGCCGCTGCAGTTCCTTCTTTGATAAAAACCAGACCGTTTGGAAAAAAGACGGTGTTCCCTTCATGATGGACTTTCTTTACAGACACAGTGAACTTTTCAAAGAACATTTCGCCGTCACAAGTGAGCGGGCGTAAAACAATATCAGCCCTGGAGAAAGCCGTTAAAGCAGATTGAATATCATCCTGTTCTATGAAAATCAGATTGTCCTTTCTTCCCTTAGTGGCTGTTTCTAGCCGGACCTTCAAGTCCGGGAAAGATTCACTGTATGAAGATATTATTATTCCGGTATCTTCGGTCAGGGAGGAACCGGCGATCAGCTCTATGAGAATTTCAAAAAGGAAAGATGATTGCATAATATTTGTAAAGAAAACTACCTTCTTTTTGTCTTTCAGTTTTTCTGACAATGAGGTATCTCTTTTTATTGAACTGTCAGGAATATAAATAAATGCCGGAACTAATTCAAAGTTAGACCTCTTCCTATACATCGCCGCCACATCAAATGTATCTTTGTCGGCGAATATGATTTTATCGGCAAGAAAGAAGGACGTAAAAAGTGTCTGCGTTCCTCCAAAAGGACTTCTCATTTGTCCTAAAATGGAAAATAATTCGGAATGGAAGGTGATGATTGATTTTGCCCGGAAAATCTTTGCGGCAAAGATAGACAACATCATTTTCAGTAATCCGACACGCAGATAACCTTTAGTTGAGAAATGTATTACGTCTTTTTTCAGGCCATGGCGCAGCAATGCTGTAAGATAGTCAATGTTGCTTTTCGTGTTAATAAATCTGTTGTCTGTGGATGGGTTTATAGAGATATTAATGACCGAGCATTCGTGGCCGTCTTCAACTAATTTATTGAACAATGTTATGTTTTGGAGGTTTTCCTCTTCGAAGGGAGGGGCAAAGTTTCCGATTAATAATATCTTCATGTCGGGTCAGGCAAGACTTACGATCACCTTGTCTCCGATTTTAATATTGTATTTTTCGGAAGCGCTGCCCTGGAATACAAACAGCTCGATATATCCGAAACTGTTAATGATAGCAGCGAGGCTGTTGTTTTTATTTTCAGCATAAAAGTTAGCAATATGTAAATGTTCGTTATTGTAAAGTACCCTGAAATTTTCTTTAGATTCTATAGAGGCTAATTTTGCAAGGTCGTCTTTTGCTATATTTGAAGCGCCATTACCGAAAATATCTATGGAGATGATCTCACCTGTAATTGTGTTGTTATTTGTATGCATGGGTTTGGGTGATGGAATTGTCATGTAATCATCAATCTGCTCTCCCATCTTATGAGAGTCCACTCCTTTTGACAGCCATGCAGCTACAGGCGCGAATATATCCCTGCCGTGAAAAGTTGAGCCGATTATCGGCAGGAAATAGTGTGAGGCCGTTACATTATAGACCTTTAAAAAGGTAGACTTAAGGTCTTCAAGGATGGGAGTAAATATCCCGTTGTCAGGCCCTATAAAATAATGGTCTTCAGTAACGATGAGCAGCGGTCTTCTCATACTGCCGACACCGGGGTCTACAACAACTACATGGATTGTTGTAGTGGGGAAATATTTATAACTCATAGCGATTACCCGAGAGGCTTCGAAAATATTGTGGCGCTGTATGTTGTGGGTTATATCAATAACTTTTGCATTAGGATTAATACCAAGCATAACGCCTTTCATCAATCCGGCGAAAGGGTCTTTCAGACCAAAATCTGTTGTTAATGTAATTATAGGAGCCGCTAACATTGAACTGCTCCTGTCAGTGCTTTAATTGATTTGATATCTTCTTCTGCCATGTAAGATTCTATCCCATTTATGATATCCTCTGTTATCTTCGGACTGATGAAGTTAGCGGTGCCAATAGCGACTGCGCTTGCGCCGGCAAGAATGAATTCAATTGCATCTTCAGCTGAAACAATTCCCCCCATGCCTATAACAGGGATCTGTACTGCTTTGTAACACTGCCACACCATCCGGATGGCAACGGGCCTTACCGCAGGCCCCGACAGCCCTCCTATGATATTGGCAAGCCTGGGTCTTCTGTTCTTAATATCAATAGCCATTCCTGTAAGGGTATTAATGAGCGATACTGCATCAGCTCCCGCATCCTCTGCTACTTTTGCCATGAGACCTATATCGGTTACATTCGGGGAAAGTTTAACAATAAGTGTCTTATCCGCTGCCTTCCGGACTTCACTGACAACCTTATATGTGACTTTAGGATCAGTGCCGAAGATGCTCCAGCCCGCCTGTTTGTTGGGGCAGGATATGTTCATCTCCAGCGCGTGAACGCCGTCAGCCGCACTTAATTTCTCCGCCGCCCTTACATATTCCGCAATTGAGTCGCCGAAGAAATTAACTATCACCGGCGTGTTGAACTGTCTTAAAAAAGGAAGTTTCTTCTTTATGAAATTATTAATTCCTATATTTTGAAGCCCGATGGCATTGAGCATGCCGGCAGGCGTCTCGACAATGCGGGGAGGGGGATTGCCTTCTTTAGGTTTAAGAGAGAGGCCTTTTACGACAATGGCCCCGAGTTTGTTCAGATCTACAAACTCAGCATATTCATCTCCGTATCCGAATGTACCGGATGCAGTCATGACTGGATTCTTGAGCTTTAGTTTGCCTATGTTGACTGTGAGGTCTATTGATTTTTTATTGGCCATAATTTTATCGAATCAAGCTATCAGCCATCAGCATTTAGCAGTCAGCTTTTTATCAGTAGCTGAAAGCTGAACGCTGATAGCTGATCGCTTTTAATTACCATACAATTTCTTCAATCGAAAACACCGGCCCTTCTTTACAGACTCTTTTATAGCCCTTCGATGTCTTCACAACACAACCAAGGCATGTGCCAAGCCCGCAGGCCATGTTTTGTTCCAGCGCAATATGTCCCTTCAATTTATATTTTATTGCAAACATGGACAGAGCTTTTAACATAGGCCCCGGTCCGCAGGCATATAAAACGTGATCAGTGACGAGTGATGGATTACGTGTGACATGCCTCTTTAAGACATTCACAATATTGTCCTTTCCCCCGAGCGAACCGTCATCAGTAGAAATAACCGGATCGACGCCGATAGTATTTAACTCACGGGTACAAAGAACTTCTGTTTTTGTCCTCGCGCCATAAAACAGGGAAAGATTTTTTCCTGCAAGAGATTCAGCAAGTGCAAAAATCGGCGCAATTCCGAGTCCGCCCGCAACCAGTATGATATTTTCGGATTTTATATTTAATGGAAAGCCGCGGCCAAGCGGGCCTAATATTTCCAGAATATCTCCCGGCTTGTTCCTGCTCAGGATGGACGTTCCCTTGCCTGCAACTCTGTAAAGTAACTGGAAGTCGCCGTCGAGCCATCGGTGGATGCTTATGGGACGCCTGAGAAGCGGGTCCAGGCCCTTATTAACCGCAACCATAAAGAAGTTACCGGGTTTCGGCTTTTTTATTTTTTCAAGGGGGTGCAGAGTTAAGAGATAATGGTCTTTAACGAGCTTCTCATTATTAATTACAGATGCCTGAAATAGCCTATTCAAAGTTGATCTCTAATACTTCATATTCAATAGTTCTCGCAGGGGCTTTAACTATTACTGAGTCTCCTTCCTCTTTGCCTATAAGAGATCTTGCCATGGGAGAATGTATTGATAACTTACCGGCCTTGATATCAGCCTCGTCAGGACCGACCAGCTGATAAGTTTTTTCCTCATCAGTATCCATATCCATGACCTTTACTGTAGCGCCGAATGCAATCTTGCCCTGTGAAATCTTGGAGGGATCAATTACATTTGCACGCGCGATTTTGCTCTGGAGTTCCTGAATGCGTCCTTCTAAAAAGGACTGTCTTTCTTTGGCAGCATGATATTCGGCATTTTCAGATAAATCACCATGGGCGCGGGCCTCTGCAATTGCTCTAACATTTTGAGGGCGTTCTACTTTCAACAGGTTGTCGAGTTCGTTCTTGAGTTTTTGATATCCCTGAGGGGTCATTGGTTCTTTTTGCATTATCTTTCTCCTTGAAGGGATTTTAACAATCGATATTGGTGAAAGTAAAGTCTTGATAGCGGGGATGAGAAATATGAACAACGGGCCAGTCCGTCAACGTACGACAATTAATTAAAGTATTCATTTTATTTGCCGATACGATAAATACCTGTACGGAAAATTTGTAAGGAAATCAGCTAAGTAAAAGAAGTAATAAACAGACAAGGTATACAGAAGTTATGTTACCAGGAAAAGGAGTGCGCATATTAAAGCTATAGTCTTTAAAATCGGGACTGAACATTTCAGCCTGGACATCGGCTATCTGAAGGAAATAAAGCCCTTTTCGGAATTGAAAAATACCTATGTCCCGAATTCCCCTGCATGGCTGACAGGGCTTGTCAATCTCAGGGGCAGTCTTGTTCCTGTAATAGATTTAGGGATTGCCTTTGATGTCAAGGACAGGATTGCAAAGGAACATAACGTCATTATCCTTTCCATCAAAAACAGAATAATCGGGATACTTGTCGACGCCATAGGCTCAATCATGGATATAAATGACAAGGAGCTGGAAAAGCCCCCATCAACACTTTCAAAGGAAAATACGAAATACATTGCAGGGGTAAAGCGGCTTGAAAACGGGCTGCTGATCCATCTGATCCCGGAAAATCTGACTGGCTTTGGAATAAGACCCCGGACTGATGTTGAAAAAAGAAGGTTTACAAGAAAAGAGACAGACATATCCGCGTATTATTGCACGGTTGGCGATCGTGATCCCGATGCTGAATGGCAGCCGTGCCGTTTACTGGACATCTCGCTCGGCGGAATGAAGATGATGATGAATGAGCATCTGAAAATGGGCACCGGGATGACAGTCAACATCCAGGACGGAAAAGAACTGGATGGGATGGTTGTCTGGTCAAGGAGTCTTGATGACCAGGCAGGCTTTTACACCGGCGTCAAGTTCAATGAGTCGCCGGACGTGATAAATGAAAAGCTTCATAAGATAATGGAGATATAGAAAAATGGGACCGGAAAATACTTCTGACGCAAAACAGACTGATGAGTTTTCAATGGATGCGATGCCGGATGAAATTGTTGTTGAATTTCTGGCAGAGACAAAAGAGAGTCTTGATGGCATAGAGAGTGATTTTATAGCCCTTGAAGAAGACCCCGGCAATACGAACCTTATAAACAATATCTTCCGTATTATTCATTCCATGAAAGGGGCTGCATCGTTTATCGGATTCAAGAACCTGGAAAACGTATCTCATAAGGCGGAAGACGTACTTAACAAACTCAGAAAAACCGAGCTGGTCCTTACTCCAGCCATAATGGACACACTCCTGAATGCCGTTGACATTCTGAAGCTGATCCTGAAAGACATAGAAGAAAACAGGAAAGATACTTCTGTAGACAGCGGCGAAATTGTCGGCAGGCTCCTTGCCGTTGCCGCCGGGAATACAGGCAATGAACAAAAACCCCCGGCCACTGACCATGTCATCACGCCTGTGAGTGCAGTGGTGGAAGAACCTGTACAAACTGTCAATCAAGGCGGGAGTGAAGCAGCTACACCCGATCATATAGAACTGCTGACTGAAATGATATCCCCCAACATCATAGATGATTTTCTTGAAGAAGCCCGCGAAGGGCTCCAGAAACTTGAAGTCTTCTTTGTCACTCTTGAGAAAGGGCCGGACAACAAGGAACTTTTGAATGACATATTCCGGGTAATTCATTCAATAAAAGGCTCCGCCGCATTGCTGTGCTTCAAAAACCTGGAAGGGCTTGCCCACAAGGCAGAAGACCTGCTCAATAAATTAAGAAAAGGTGAAATAGTCCTCACCCCCTCAATAATGGATGCTTTATTAAGGGCTGTGGACGTTATAAAAACACTGCTTAAAAATATAGAAAAGAACAAAAAAGACTCCGCTGTAAGCACAGAGGAGATAAAAAAAATACTTGAAAGCCTGATTTGCGGCACTGCACAAAGAACAGATGAAGCCTGCGGAGAAAAACATACCGAAACCGTTAGCGCGAAGAAAGACACCTCTGACCTCTCTATGGAAAAAGAGACGGTCCCGACCGCGGCTGCGGACAATGCATCTGTTGCGCAGTGCTCAACTTCGCCTTCCCCATCTCCGTCTGCTGAGATAAAATCAGGAAACGTGAAATCGCAGGTCCATACCGTAAAGGAAGATATCCGCTCTGTCAGAATAAGCGTGGAAAAGCTGGACTACCTTTTCAATCTTATAGGCGAGCTAGTACTCTCCCGCAACAGAAATATTCAACTTCACAGGATTCTTTCGAAGAGATACTCCGATGACGACACGGTGACCTTTGACCTGACAGAGGCTGGGAGCCACCTGAATCAATTGACCTCGGAAATCCAGTGGGCGGTCATGAAGACGCGTATGCTCCCGGTGTCATCAGTCTTCAGCAAATTCAAAAGGGTCGTGCGGGACATATCAAGAAACCTCGGTAAGGAATTAGAGCTTGAGACAACCGGAGAAGATACGGAGATAGACAAAAATATAATTGAAGGCATAGGCGACCCGCTGACGCATCTGATAAGGAATTCGGCAGACCACGGGATTGAGAGGCCCGACGAAAGGGTCAAAGCGGGCAAGCCGAGAAACGGCACTATTAAGCTGGACGCATACTATGAAGAGAATTCTGTTGTTATCAGCATAAAAGATGACGGCAAAGGCATTGATGTCGATGCTGTAAGGAGCAAATCCATAGAAAAAGGTCTCATTAAAGCAGAGGGCGCAGACAAGTTGTCCAAACAGGCGCTGCTGAACCTGATATTTGCCCCGGGGCTGTCAACGTCCCAAAATGTGACTGCTGTCTCAGGCAGGGGCGTAGGCATGGATGTAGTCAAAACCAATATCGAGAAATTGAGGGGGCAGATAATAGTCGACTCTGAAGTAGGCATAGGCACAGAAGTGAAAATGAAGATACCATTGACCCTGGCCATACTCGACACCCTTATTATTAAGATCAGCGACCAGCGATATGCAGTGCCCCTGTCAAACGTGGTTGAGACCCACAGGATCAAATTCAGCCAGATTGAGACAGTACGTGGAAGCATGATATTCAGGATGAGAAATGAGCTGCTGCCTTTAGTGCTCCTTTCGGATGTATTTAATCTTCCTTACAGGCATAACAATAATTCCGAAGTGACGATTGTGGTATTGAAACACGGCCTGCTTAGGATGGGGCTGGTCGTGGATAAAACTGCGGGACAGGAGGAGGTGGTCATTAAAACGCTGGATTGTCTTGACGGAATATCAAAGCCTGACGCCATATCCGGCGCAACAATCCTGGGATACGGGTCGATAACTTTCATTTTGGATGTGGATGCCTTAATGAAGATTGCAAAGGCGACGGAGAATCGCCTGGCCTCTGACGTTTCTATGGAGAAGAATGTTGAATTATGGGGTACGGACACGATCAATGTAGTTCTTGTCGATAACCTTGGCAAAGAGCAGTATGCGATACCGGCAAGAAACATCAGGGAAATAGAAATGATTCACAAAACAGACATAGAAGAGATAGGCGGCAGGCTCATGATAAAGTACAGGGGAGTGATAACCCCCCTGACGACAATTGCGAGTTTTACTAATGTATCTGCTCAAAGGGAATTTGACAGATATTACATGGTAATACTGACCAACCTGTCCGGTCCCGGCAATAAAGAAGCGGGCCTGCTTGTAGGCCGTATGCTTGGTATAAAGAAGATGGAAGTATCTTCTATTAATACAGGCGGCAATGAATTCAAAGGGACCACCGGATCTGTAATATTTAACGGCAGAATAACTTTACTTTTAAATATCGGTGATGTGATAGGGTCTGCATTTTCAGCAACATCCAGCGCCCTGGCAGGTGAAATCTCAACCGCTTCCATGAATTCAAAGACCACCGGGCATATCCTTGTGGTCGATGATGTAAAGACCCATCGCTCAATCCTTGAGGATGTGGTCAAAGCCGCGGGTTACAGCTCCGTCAGCGCTGAGGACGGGCTTGATGCCCTGAACAAGCTGAACGACAGCATAAGCCTTATACTTACCGACCTCGAAATGCCGAATATGAACGGATATGAATTTACAAGAGAGGCAAAGAAAAGATACCCTGGAATTCCGGTGCTTATGGTTACATCAATGTCGGGTGAAGAGGACAGGGCAAAAGGCCTTGAAGCAGGGGTGGACAAGTACCTTGTGAAATGGGACAAAGATGATGTGCTCAGGGAACTAAAAAGACATTTAAGAGAACCCGTTATCTAAATAAAGCTGAAGCTCATAAGGAGAAGGACATATGAACATCAATATCAAGTCTAAACTTTTATTAATCTATTCGACGCTGTTTGCATTAGCGGCAGTAAATCTTGCGTTGGTGCATATACCTGCCTCAGGGTATGTGAAGGCTATCTCTGTTGCTATATTTGTCATAACAGGCATTGTCGCAATGGTGGGATGGAGATTTGTAAAAAAGGACATAGTAGACCCGCTGCTGGCTATCAAAGACAGAATGCTGACAGCAGCAGAGGGGGACTTGAGGGTCAGGATTGAAGAAAATGGCGCTAATGAGATAGGACAACTGGCGAGAGGGACAAACAAGATGATGATGGACATGAATAACGCCATAAAGCAGATAGTCAATATAGTCGCTGAACTATCAGAGTTCGGCGCATCTCTATCTCAAAAAAGCGAACGGATAGTCAAAAGCGCGGAGGAGCAGACGGGCCAGGCTACCGCCGTGGCAACTGCGGCTGAAGAGATGACCACAACGGTGACGGAGATAGCGCACTCGTCCGCCAATGCGAGCGAACTGTCAAAAAAGGCCCACGGTATTGTCGCTGAAAGCTCCGGGGTCATAAAGAATACATCAAACATTATTCATGCCCAGGGGGAAAAGAGCAAAAAAATAGGAGAAGTGATCAAATTCATAAATGACATTGCCAACAAAACTGATCTGCTTGCCGTAAACGCGGCAATAGAAGCGGCCAATGCAGGGGAGCATGGCAAGGGGTTTGCGGTAGTGGCTGAGGAAGTAAGAAAGCTTGCCGAAAGGACAACAAAGGCAAGCGCGGAGATTACGTCTATAATAGAAGACATTCAACGCGGGTCGGAACAGGCTGTTGAGGCCATGGACCGTGTGAACAGTTCTTTTGGCGATATCATGTCTAATGTTGATAATGTCAATGACCTGATTATGCAAATAGCCACGGCCGTTGAAGAACAGTCCGCAGCTGCGGATGAAATCGCTTCCAATATTCAACAGGTGGCACAAATAGCGCAGGACACTTATATCTCATCAGAAGATACAATCAAGGTTGTCTCGGAAATTACCGGCGCTGCCGGAAAACTGCGGGATAATCTGTCCCAGTTCAAAGTAAACAAGTACGATGGATTCATGATGAAACCGGAAGATTCGCCGTCAGACCTGATTGATAAACTTGTAACTACTCAGGTAGATAGTCTGTAGGTGTTTAGGTAGATAGGGGGGAATAACCATGGGAGATCACACAAAGCTCAGAGCAGCAGTCCTAACAGACTACAGTCTAAACAACCTGAGTAGTTACATATTAATGCCAAAAAAATGATAACCGGGAGGATTGCAGATGATTTCAAAATTTAATGTCATAAGGAACATAAAAATATCCAGCAAAGTCCTGTTTATTGCAATAATGGGCCTGGTCATTATTCTCGCCTATGCAGCTGGGATTGCTTATATGGGAGTCGATGGGACGGGGACACTCGAGGAGATTTATAAACATAAAGTTATGCCCCTCGATGATTTGAGGCAGATACAGTTTGTATTCCGGGAGATTGAATACCGTATGGTCGGAGTAAAGGCTGAAATAGCCGACGCCATACCCTCAGGGAAACATTTGAAAGAATCGATAGGCACAATTGACGCTTTGTGGGGGGACGTTAACAATGCAATAACGGTTGATGGTCTCATGCGTAAAGAGATCGAGGGATTTGAAAAGGGATATAACGGCTTCAAGACAGTTGCCTCCAAGCTTGAAAAGGTATATCTCGGCAATGAACCGGAAAAGGTCCCTGCCCTGATTGATGAATGGCTTGATTACAAGCCCCTTATCTTTCGTTCAATAGACAATATGGTTGATATGCAGAAAAAATCGGTGCAGGATTTCTATGTCAGGAACCAGCAGATGTCTTCAAGGATAAACACGGCCCTGCTGATATTGACGATTATAATAGTAGCGCTGATATCTTCGATAACTTACCTGATTGTCAGCAGTATTAAATCTGCCATGTCATATGCGATTGACAGGATTGAGAAGTTGGCCGGAGGTGACTTCAGTATAAATGTAGAGTCCGGCAGCAGGGACGAGATGGGGACGCTTCTGCATCATATTCACAAGATGAAAGGATCGTTCAGCAATATGATACTCAACATCATGTCATCGTCAAATAATGTAGTTTCCTCTATTGAAGTATTGAAAGCAAAATCTGAAAAAACTTCTGAAGGGGCCAAAAGCCAGTCCGACCATGCAACCCAGATAGCAGCCGCTTCAGAGGAAATGACCACTACCGTCACGGAAATTGCAAGATCCGCAGGCACGGCAAGTGAGCTGTCAAAACAGGCCCATGACATAGTCAAAGACAGCGCGGGGATTGTCAGTGAAACTGCTTCTATCGTAAACAGGCAGGGGGAGAAGAGCAAAAAAATCGGCGAGGTAATCAATTTCATCAATGATATTGCCAACAAGACCGATCTTCTGGCAGTAAACGCGGCAATTGAAGCTGCAAATGCCGGCGAGCATGGCAAAGGATTTGCTGTGGTAGCGGAAGAGGTAAGAAAGCTTGCTGAGAGGACAACCAAGGCCAGCGCGGAGATAAATTCAATAATCGCGGACATTCAGCAGGGTTCGGGGCAGGCCGTGGATTCAATGAATAAATTGAATAGGTCATTTGACCTGGTAATATCAGACGTGGTCAATGTTAACGACTTGATTACTCAGATCGCCACTGCTGTCGAGGAGCAGTCATCAGCCTCCGAGGAAATAACCGACAATATAGGCGTGACGGCAAATATAGCCAAAGATATAGATACAATGGCAGATGACGTAATGACCGAATTCAACAGGTTAACGGAAATAGTCGATACATTAAAGAAATCCACGTCGGGGTTCAGAATTAATAAAAGCAGTTCAGCCGCGGTCCAGCTGCAGGAAACAAATATAAGATATGATGGCCGCCCTGTTGAAGGTTGAACTGAGAACGAATCAAACTGAATCAGGCTTGACGCCTGACCTTGTGATACTCCTGGAGCGATTTAATATTTAACTGCCTTTTAAGCATTACTTCAATCGCCTTAATTGCCGCCCTTGCGCCGGAGATGGTTGTCGTATAAGTTACGTTGTACTGAAGGGCGCTTTCCCTGATTGAAAAGGAGTCCTTCTTTGCCTTTGCGCCGGCTGAAGTGTTGATGATAAAATCGATCTCCTTGTTCTTTATCAAATCCACGCAGTGCGGCCTTCCCTCGGTGACCTTATTGACGGTGCCTGCTTTTATGCCGAGTTGATTGAGATAAAACGCTGTGCCTCTCGTTGCGAGAATTTTAAAACCAAGCGATACAAGTTTTGAGGCGAGAGGGGTAATTGCCGGTTTGTCCCAGTCCTTCACGCTAATAAAAACAGTGCCCCTGAGAGGCATGGCATTCCTGGCTGCAGCCTGTGACTTTGCATATGCCCTGCCGAAATCTTCATCAATCCCCATTACCTCTCCGGTTGACTTCATCTCAGGGCCCAGGAGGGTGTCAACGCCCATGAAACGGTCAAAGGGGAATACAGCCTCCTTTACCGTGAAATGGGTAATTTCTTTTTCTGTTGTCAGTCCCAACTCTTCCAGTGTCTTTCCTACCATTACCTTGGCGGCCATCTTTGCGAGCGGGACCCCTATGGATTTGCTTACATACGGAATCGTACGCGATGCGCGGGGATTTACTTCCAGAATATATATTTCATTGTCTTTGACGGCAAACTGTATATTCATGAGACCGATGACGTTCAACTCTATTGCAAGGGCCTTTGTCTGCACTTTAATCTGTTCCACAATTTCAGATGATAAAGAGTAGGGGGGCAATGAACACGCTGAGTCCCCTGAGTGAATGCCGGCTTCTTCAATGTGTTCCATGATTCCACCAACAATAACACTTTTGCCGTCCGAAATGGCGTCCACGTCGATTTCGATTGCGTCTTCAAGATAATCGTCTATAAGCACCGGATGTTCAGGCGACGCGGTGACAGCCCTTTTCATATAGTCCATGAGGCTTTTTTCATCATAAACAATTTCCATGGCCCGTCCGCCAAGCACATATGACGGTCTGACCATGACGGGGTAGCCTATCTTTCTGGCAATTTCAATTGCTTCGTCTACAGACACGGCCGTATCGCTTTCCGCCTGCCGGAGATCCAGCTTGTGAAGGATTCCCTTGAACCTCTTTCTGTCTTCGGCCATGTCGATTGAATCAGGGGAGGTGCCGAGGATCCTGACGCCTTCTCTTTCAAGCGGCACTGCGAGCTTGAGCGGGGTCTGTCCGCCGAATTGAACAATCACCCCAATAGGTTTTTCCGTATTGATAATATTTAGTGTATCTTCCAGTGTCAGCGGCTCGAAATATAACCTGTCCGCCGTGTCGTAATCGGTGCTGACGGTCTCGGGATTACAGTTTACCATTATCGTTTCATATCCGAGTTCCCTAAGCGCAAAGACCGCATGCACGCAGCAGTAGTCAAATTCAATGCCCTGTCCGATCCTGTTCGGACCGCTTCCGAGGATCACGACTTTTTTCCTGTCAGTGGGATTTGCTTCGCATTCGACTGCTGAAGTAAGAAGTGGGAAGTAAGAAGTGGGAAGTGAATGATCCAAAATATTATCATCTGTTTTTTCTTCTGACTTCTGACTTCTGACTTCTGACTTATAAAAAGGTTTTTCATACGTTGAATACAAATACGGTGTATATGCCTTAAACTCGGCAGCGCAGGTGTCCACCATTTTATATACAGCCCTCAATCCGATTCGACTTCGCATGTCCCTGATAGACTTTTCGTCTGAATCAAGTAATTGTGCCAGTCTTTTATCTGAGAAACCGTATTCCTTTGCGTATCGGAGTAAGTCATGGTCTATGGGGTCGGCAGTTCCTTGACCCTTGACCCTTGACCCTTGACCCTTTATTTCCTCTTCCATATCAATTATCTGCTTAATGTTGTACAGGAACCATGGGTCAATCTTTGTAAGGGCATGAAGTTCCTCAATGCTTTCTCCCAGCCTTAAGGCATGCGCAATATACCAGATGCGGTCCCAGGACGGGACCTTTATCTTCTCTCGTATTTCAATGATACCGGCCTCAACAGGTTCAAAGCCATAACTGTCTATCTCCAGGCTCCGGACAACTTTCTGAAGAGACTCTTTGAAGGTCCTTGCTATGGACATGGCCTCGCCGACTGATTTCATCTGAGTGGTCAGGGTAGGGTCGGCCTCGGGGAATTTTTCAAAGGCGAACCTCGGGTATTTTACGACGACGTAATCGATAGTGGGCTCAAATGACGCGGGAGTTTCTTTTGTGATGTCATTTGGTATTTCATCAAGGGTCAGGCCCACGGCAAGCTTGGCCGCGATCTTGGCTATCGGGAAACCGGTTGCTTTGGATGCAAGGGCAGAGCTCCTGGAGACCCTCGGGTTCATTTCTATTACAATCATTTCGCCGTTTTTGGGGTTAACTGCAAACTGGACATTTGACCCGCCTGTGTCAACCCCTATCTCCTGCATTATGGCAATGGACGCGTCACGCATTATCTGATATTCTTTATCGGTCAGTGTCTGTGCAGGAGCTACTGTAATTGAATCACCGGTATGGACCCCCATCGGGTCGAAGTTCTCTATCGAACAGATGATGACAACATTGTCCTTGTTGTCACGCATCACCTCAAGCTCGTATTCTTTCCAGCCGAGCACGGATTCTTCCACAAGGACCTGATTGACCGGACTCAGCTTCAGGGCCTTTTTCAGGCTTTCACTATACTCATCCACATTGTACGCAATGCCGCCGCCTGTTCCTCCCATAGTGAAGGAAGGCCTCAGGATAAGAGGAAAACTCAGTTCGTCCGCGACCTTCATGCCTTCTTCCACGGAATTAACATGATGGCTCCTCGGGGTTTTCAAACCAATCCTGTCCATGGCCTGTTTAAACAGTTCCCTGTCCTCAGCTTTCTTAATCGCGGGGAGTTTGGCGCCTATCAGCTCTACTTTGTATTTATCGAGGACACCTCTTTCGGAAAGCTCTACTGCGAGATTCAGGGCAGTCTGCCCGCCCATTGTCGGCAATAAGGCATCGGGGCGCTCTTTCTCAATTATCATTTCAAGGACTTCATTTGTAAGCGGTTCGATGTATGTTACATCAGCTGTTTCAGGATCGGTCATGATGGTTGCGGGATTTGAGTTGACCAGTATCACCTTGTATCCTTCTTCACGCAGTGCCTTGCAGGCCTGTGTGCCGGAATAGTCAAACTCACACGCCTGTCCGATGATAATTGGCCCGGAGCCGATCAGTAAGATGCTTTTAATGTCTGTTCTTTTAGGCATTTGCTGTTATCTCCAAAAATTCCCTTATTTCCCTGACCGGCATTTCCGGCTCCCCATCAATCTTTCCACCGTCTATCCTGGCTGCGTAAAGCATTCTTTCCGAGCCGTCTTTCAATTTCAGTGAAAGGGTAATAAATTCTTCTGTCTCGCTCAAACCCGGTACAGCGCTTCCGTGCTGCGCTGAAATTTTCTGGACAAAATTTATCCCGTCAACGTTTTCGGGAACAAACGTCCTGCTCCCAAGCTCAACTGACTTTATATCTGCAAAGGGTATCTTCTCATTCTTTTTTGCCAGCAGCCCTGACCGTGTCATGTATGCTGTTTTGTCTGTCTTATCAAATAAGACCTCCAGATATCTTTCTTTGAAGATGAACATGTTGGCCCCGACAAAGGAAGCAATAAATATAATGATAAGCATGGCATAACGGACAACCGGTGATCTGCCGCTTATTATATCGGTCATCATATATGAAGCAATGCATGCCGCGGATGCGAATAACATTGACGAAAACTCTCTCGTATAAACACCGGGATGCAATACGCTCGTCTTCTCTGCTTTAAAAGAAGATGTTTTGAAAATAAGTTTATTGCCTTCAATTTCAAGTTGATAATTTTTTGTCAGCACTTTTCTATCATTTCCCTGAATCTCTTAAAAATATATCCCGAATCATTCGGCCCTGGCCCTGCTTCAGGGTGATGCTGGAAGGAAATTACCGGTAAATCTTTATGTTTCATTCCTTCTTCAGTCCCGTCATACAGGTTTTTATGGGTCAGCTCAACCTGTCCGTCAAGACTGTTAACATCAACGCAGTAGTTGTGGTTCTGTGAGGTTATCTCGACCTTACGCGATGACAGGTCCATGACCGGGTGGTTTCCCCCGTGATGTCCGAATTTCAGTTTATAAGTCCTGCCTCCAAGCGCTAATCCCAGGATCTGATGACCAAGGCAGATACCGAGTATAGGTTTTCTGCCGAGGAGTTTCTTTGCTGCTTCAATGGCGTATGTGACCGTCTGCGGGTCTCCGGGTCCGTTGCTCAATACTATTCCATCAGGATCCATATTAAGCGCTTCGTCAGCAGGTGTTTGCGCCGGTACAACAGTAACATCGAATCCTGAACTGACAAGATGACGCAGTATGTTCATCTTTACTCCGAAATCGTAGACGACAACCTTTTTGCCAGAGGGCGGGATGACCCCGCCCCTACATGATTCTAATTTCCATAAACCTGTTGTCCATTTGTAGGGTCCTTTGGTTGTCACTTCCTTGACCAGGTCAAACGCCGATATTCCCGGATGGTTTCTTACTTTCACGAGAAGGCTTTCAGGATTCAGGTCTGTTGTTGAAATTATGCCCATCTGTACGCCGTTGTCCCTTAAATGTTTGGTTAGCGCCCTTGTATCAATACTGTC
>JACQXG010000022.1 GCA_016208905.1 Nitrospirota bacterium
GATCGGGTTATCCTTTTCATTGCAGGGCGGATGATCTCAGCACCGGCTCAAGGATCATGATGGTTGCGGACATATTCACCGCCATTGCTGAGGACAGGCCTTACAGGCAGGGGATGTCCAGGGAAGGGATCATCAAGATTTTGAAACAGTTCTCTGATCGACAACTATTGGACTCTAAGATAATTAATCTCCTGATTGAAAATTATGATGAAATTTATTCTTATGTGCTTGAGAGGCAAACAGTTGCGAGAGATTTTTATGAGAAGCAATTTGCCTTTCTCGATAATACAATGAAGATAGAAGTTTGATGATCAGTTATTTTTCTTCAATGAACGGCCCTCTCAGCTAAGCAACCAAGTGTCACATCATTCTACATAAGATTAGAGAAAATTCTCGTCATCTATCGTTACATATTTTCATAATGAAAAAAATAATTTTCATTATGAAAATATCCGGTATCCACTTTCTTCCAACCCATCAATTTTAAAGCGTATATTTTTTGGCATGACTCTTGCGATTATCCGGGCATATTTGTCAGACGGACGAATAAATTCACACAAATCGTCAGATAGACGGTTTATTTAAGAAGGAGGTAAGGAAATGAAAAAACTTACTTTAGTAGCAATGGCAATGGCATTAGTTATCGGTTTATCCGGTATTGCTATGGCCAACGGAGACGGTCTTGGTATTACAGGCAGCGCTCATGATTTTTCGGATGGTCTTGAAGGCGGTGGAACCATGATGTAAGCGTTGTTGCATTTACAATGTACGACAATGCATGGAGTGAAAGCATCACCGGCACACAGTCCACATCCCCTGACGGAACTTCAAAGCTCTGCCTTGGCTGTCATGATGGAACAGTCGGCATTGATCAGTTTGACGGCAGAACAGGCGCCGGCACAGTAAACATTACCGCTTATGACGCAGGCTACAAGGTCCCCGGTTTCGCTGGTGATCTGAGGGGAACTCACCCGATTTCAATTCAGTTCCCGGCCGGTCAGACAGGTGATGGTAAAAACTTTACCGACCCGGCAGTTGCAACATGGGCTGACGGATCAACCGTTGCTTCCACCCTCAACAACAACAAAGTCCAGTGCTCAACCTGCCACGACGTACACAATCAGGAATCAGTTGCTGCTACGCATCTTCTTAGGACTGCCCAGAAGAACATGGGAGCCGGACAAGCTGCATCAGGTCTTTGCTTTACCTGCCACGTAAAGTAGTTTGATATTTAGAAAAAAAAGGGGGGGTGGGGATTTTCCCCTTCCCCCTTTTTGTTTACTGCTCCTGGATAGTTGAGTTAGTAACGGATTGTGATATAACAAAAGGTATACTATAATTGCTTCTGAAGAAATGAAAAATAGATTGAGAATATATATATGCACATTTATTCTGCAAATAATATTGTCAATCGGCATCTTAACATCTTACATACCGGCCGAAGAGAAAGTGGTTCTTTTAGGACCGGGCACATCTTGCATCACTTCTTCATGCCATACTGACATGGGAACAAAAAAATACGTTCATGCAATAGGCGTTAATGCCAAACTCTGCAACAAATGTCATGCAATAATAAAAGAAGGGGAACACAGATTTAAAGAAATTCCTCCTGATGTGCGCCCGCTCTGCGCTCAATGTCATAGTGAAGAACTACCGCCGCCTGCGGACATTAAGGGGACCCCTCCGAAAGTTATAAGTAAGGATGAGGAAATAAAATTTCATGCGCCCTTTGCCGAAGGGAAATGCACTGAATGCCATGACGCTCATGAAAGCGATTTTTACAAACATTTGAAACTGCAATACCCGGAAAATTTTTATGCATCATTTTCCGTAGAGATATACAGTCTGTGTTATAAATGTCATAAAGAAATGAATGAAACCCTGACAGAGCCAAGAACACTTACCGCCACACGTTTCAGGAATGGAAATCTGAATCTGCACGTCAGGCACGTGAACAAGGAAAAGGGCAGGACCTGCAGGGCATGCCATCTCCATCATGGTTCTAAAGGCCCCGCGCTGATGAGAGAAACCTTCCCTTTCGGCAGCAGGATGCTCACAATCAAATACGAAAAAACAGATACCGGCGGCAGCTGCGGACCTGCCTGCCATACTCAGGCCAGGTATGACAGGTATGCCCCGGTTTATAGCCCGATCAAGACAAGCCCCAGGCCCGGGGAGGACGCCACTGAAGAGGAGCTCGGATTAAGCAGGGAGAGGGACATGCAAAAGGAAAATGAGGAGAAAAACAGTAAAAATCTGAAAACAATAAGTCACGAAGGAGAGAAGCGATGAAAATTTTTTTTGTAATACTTTCGACCGTATTGATTCTTACCGGCTGCGCAGCGCCCGGAAAGAAGATGGAGTCGATATTTTACCCCATGCCGCCCCAGACGCCGAAACTTCAGTTCCTGGTTTCAATTACCGACGAAAAGGACATCGGCAAAAAATCCAGCGCATTTCAGGAGTTTCTTATCGGCGAGACCCAATCCTCGAAAATCATAGGCAGGCCATATGATATTGGAGCAGTAAAGGGGAAAATTTATATTTCCGACAGGACATTCAATAAGGTCCTCATTATGGACCTTGAAAAGAAGGAATTCGAATATATAAAGGATGAAAAGGAAGGCGCTATCAGCGATCCTGCAGGCATATGGGTCACCGAGGATGATTTTAAATATGTGGCCGACATGGGGAGGAAACAGATATTGGTTTTTAACGCTGCCAATAATTTCTTAAGGGCATATGGTGAAGACGAGCAGTTTAATAAACCTATCGACGTCGCAGTATATGAAAATAAGATATATGTCTGTGATATGAATAAAAACAAAATTATTGTTCTTGACAAAGAATCGGGTAAGTCCGTAAAGGAAATCGGCGAGACAGGGACAAAAGAGGGCCAATTTTACAAGCCTACACATGTTGTCGTCGATAAACAGGGCGGCATTTACGTGAACGATTCGTTTAATTACAGGATACAGAAGTTTGATCCGGACGGAAAATTCATAAAAGCTTTTGGTTATCAGGGGGACATCATGGGGGCGTTTGCAAGACCAAAGGGGCTTGACATAAGCACAGACGGGCATCTCTACGCAGTTGATACCGCCTTTGAAAATGTCCAGATATTTGATGATGAAACAACCGATCTCCTGCTCTTTTTCGGCGGTTTCGGACCGGCGCCCGGGAGTATGTATCTGCCGAACGGCATATATATTGACTATGTCAACACAGAGTATTTCAGCAAATATGCAGACAGGGACTTCAGCGTAAAATATCTCGTATATGTCGGCAATATGCTCGGTGATAACAAGCTGAACGTTTACGGCTTCGGAGACTGGACCGGCAATCCTCTGCCCGGGACAGGGGACAAAAAAGGGAAGAAATAAGGTGAGAAGAATAAATTCAATCAAAACTTTACCGGTCCTTGTATTACTGGCCATTGTCATTGTTTTCACAACAGGGTGTGACAGGTATGCAAGGCACAAGGTACTGACATTCTTTTTTACAGGGGTGCCGCCGCTTGATGAAGAAATAAAGGACGAGTCAGGCGAGGTAAGGACAATAAAAAAAGCAGAGGTAAAGAAAAAGAAGGCTACCCCGGCGCTCCCCTTCTCGCACGGCCCATATGCTGCTGGACAGTGTGAGTTGTGCCATGATACTTCAGCGACTGTCGGCTTCAGAAAATCCGGGAAAGAGGCGCCCAAAGGCATTCCACAACTGGCACAGACAACCCCGGGGAGGCTCGTTTCGCCTCTTAAAGAACTTTGTGTAGAATGTCATATAAATAAATCAAAGGAATCAGATCCCGGGGAAGCCCTATGGTTCCACGGTCCTGTAGCCAACGGTGAATGTGTATTCTGCCACAGCCCGCACCAGTCGCGCTTTCAGTATGTCCTACTGAAAGCGACTTCTATTGAGTTGTGCTCTCAATGTCACACCAGTGAATATTTAATCGGAACAGAAGATCACAAGAGCGGCAAGGAATGCATCTCGTGTCACAATGCGCATATGGGGAAGGACCGGTTCTTACTAAAAAAAGATTTCAATGAGATCTTCTGAGTCCAGGGGGGTATCTTTAATCGATTATGTCTTTAAGCAAGAAGGCGTCCGGAAGCGCACTAATCCAGCTCTGCCTCATTATATTCATAATAATAATAGGGGAAACGGCTTATGCGAAACAAAATTTCATGGTTGAGAGGCCGAAGCTCGGGCTTGAATTTTCATATGAATTTGAAAAAGATGAAAGGTCCGGTCCCAATATCAACAGCGAGGATGAAAGCATGACCTTTTCCGAAAGGCTCGATATTGAAACAGAGGGATGGGCCTACCATCCTGCCCTCGCTATATTTACACTGAGACTTTCTCCGGAATGGGAACAAATCTCCGAACAACCTGAGGGGTCCGACAAGACAGATTCCGATAAATTTCTTCAGGGCTATTTCACAGAGGTCACCCTGCTACAGTATAAGCCCTATACCTTAAGACTCTTTGCAAACAGGCAGATGTCGACGGTGGAAAGCAGTTTTGCTCAAAGGTCAAAATCCGAGTCGGACACATACGGTTCCACCCTTATACTTAAGAACAGGATATTGCCGACTTTAGTCAATTACAGTCATATAGACAGCAGGCAAACAGGTTTTTTCGATACTGATAATGTCAAAGATGAACTTAGTCTGGATATGAGGCATGATAAATATCTTGGTGATACAAATCTGAAAGCCGTTTACTCCGACAGCAGCCGGACAACCCGTGGTGTTACTGTAAACACCAGGTCTCAGAATGCCGCGATACAGAATTCTTACAGGCTTACAGAAGATAAGAAAGTTACCCTCGGCTCGGCTTTAAGTTATAGGGATGAGAAGAGTGATTTTGCTGAAAGAACAGGGTATGTCGTATCTGAAAACCTTCTGTGGAACCACAGAAAAAACCTTTCTACCAATTATACTCTGATGTATGATAAAAGCGACGCCGGGATTTTAAGCTCAGAATTAAAGGGGGCCGGATTCAGTCTGACCCATTTATTATATGAGAATCTTACAACCGCGATAAACACCTCCGCGTCCTCAAATCAATTCACCGGCGGTGAGCTGAATGTTTACAGCGGGGGGATTGATCTTAACTACATACGAAATATCCCGTGGGGGAAAATAAATGTTACAGCAGGCTTCGATTACAAGCAGACCGATCAAAACATTTCACCGGATTATATACAGGTCATAGACGAGCCTGTTACCTTAACTGACGGCACGGTTGCGCTGCTTGCCAATAAAAATGTTGACATCGGTTCTATTATTGTGACGGACAACGGCGTTCCCCCCTCCATCACTTATATAAAGGATGTTGATTACAGGGTAACAATGATAGATTCCATTGTAAGAATCAGCCGCATCACAGGCGGGGCAATTAACAATGGTGATACGGCGCTTGTCAGCTACAGATATATCGGCAACCCTGCATTTGATTTTTCTACTTATGGCCAATCTTATGGCGTCAATCTGGGTTTGTGGTCTGTGTGGAGAATTTATTACAATTTTAATCGTTCCACACAAAGGTTTCTCTCAGGAATACCGCCTGATGAGCTTATTGACGACATCACACATACTGCCGGAACAGAGCTTGAGTGGAAGTGGAGCAGAACGACTCTGGAGTATAAGGACTCGCAGACATCAAATACGCCGACTGAAAGCTGGCGTATGGAAGAAGCGGTCACTTTGAGACCAAACGAAAAGATATATTTCAATCTCTTTGGCAACTACGGCGCAACCACATTTAAAGATACGGCCGAGCGTGAATTATTTAAAGGTATAAGGGCCAACATGCACATGGCCGTTTCAGGGAACAGCAGGGTAACGCTTGAAGGTTTCAGGAACATAATTTCCGGTTCACTGGAGAAGACTACAGACACGGGAGTCCTGTCAGCTTATGAGTGGTATTATGGAATATGGCGCGCAAGTGCAAGCTACAGGTTCTCTTATGAGGAAGACGACATATCTAAGGAGACGTTTAAAAATCAATACGTGGTTTTAAAAATCAACAGGTCACTTTTTTAGCATGAGGTACAGTTAACGCAAAAAATGCATTTGGAATACTGCAGACATTGAAAAATAATTTGTTTAACCCGATCGCAGTATTTGGGTTAACGGCAGCAATATGAAATATATGAGAACTGTAACATTAATTTTATTGGTGTTTATACTTTCCCCCGGCATGCACGGATGTTTTAAACATGCGGTAGAGGCAAGGAAACCGCTGCCCGATATAATCTGGCCGAAGCCTCCCAATGTCCCGAGGATACGGTTTGTAAATTCAATATCAGGGCCTGAAGACTTAAACATAAGACAGGGGACCGTTATGAGATTTTTCAGGTTTTTAAAAGGGCCGGAGGAAAGATCACTTATCGCCCCTTACGGGATAGAGACGGATGCCGGCGGCAGGATTTATGTTATTGATACCTCTGATAAACATGTCCATGTGTTTGATCCGGGGAATGGTGAATATTACAGGTTCCCGCAAAATGAGACGCCATTCATGTCGCCCATAGATATTGCGATCAGCAAAGACGGCGTTGTCTTTGTTACTGATTCAAAGGAAGCCGTTGTCAGGGTTTTTAAAAAGCATGGAAAAGAATATATCAAAGAGATAGGAAGAGGCGTTTTAAACAGGCCGACCGGGATAGCGGTAAATGAAAAAACAGGCGAGCTCCTTGTTGTCGACACCCTGAGCTCAGAGATAATAAGATACGATCTTGAAACTCACATGATGAAGGGAATAACCGGCAGGGGCGGAAGTGACAGCGGTATGTTTCATTACCCGACAAATATTTTCGTATCAGGAGACGGCCACATCTTTGTTTCAGATTCCCTGAATTTCCGTATCCAGGTATTTACCCCTGAGTGGAAATTTTTATACAGCTTCGGCAAACCCGGCGACACCCCCGGTTTTTTCGCAAGGCCAAAGGGCGTTGCGGTTGACAGTGACGGGAATATCTATGTCGTGGACGCTCTTTTCGATAATGTCCAGATATTTGATAAACAGGGAAGGCTTCTAATGGATTTCGGCGGGCCGGGACATGGATATGGGGAATTCTGGCTTCCCTCAGGCATATTCATTGACCGTAATGACATGATCTATGTCTCAGACTCTTACAACAAAAGAGTACAGGTCTTTCAATACATGAAAGGAAATGGATTTATAGAGTAATGAAAACATTAATGACTTATATCTTTGCCTGCATGTTTGTATTTGTCTTTTCGACAATGGATACCTTTGGAGATAGCATAATTGATACGAAACACAACCTCTCTGTTACAGGGCCGGGGCCGGTAAAATCCACTACCGAAGAGGAAATATGCATCTTCTGCCATACTCCTCATAATGCAAGGAGAGATATTCCATATCTGTGGAACAGGCAGGATTCAACAGTTAATTACACGCCATATCAAAGTTCAACTCTGTATGCCGCAGTCGGACAGCCGACAGGCTCATCAAAACTGTGCCTTAGCTGTCATGACGGGACCATCGCCCTTGGAGCGCTGGTTTCCGAACCTCAGGAAATCCCCTTCCAGGGGGGAATACGTTTTATTCCCGGAGGACCTTCGAGACTTGGGACCGATCTTTCAGACGACCATCCGGTTTCTCTTTTTTACGACAGCGCTCTTGCCATAAATAATGGCGAGCTTGCCGACCCGTCCGTACTCCCGCAGGAAGTAAAACTCGACAGGGACGGACAACTGCAGTGCACGGGATGCCATGACCCACATGATGACGCCAACGGCAAATTCCTTGTCATGCCGAACATATATTCGGCCCTTTGCACCACATGTCATCAGAAAGACGGATGGGATTTCAGTCTGCATTCCATATCCAATATCACATGGAACGGCGCGGGCGCCGACCCCTGGCCCCATACACCGTATAACACTGTGTCTGAAAACGGTTGTGAAAACTGTCATATGCCTCACACAGCAGGCGGCCATGAGAGACTTTTAAATTATTCTTTTGAAGAAGACAACTGCCTTGTCTGCCATAATGGGAATGCGGCAAGTAAAGACATTGAGACAGAGCTTGTAAAACCATACAGACATTCTGTGCAGAATTACACAGGCATACATGATCCAGCTGAGGATTTTACATCAGGATCTGTTCAAAAGCATGTAGAATGTACAGACTGCCACAACCCCCATTGGGCAAACGCCAACCCGTCGCCTGGCGCGCCGCTTGTCTCAGGCGCAATTGACGGAGTAACAGGCATTGATGCATCAGGCCTGCCGGTTTCAACATCATTAAACCAGTATGAGATATGCTTTAAGTGCCATGCAGATTATAATGTAATAACTTCTTTACCGGTTACACGGCAGATAGCGCAGCTTAATACAAGGCTTGAGTTCGACCCGTCAAACCCATCCTACCATCCTGTAGAAAATCAGGGAATCAATCCAAATGTCCCAAGCCTTCGTCCCCCTCATACAACGGCAAGTACAATCTTCTGCACGGATTGCCATAGCAATGATGATACATTGGGGCCTGGAGGTCCCCACGGCTCCAACAATAAATACATGCTTAAGAAAAACTACACAACACAGGACTATACCCAGGAGAGTTCTTATAACTATGCCCTGTGCTACCAATGCCATGACAGAAGCAGCATCCTTAATGATGAGAGTTTTAAGGAGCATAAAAAACATATAGAAGGTGAGGATGCTCCATGCTCTGCCTGCCACGACGCGCACGGGATAAGCTCTACGCAGGGCAGTTCCGTGAACAACAGTCATCTCATTAACTTTGATCTTACTATCGTACAGCCTAATGATCAGGGCGCGTTAAGGTTTGAAGACCTTGGGACATTCAGAGGCAGGTGCTTTCTCAATTGCCATGGGAAAAAACATGAGCCAGAGCAATATCCATAAATGTTAAAGCTGTTTAAAGATATGACCACGAGTAATGTAATAACAAAAGGCTATCTGGCGCGTCTTGTTCTGTCAGCGCTCTCTATCTTTGTCATCGGCGCCGCCGTATCAGCCGTCTTCATTTATTCGGACATCCACAGGCCGTTAGACTCACATTACAGCGCTATCCTGTCAATCATCACGGAAATAAAAGAGACCCTCATAATCAGGACACTGAAGATAAATGCCGTCTTCTACTCCATGATATTTGCCGGGATAGTTGTTTTAGGAATAATTTTCACCCATAGAATAGCCGGTCCTCTTTACAGGATCAGGTTATATGCAAAAGAGGTCAGTAAAGGAAGACTGGACGCAGACATAAAGTTTAGAAGAAAAGATGCCATTCATTTATTTGCAGAATCTCTCAATCATATGACTCAAAGTTACAATGACAGAGTCACGATGCTTGCTTCCGAAATCCGGCAGATGAAAGACGCTGTGAAAGAACTTCAAACCCTGACCGGAAAAGATGAGGACACCGCTGCAGTACAACAGAGGATTTACGAGCTGGACGGGAAAATCAATAAACTTCTCAGCACGCTGCGGCTATGAAATATAAATTAATTTTGTCATGTGCTGTTATAATTATTATAGTTGTAACGGTTTACGGCCTGTCAGGAGGGCCGCATAAGTTCTCAGACGATAAATGCGGCTTATGTCACTTTGATGAGAAGAATGACCCCTGGAATCTGAAACCCGCGGTTACAGGCGGATGTAAAACCTGCCACCAGAAACTTGGTGAGGCAAAATCACATCCAACTGATTTACATCCGACACTTTCCATTCCAAAAGACATGCCCCTGATCGAAGGCAGACTTACATGTGTTACGTGCCATTTTGTTCACCCTAAAGAAGACAAATACCCTGGTGAAAAAAATTACTTTTTAAGGAGACAGGTCAAGGGTATCTTTTTCTGCAATGTCTGCCACAAATTAGACGAAAAAGGGCATATCGTCTTTGAAAATATTCATATGGGGACATACAAAGTAACTGACAGCTCAACGCGTATTGACAGGACATCTTTGGAATGCATCGAATGCCACGATTCATATATTAAAGAGCCGGGAGATTCTCTTGGCGCAGGCAAGTGGAACCATTACAATAAGGAATTCAACCATCCCATCGGGGCCTCTTATAAGAAAATCAGCGCTAAAGACATTCGCAATTATAAGCCTGCGGATATGTTGAACAAGGAAATAAGATTATTTGACGGAAAGATCGGCTGCGGCACGTGTCACAACATTTATTCCGGCGAGCATTCCATGCTTGTTATAAATAACAGACGCAGCAGCCTGTGTCTTGAATGCCATATTAAGTAAGGAGGATGATAGTGAAATTCAGAAGGCGCAAATATATTAACGATACGAAGCTGCAGATAAAATTTGTAAGTGCATTCGTGATCGTCTGCCTCCTTTGCAGTATTTTGACAAGCGTCGTCTTCAATTACCTTGCCATGAAAAAATTAGAAAGTCTTATGTGGAGCACTCACATAAATATAAAATCAACGGACGAACTGCTCGGGCCTCTTTTTATGAATATCAATATTATTAATTTTCTTTTTGTCGCTGCTCTGTTAATAATTACCGGGCTTTGGCTGATAAGAAAAATAACCGGGCCTCTTTACAGGATGCTGAAAGATGTCAGGAAAGTTGCATCAGGCGACCTGTCTTCAGGTATGACCCTCAGGCAAAATGATGAGCTTAAAGATACTGCTTATGAACTTGACGCTATGGTAAAAAGCATCAGCATTAAAAGGAGATAGCGGCGGCGATAAAGAAGCTTCTACGGCAGAGTATCAATCCATCATGGCTAAAATCGAGACTATCGAGACAGAGCTGGGCAGATTTAAACTTTAAGCGCAATATTTAGTTCTTTGTCGTATGACAGGTGAAACAACCACCGGTGCCTCCTGCTTCTGTAACCATTGTATCATAGTCCCATCTAAGCATATCAGGATAATTTGAGGCATGGGCCGTATGACATGAAAGGCATATGACAACATCCGATCCCGGGGTCACGGAGCCGCTTATTGTATCGGGCACGACCTGCCTTGCGACCGGCGCCTCTACACTGTAACTTGTATAAGCGGCATACTCACTGCTGTCAGGCAAGATAATATCATTCGGGTGTCTCGTAAACGGCGAGGACGTATCGCCGCCTATTCCTTCTAACAGATGAAAGTATCCATGACATGTTCCGCAAAATCCGCTCATGGTTTTATTCAAAGGCTTTACTTCCAAATTGCCATGCGGTCCATGACAGCTTTGACATCCTGTAGCGTCAAAGCTTGCAGGAGAGGCTGAGCCAAAGTACTCGTTATGGTTGTTTGCGTCCTTATTTTGCCATTTGAAGGTCCCGTTGTTTTCAAACCCCTTTACGCCGTTCAAAAATCTATAGCTGTTGTAGACATCATCGGCAGTGTCCAGCTTCCCGTCAATATTTCCATGGTGCGAGCCTTTCAAGCTGGGTATCCCGCTTCCTTGAATGGTACCCCGTTTGCCGTGACAGCCGCTTGTCCCGGCGCATGTAAGACTTTGAAATCCAGTAATGTCATGTCTTCGCCCGGGCGGCTGAGTCAGCAAGTCATCGGTATTGCCGATCTCAATTACATTATGACCTTTTGCATCAGACGCACCGCTTCCTTTAGCGCCGAGAATATAGGCAAAATTCCCGCCTGCCAAATCGCCTGATGCATCGAGATGATAAACTTGAGGGAATTGACTGCCGCCTAAGGTTTCTATCTTGTTGGCTGTCCCCATGCCATGACATCCGAGACAATCTCCACGAACCAAACCTGGATAAGGTCCGACGTCTGTCCACGGCTGTCCTGAAGCCCCGTATGTCGCCATTTCCGATGCATTCTGACTGTTATGCATTGTGTGACAATTTGAACAGGTGCCTGTTATTGCAGAGTACAGAGGAAACGGAAAATATATGACTATCCCCACTATAAATATTTTCAAATACGTTACGATGTTATTCATTTGTTGTCCTTTCAGTTACAGTTAATTCCTCAGTATGAAACCCCTGATCTAACGGTCCCTTTGTAAAAGGGCATGGGTTCCCGTTGCGGTGAAACATTGCAACGGAAGCGGGGGATTTTAAATTATCTTCTACCGATTAATTTGCAGATCGACTCTGCTGAAAATATATCTGAAAATTTAAATAATAGAAGCAATAATAATGCCAAACATTAGGGATTACCATTAAAACTTAAGAGGCCTTGCAACCCACGAAATTTCTTAGTTTTTAATATATCGCCTGCCGACAAATAGGGGATAAGCATTGCTAAGTAATGTCTTAGCCTTGCGCTATTTTACTCAATAATGAGAGGAAATTCCCTACGTTGCAATTATAGTGGATCTAATGGACATAGCAATATATAAGTGGCAGGATCGTATTTTTGAATTAAGCGCTTACTCTACCCCATACTGCTCCAGCTTCCTGTAAAGCGTTGTCAAACCAATCCCCAAGGCCTTGGCAGCTTCTACCTTATTGTTGCCATATTTCGTTATAGCGGCAAGGATAGCGTTCTTTTCGATTTCAAAAAGATTTTCAGGAGATTTACCTGATGAAACCCTGGCCCGGTGCTTTAAAGTGAGATACGGGGTCATGCTTTCAACGGTTATCCGGTCCCCGATGCTCATTACAACAGCGCTTTCAATGCAATTCTTTAATTCCCTGATATTGCCGGGCCAGTTATAGGATTTAATTATTTTCATGGCATCAGGGTCTATGCCCTTTATCTGCTTGTGATGGGTCTCCGTAAATATTTTGAGAAGATAATCCACAAGTAGAGGGATATCTTCCTGCCTCTCCCGTAAAGGCGGCACTTCAATAGTTACTACCTTTAATCTGTAGAAAAGATCATCTCTGAATTTGTTTTCCGCCACAAGCTGTTCAAGATTTTTATTGGTTGCGGAAATAATCCTCACGTCAACCTTGATGGTCTTTGTGCCGCCGACCCGTTCGAATTCCGACTCCTGTAAAAATCTCAGGAGTTTTACCTGGATAGACGGCGGAAGGTCTCCGATCTCATCAAGGAAAAGTGTGCCTCCGTCCGCAAGCTCGAACCGGCCCTTCTTCATATATAATGCTCCGGTGAAGGCGCCTTTTTCATGCCCGAAGAGCTCGCTCTCCAATACGCCTTCAGCCAGGGCGGAACAGTTGACCTTTATAAACGGGCCGTCTGCAACAAGGCTGTTATAATGGACCACATTGGCCACAAGCTCTTTCCCGGTCCCGCTTTCGCCCAGGACCAAAACAGTCGCCTTAGTTGATGATACGCGCCTGATCAGCTCCATAATTTCTTTTATTTTATTCGAGTGGCCGATAATTTCGACGGAATCATATTTTTCCCTTATCCGCTCCTTGAGCATGATATTTTCCGCCCTTAATTTTTTATTATCAATCGCATTCTTTATTGTTATCTCCAGCTTGTCCAGATCGAGCGGTTTTGTCAGGTAATCATACGCGCCCCTTCGCATTGCTTCGACTGCCGACTCTATAGTTGAATAGCCTGTCATAAATATAGTGACTATATCTCTGTTGATGTCCTGTATTTTTTTCAACAATTCTATGCCGTCCATCCCCGGCATCTTCAGGTCGCTGAGGACAATCTCAATATCACTGTTTTCATTGATGTTCCTGACCGCTTCATGGCCGTTGGATGCGGTGTAAGTCACATAATCATTCGACAAATATTCCGCCAGCTGTTCACGGATTGTCTTATCATCATCAACTATCAGAATAGATGACTTCATAACGAAAGCTGCCCTCTCTCCATGGGAAGGATTATCTCAAAGGTTGTTCCTTTGCCGATTTGACTTGTACAGCTTATCTTGCCCCCATGGCTTTCTATGATTTTCTGAACAATAGAAAGCCCCAGCCCCAGGCCTCCCTCTTTGGTGCTGAAAAACGACGTAAATATTTTATCAAGATTATTTTCCGATATGCCCTCTCCCGTGTCCGTAACATTGATAATGACTATGTTCTCAATTGCTGCGGTTTTTATCTCCAAGGTGCCGCCGTTTTGCATGGCCTGAACAGCGTTCTGGGAAAGGTTCATCAGCACTTCCTTAAGCTGCCTTGCATCGAATTTAAACATCGGCAGGTTCTCCTGCAGGGACAATTTAATCGTTACCCCTGAAATCTTTGCATTTTCGGAAATCAGGTCAGCCACCTCTTTAATGACCTGGGTCATATCGTTATCAAAGAACTGAGGCTCAGGGAATTTTGCAAACTTAACAAACTCTTCAAGGATATTATTGATCCGGTTGATCTCAAATTT
>JACQXG010000023.1 GCA_016208905.1 Nitrospirota bacterium
ATGCGAAACTGCAACTGAATATTATCTCTCGGAGCGGTACCCCTACGAAGAATCATTTCAAATTCCCAAAGCAGAGATTGAATCGCAGATTCAACAGGCGGAAAATCTTAGAAAAGATTTAATCTAACGCACCGCTTTTTAAACAACCCCGCGGGTTGAGTTTTGATATAATTATCCTAATTACGAAACTTATAAATACCCTCTCTTCAATAAGACTTTTTTTCACGCTTTCCGCGCTGATGCTGGCGGCTTTTCTGATAGGCGGAGTCATCCCGCAGGGCGAATCCCCAGAGGCATACCAGGAGATGTTCGGGCGCATAGGCGGGGACTGGATAATGAATCTGCGGTTAAATAATATTTTCTCCAGTTTCTGGTTCCTCGCCCTGATGGCCTGCGGATCCCTCAATATACTGGCATGCACCATAAAACAGTGGAAAGCGCTTAAGCTGCGCCCTGGTATTTTCCTGAGCCATCTGGGCGTTATGATGATGTTTATGGGCGGCGCAGTGCA
The DNA here is from genome assembly GCA_016208905.1 of Nitrospirota bacterium. Lineage (GTDB taxonomy): Bacteria > Nitrospirota > Thermodesulfovibrionia > UBA6902 > UBA6902 > UBA6902. The sequence goes on from JACQXG010000023.1 coordinate 512, forward strand.
CGGGCTTTTCGCGGTGAGGGGCACTCTGGCCCTGGAAGCGGGCCAGACTAGGGGCGAATTCGCCGGGGACGACGGGACGCAGAAGGCCATGCCTTTCAATGTCCTGCTTAAAAATTTCCAGATCCGCTACTGGGAACAGGAGAAGCATATTATTTACGCCCTTAAAAAGTGGGAAGGGTCAGGGCACGACGGGGAGGATCTGCTTGAGTCCGTGCAAGTGGAGCCTGGTAAAGTAGCGCATTTCAAGTCAGTGGCCGCGGATCTTACGGTAATAAAGTTTTATCCTAATTTCTCAATAGGGGATTCTGGTCCGGTTACCATGGACGAATCCCGGCAGAATCCGGCTCTGGCAGTGAAGCTTACGGACAGTAAGACCGCAAAGCCTAGTTATTTGTTCGCTAACTACCCGGACTTTCATGGCGTCCAGGACATGGCCGGGATACGTTACGTTTACGAATATAATCCCGGCAGGATAAAGCAGTTTGAAAGCCGCATCGCCGTCCTTGAGGACGGGGTTGAGAAAATGGAGAAGGTCATCAGCGTTAACTCTCCGGCCGGCTACAAAGGATACAGGTTCTACCAGTCCGGTTACGACCCTAAAAATCCCAATTTTTCAAGCATACAGGTTGCAAAGGATCCCAGCGTCGCGTTCATCTATGCCGGTTTCGCAGTGCTGATGATAGGTCTTACATGGGCGTTATGGAAGGAGATGAAATAATGGAATTTGCGCAAAAAGCTTCTTTTGTTTTTTACGGGGCAGCGCTGGCGGCTGCTCTCGCAGGCTTCCTTTTCAACAAAGAGTGGAAGTTTAAATATTCGGTTTTGGCGCTGTGGGCGGGCTGGGTTTCCAGCGCTATTTATATAAGCGCGCGCTGGTATTGGGCGGGCCGGGCGCCTATGGCCAATATGTATGAATCGCTGGTTTTCCTTGTCTGGGCTTTTGTAGGAGCCTACCTGCTGTTCAGGAAATTTTCAGGCCATTCCCTTGACTGGCTGGCCACCTGGACGGCGCTGGTGGCAGTGCTTACACTGGGCGGGGCTTCCTTCTTTGATTCCGATATCTCTCCGCTTATGCCGGCGCTGCAGTCCAACTGGCTGTTTATACATGTCAGCACGGTTATGGCCGGTTACGGCGCCCTGCTGCTTTCTTTCCTCGGGGCCGCTATTTTCTCATTGATGGACGCGGCGCGGGTGGAGAAGAAAAAAAGTCTGGAATACCTGGTTTACCGCTCCTGCCTGGTAGGCTTCTGGCTGCTCAGTCTGGGAATAATAACCGGGGCAGTCTGGGCGAATTCGGCCTGGGGCTCTTACTGGTCCTGGGACCCGAAAGAAACATGGTCCCTTATAACCTGGCTCTATTACGCGGTGGCAATACATTTAAGAAGGACCAGGGGCTGGAAAGATAAGAAATTCGCGATCCTTATGCTGTGGGGTTTCGCGCTGGTTATGTTCACTTATTTCGGAGTCAACTACCTGATGTCCGGCCTGCACAGCTACGGGAAAGATTACTGAGCTACGCAGAAATAATTATACATTTGGAGGCTTGGATTTGAGATGAATGCAAGGCGCGACGAACGAGCATACCCGTGGTATGTAAGTGAGGAGCAACGAAGCAGTCGCTCAAAGGCAAGCCTCCCTGTTCCGGCCAGCCCCGCCCTGCCTGAAAATCTGTTTTTAAGAAGAAAATAGAACCTGTTCATATATAACAAATCGCATTTGGATTTTCCATGAGCCAGGGGAGAATGGATAAACAACACTTATATCGGTATTAGATTTTTTTTATTGCAACTTAACATTTTTATGTTATAACATTTTAAAGTTAAATTAGATTACATAAATCTGCTTATCTGTCCAGAGAGGTAACTTGTCTGTTGAAATGAAAGAAGGAAGAGACCCTTGGTGGCACCAACTTATGAGAGAAGCATCTGCTTATTATCGTCCGGAGCCAATGGATAGTGAATATTATTGAGATACATGGATAATTTCAGGTTTTCAAATGCACCAACCAGTATCAAGTTACTGGCAACAACACTTTTTTGTATTTTGGGATTGACTTACATTTCACTGCTCGTTCACATATGGATTGACACTCAGATGAAACCTTCATTGATTATTGAAGCGTATGGAAAAATGGAGTACATTGAACTGTCAGACCATGCAGTGAAATATCTTCCTTATTATGCGTTTTATCTTTTTCTTCTGCCAATTGTTATGTTCATGTTTACTTCGTATTCAGAGAAATTAAAGAGTTTTTTTGCAACTTTTACGTTTGTAATAATTATCATTGACATCGGCTCAATGTGGTTAATTCCTTACGTTTGGCAAGGCTTTGCGTACATTTTATGGCTTGCAGGAATCTGTTTAGGTTTAACATTTTTAACACTTTTTGTTCTTAATCTGTACGACATTTGGTTGAGGAAAACAAAAGTTTAATAGAAAAAAATCAGTTCAATCTATTGCCTACGAGGAGGTGATGGGAATTATTTTAATCTGGTAATGGACCGGTTATATAAACAAAACCATCCCGAAAATAAATCGGGAAGGAACTTACACAAGGAGGAAAGAAAGATGAAAACTAAAATATTGGTTGTAATGGCGGTTTTTCTAATACCGCTCTTTGTTGGTTCGGTAATTGCTAAGGAAGAAAAATCAGAAAGTGGAATAAACATCGGAGGTGAACTTAAATTCAGATATCGCCATAACCTTGATGAAAAAGGTGGTAGTCCTGGATTCCAATTCTATGAAGCCGAGATGTTCATGGATTCTGCAATTCACGACAATGCTTCTGCATTCGTTGAATACAATCTGATTCACTCTAAGGCACCGGAACCAGAAAATGTTTGGATTGATTTCCACAAATCAGGTGAACTTGCTGCAACTGAAGGAACAGGTTTAATGATTGGGCATTTTCAACCACTCTTTGGATACCTTAACAATGATGATAATGAAAGTTACATCTATGGCGGGAGAACAACTGTGAATGTTCCTTTAATAAGGGAAAAGACAATTGACAGTCAGTCGATAAGAGGCAGACAAATAGGTATTGCGGGAAGTTTGAAGTTCGGTCCGGTTTTAATCCAGCCACAGGTATACAATGGAAATGGTTCTTGGGTTAATTATGGCGGTAGCGATAATGACTATCAGAGGATGGATTTTGTGGGAAGAATTCAATCTGATTTACCGAATGAACTTGGTATAGTAGGTTTGGGATATTGGAATGCCCCGAAAACAAAAGGTGCAACATCAAACTCAGGGGGGACACAATATGGTAGTGGTGGTGCCAAGCATGTCAGAGATATTGTTAGATACGCTGCCTACTTCAAATATCCTAATGTGTCGCAAGCAACACAACCTGACCTTTCTTTAGGAGGCAAACCATTTGTTGTATACAGCGAATATATGTTGGGAACACATAAAGGGAACCCTGATGTTACAGCATACAAATCCGACCAAGATTTCGTTGGCGGTTATATTGAAGCGAATGTGAATATTCTCAGAGACAAACTTGTTGGTATTTTGCGATATGACTATTTTGACCCAAATACTGCCGCCAATAGTGACAGTGACCATGTAACTGGGATTACATTAGGCGCTCATTATAACTTCTGGAAAGCAAATTTCTTGAAGGCAGAATATGAGGTCTATGACGGTGGCAAATCAGCTTCAGGTATAGATGACGACCGTATAGCACTTGAAATAGGTTCAATGTTTTAAATAATCATTGGAGAGGGGTATTCCCTGTCCCCACGGATGTATAACTTGGAGGTTGGAGGTATTTATGTATTGCAAAAGTAGTAGACGAATACCGAATAACACTTGAAATGTCAATACAATTTTGAAGATTAGGCAACAGAAAAACAATATATTTTTTTAGGTCAGGTTCTATCGGACTACACTTATAACAAGGTGTAACTACTATCCTGCTGTAGTGGGTAAAGTAATTTTATTGATAATGTTTTATAAGAAGGATGTTTTTATGCGTCACTTAAAAAAATCTTATTGGATTACAATGGGTTTGTTTGCTTTTCTTATTTCTCCTATTTTGCAGATTACACAGACTTTATGGAATCGTATTGGTGTTAATGTAATATCCACTGTAAGTTTCATTGGTGAAGTTTATGCCGCTACTAAAGAAGAGTATAAAGAATTCTTCTATACGCTTGAAGAAGCGCTCAAATCCATATTACCTCAGGCAAAAGAAACTAAAGAGGAGATAGTTGCATTAACTGAAGAGCAAAAGAAAGAAATTGAAAAATCTGCTGGAATTAAATTCCACAAAGATTATGATAAAGAATTTCACTGGTATAAAGGTATATTAGACGGGAAAGTAGTTGGTTATGCTTGCATTGATGTTGTCCCTGGCAAATGGGGCCCAGTTAAATTTATGATGGGATTAGACGCAAATGGAAAAATTACTGATATAGTGGTACTGTCTCTGAGTGAAAGAAGAGGACGGCCAGTTAAAGAACGTAAATTTCTTGATCAGTATATTGATAAAACAATAAATGACCCTTTAAAATTGAAAAAAGACATCCGCGGGATTGCCTCTGCAACAATTACATCACGAGGGGTAACTGAAGGTATAAGAAAAATGGTTTATGTTTTTAAAGAATTTTATCAGCAGAAATAAAACAAAAAGTACCCATAAAATTCGTAGAATACGCTTTTTGATGGGCACTTTCTTTGAGATAGAAATAATTGATACAGATGAGGATAAATCTCGCAGGGTTATAGAATTAGCATTTTCTGAAATAAAAAGAACAGAGAATTTATTAAGTAAATATTTAGAGAAAAGTGAAATATCCTGTCTTAACCGTGGAGCAGCAAATTATCCGGTTGAAGTAATCCCCGAGGTGTTTAATCTCGTTGAGTTATCTGTTAGATTATCTAATCTTACTCAAGGTTCTTTTGAAATAAGTATAGGTCCTTTGATTGAACTCTGGCAGAAAGGTGAACAAAATGACAATGTTCCTTCTGATGAGGAAATAAAAAATATACTTCAGTTTGTTGGTTCAAAAAATATTGTTCTCAATCCTGATAAAAAGACAATATTTTTTAAGAAGAAAGGAGTAAAAATAGATTTAGGTGGAATCGGTAAAGGATATGCTATTAATAGAGTAGTTTATATACTAAAAGAAAACGAAATAGCACAAGCAATGATAAATGCTGGTGGTCAGTATTATGTTTTAGGTAATTATTTTGAACAGGAATTTTCTCCAATAGGAATACAAAATCCATCAAACCCAGAAGAAATCATTTCAGTAGTAAAAATTAAAGACCAATCAATTGCTACTTCTGCCAACTATGAAAGATTTTTTACCATCAGTGGCAAAATTTACGGACATATATTAAATCCTTTAACCGGCTATCCATCAACAGAATTATGTAGTGTGAGCGTAATATCATCTGACCCAATTCTTGCTGATGTGTGGTCAACGGCACTTTTTGTTATGGGACTGAAACGCGCAAATCAGATGATTAAAAGAAACCCTGGTATGTCTATACTGAGCTTCGCATAAATAATGCATACGTTGGAGGCTCAGATTTGGATTGCCACGTCATGCCGACATGGCATGGGATGCAAGGCGCGACGAATGAGCGGCCGCCTCCATCCCCCGACAGAGTCGGGGGGTTTACTGCGGCAGACTAATGAAAACAAAGAATATGTTTTTTATTTCGGGATAAAAAACAACAAGAAGATCGGAGTGGCGGTATGTGATACTGAACAGGGTAAATGGGGGCTGATAGATTTTATTATTCTTCTTGACACGGAAACTGGCAAAGTCAAGGACATGGCAGTAACTGCATCGGCTGAAAAAAGAGGCAGACCGATTGTTCGAAAAAGTTTTTTGAATCAATTCGCCGGCAAGAGTAGTTCTGACCCGATTACGATGGGCAAAGATATTAACGGGATAAGCGGAGCTACTATTTCTTCCATATCAGCCGCTATAGCTGTTAGTAGAGCTATAGCGTTATATGAAGAGTTATTCCTTAAAAAGCATGAATAACAAATTCTTATAAACCCCTTGCCTCCTTACTTAACCCCTCCAATCCCGCTAAATTCGGGATTGGAGGGTTAAGAATATATGCTAACTTTTTATACAGGAGAAATTCTATGATAGTAATAATAAGAGTTCAGTCACAGGGTCAGCAGTCGTCGCTATGGAACGAAATACTGGACAAAAAAGATAAATTGCAGGATATACTTGAGACAACGTGACTCTTCTTTACCTCTCAAAGCGGCTCGGCTCAAACGACATAAGTCTGGTGCTGCATGCTGCCAATTCATCGGCTCTGGCTGATTTTATAACGTCTCATCTGGCAAAACTCAGCGGAGTTGACGGGCTCTGGCTGATTATTGAATGTTGCATAAGTAATGTAAGTAAGATATTATATGATACATGAGACCTTATGGAAGTCAAAAACAACTGGAGCAACGCCGCCGGCGCGCTCTCCAGCTCTTGAAAGCCGGCAAACGGATGGCAGATGTCGCC
>JACQXG010000046.1 GCA_016208905.1 Nitrospirota bacterium
ACGAGTCCGGGTATACTTTCTATTTCTTTAATAAGGTTTGTTCCGTCTTCAGTTGAAAGGCGCCTGTTTCTGCCGAATTTGAGGGCCATCATCATCAGCACTGCAACCTGACACGTGAAGGCCTTTGTGGAGGCGACCCCGATTTCAGGTCCGGCGTGCAGATAAACACCACGCCCGGTCTCTCTTGCAATTGTTGACCCGACAACATTACATATACTTGCGACCATCGCGCCTTTATTTATGGCCTCTTTAACAGCCGCCAATGTATCTGCCGTTTCTCCTGACTGGCTGATGGCCAGCATGAGCGTATCGGCCTCAATAATCGGATTTCTGTATCTGAATTCAGCGGCCTGTTCGATTTCTGTAGGGATGGATGCGAGGTCTTCAAAATAGTATTCGCCGACCATTCCGGCATGCATGCTGGTCCCGCATGCGGCAATAACAATCCGGTGTATCTGTGCAAGGTCTCTCGGAGTGAAATTCAGGCCGTTCAGCACACCGGTGGCCATTTTCCTGTCCATTCTGCCGCGTATGGCATTTCCGATGGCCTCCGGCTGTTCATAGATTTCCTTGAGCATGAAATGCTCATAGCCGCCTTTTTCAGCGGCATCAGTGCTCCAGTCAATTTTGGCGACTTCACGCTCAACAGGCACATTATCTATATTCCTGATTTCAACCCCCTTGGCGCTGACCAGGGCAATGTCATCGTCATCCAGGTAAATAACTCTTTTTGTATAAGCAATCAGCGCGGCAACATCACTGGCCACGATTGTTTCTTCATCTCCGACACCTATTACTATCGGACTTCCCCTTCTTGCCACTATAAGAGAATCCGGAGAATCCAGGGCCATAACTGCAATGCCGAAAGTCCCTTCAAGCTGTTTTAAAGACGCGGCTACGGCCTGCATAAAATCGCCCTCATAACATTCCGCAATGAGGTGAGCAAGCACCTCAGTATCGGTCTCGGATTTAAACACATGACCTTTTATCTGAAGCCGCTTCTTCAGTGAGGCATAATTTTCAATAATCCCGTTATGAACAAGGGCAAAACGGCCTGAATCATCAAGATGGGGATGGGCGTTGTCGTGTGTCGGGGCGCCATGCGTTGCCCACCGGGTATGAGCAATTCCAATAGAGGTAGATGATTTCTTATAATCCTTCCATTCATCTGCAATGCTTTTTTGAAGGTCCGAAACTTTTCCCGCTGATTTAATGGACCTTATTGCGTTGTTGTCAATAACGGCAATACCTGCCGAGTCATATCCACGGTATTCCAGGCGCTTTAAACCGTCAATCAATGTTTCGACATTATTTCTTTTCTTACCGACGTATCCGACTATACCGCACATTCTGGGAACCCTCCATGTTAATTTTAGCTACAGAGAAGACGGAAAAAGCTTATAAAACTTCCTGGTTGCTATAAAGAAATAGTATCAGAAAATCAGAGCAATTACAATGTCTTATATTTAATCCGGGGCAGATAATCTGGAAGTCAGGATGAAAGAGGCATCCCCTGGCGGAAGACGACATTCCTGAAAAAATCTATCCTCTTCTGCATCCGGACGCGTTCCATTGAGGGCTTGGGAATAAGCTCGTTAATCTTCCATCTGAGAAGGGAAGCCTCGTAGTTGATAATACCTCCGAACCGGTTGTTCACGTACCATGCATAAAGCAGACCGAAAAGCAGGCCCGCAGGCGTGAAGGCCTCATTGCCGTTGATGAGCATGCGGAACCGGTCGGGGTTCTGAACACCTGGACTCAGCTGTGCAAGACTCAGATACTCCCGGAGCTCGGAATCGTTAAGGAAAATTCTCCGCTCCTTTACAGGACGGAGATCGACAGCAAATTCCTTTCCCTTCATGGCGCCTTCTTCCCAAATCTCATGCACGGACTTGCTCAGGCAGTAGTTGCCCAGCAGAGATTCGCCGAGGGCAATCAGCATGTCTTCCCTCAGCCTGTGCTCGGGGCCTAGTATCCAAGGATATTGTCCCACTCGGTGCTCCGGGTCCAATTCTGCCTTCGGACTTTCTTTATCCCTCTGATGAAGGAGAGATGTTCAAGAAGGATTTCACGGTTGTCCCATAAGATATCCAGCAGTACCTTGCGGAGTTTTGGATGGGCGGTGTCCATCTGCCGGACTCTTTGATGTATTGCGGCCCAATGATCAGACAGAAATCCTTTTCGGGGGAAGTGGATCCCGTGAACGAAGGGTGACGGGGGCAGGGAAGGGGCCGGCAGATGTTTCTTTATGTGCCGGCGAAGATAGTAAAGCGTTTTGACTACCCGCGCGAACTTGACCGGATCGTGCTGGATGACCTTTTCATTCCGGAGCTTCTGCTCGGAAAAGACGGCGGCCTCAACCGGCTCGATTCCCATTTCGCGGACACGCTGTTTGTCCAGGTAGATCGGGACCTTGCCTTCGAGGGCATAGTTACGCAGGATATCGCCGGGAATAGACTGCAGATCGGTCACAATGATGGACTCAAACAGTCCCGCAGCTCCGCCTGCGATGTTATTGTGATAGGCTTCAATTATATCGGATACGTAAAACTCCTTTCCTCTTAAGCGGACAGATATGTCGGTTTCTCCCCGCTGCGCCCAGAAGTTGGCACCGAGTACCTTGACAGCCCGCCGGTTATTTCTGACGGCCTCTGTTATGGCAGGGACCTGGAAAATGGGAATGATGCTTGTGTACAAACTTCCCGGAGCGCAGATGATCAGGTCCGCCTCTTCGATCTTTTTCAGGAGTTCGGCGCTTACCTGCGGCTTCCGCACGAAATGTACCCATACCCTGTCTACCGGAAAGGAACTGTGCTTTCTGGCGGATTTTGCCTCACCTGAGCTCATTACCCCATGCTGATAGAGGACCTGTATCTCTCCCTGGGTGGTATAGGCCGGGAAAATTGTATCAGGGCCTGCGCCGATCCTGCAGGCAAAATCCTGGATGCCTTTCATGATCTGAAGATGGGTCGGGGTGAAACGTCTTGAAAGGTCTTTTTGTTTCCCCCCTTTTCTCTGAGAGTAGATTGAGGATACAAGAAGAAGGTTGCCGAGGCATTGTTCTTCCAGCCGGATGTCTTTCAACAGCGGGTCCTCCAGGAAGGACGCACCGGTCCTGTCCAGATACTCAAGAAGTGAATCCGGCACAGAACGGCGGAGCTTTTGTGAAAGCACGGTGGAAGGAGCTTTTAAAAAGCGGCGGTTCGGATTGCGGCTGAACCTGTAGTTAAGGATATGTTGTAATGCGTCTGCCATGGACTCGAGTTGTTCAAGGTTTAAGGAACTGTACCGGCTGAGGAGACCTCGCGGTGTTATCCAAGACAGGACGGCGCGACGCAGGTCACCCACTGCGATACAGCCAAGGTCACGCAGGAGTTTACCGGAAGACCCCCCGTCATCGGTAACGCAAACAGCTACTGTGAGCCGGGGGAACATCCTTTTCAGGCCGTCAAAAGGCGCCTGATGCCAGGTGGAAAGGGTCGTGTCTCCTCCAAGGATGCTGGATAAACCCGAGCCTCCGCCGAAAACAACGGTGCGCAGTTCATTTGTGTGGTATTGTTTAATTGCTTCCAGCAGCTGGTCAAAGACCGGATCTATCTCGCTCCAGGGCACCTAACCTTCCAGTACAAGGTGAACGATCTTCTCTTCCAGCGATGACCTCTTGATTTCCGTTAAAATGAATAACATTGATACATAGGGCGATTAGCTCAGTGGGAGAGCGCTTCCTTCACACGGAAGAGGCCGCTGGTTCAATCCCAGCATCGCCTACCATATTTTCACTCCCATACGGAAGAGGCCGTCCCGATGAATCGGGACATCGCCTACCATTTTAACTTGATTGTATAGTTTCTGTATAGTAGGCTGGTCCTCTATCGCGTCATTCTGCTTGTCAGCTGACATATAATTGTGTCCGAGATGAAACCAATACGCTGCTGATTTTTTATAATCCTCTATATCAGATTCTTTTACCGCAATAACTTTTTTACTCGTGATACAAACCCGCTGCCCTGACTTATCGGCACGCCCTTTTCATTAAGCGTTACGACAACCACAACAGCTTTATTGCATTCCTTGAAAATATTATCGGCATCAGCAAATGAAGCAGCGGGTATAAGGATCAATAGAATTAACGGAATGATGAAATGAATGAACGCCCTGATCCTAGAACTGATAATCATTTTGCCCCTTCTTCAAACAATAGCCTATGGTTTTAACCTATTAGAGAATCAAGAAGTATTAGGAAATTTTTATTGAAAAAGTTTTTTTGGGATAATCTATGTTAAGAATAAATTTATTTAAAAAATTATTCACTCCCAATAATACAACGGGTAGATTTGGCATGAAATCAATGGGGGTATCAGCTAATGTATATAATAGTTTGTTGGTAGAGGGGTGATAAACTTCAAATGATGTTGTATGCGAGAATGCGATAGTTTCACCATTACCTGTACTAATAATTTTGCTTTGTCCAGATTGTAAATTATGCCCTAACAAGTCAGCCATTGAAGCTGGAACGGCGCATTCATCAGCTCCAGTATCAATGAGTCCATATGTCTTTAATTGCTTACTTGTATGCGGATTAATTATACATATTGGAAGAATAGGCCGATAAATACCATTGCTGCATAATGTTAAGGGACAATTGCTTATGGGCATTAATAGATATGCACCATGCCCTTTTTAGGCACATAAAATATTACTGGATTAATAATTCCTTTTTTATTTGCCTTTTCTGCAACATCCTTAGGATTGTCCCCGGAACAAACAACTTCTTTATCTTGAAATGAGCGCTTAGCCACATATTTACCGTTATATTTTTCTGAATGATTTAATAATACATTGGCCTGCATAGGGGATGCCCCTTTCTTTCTCATGGGTTGCTTATCGGCAAAAAGTTCCGATAGCTTTATAGAGTATAAACTTTTATACAATCATAGAGGAGTTATTGATATTTGTCACAATGTTAAATAGCCGTTTGTTTTTAATAATATACATTTTATCACATCTCGTCAATCCATAATAGGCAGGAGTTCCCCCAAAATTTTTGCTTGTTGTCCGTCATTCCCGCGAAGGCGGGAATCCAATCTCACATCGTCAAGCTGTCGTACAGGTCAGCCCATTCAGAATTATGCTCCTCAATAAGTCTGAACTTCCATACTCGATTCCATTTCTTCATTTGTCTTTCCCTTAATAGCGCAGTCTCGGCATCCTTTGCAACCTCATAGTAAACGAGCCTATGCACCCCGTACTTCTTAGTGAAACCATCGACCAAGCTAGTCTTATGCTCATAAAGTCTTTTAATCAGATCCGAGGTTGCCCCTATGTATAAAGTTCCTCTTCTTTGGCTGGCTAAAATGTAAACGTAAAAGTTCTCTTTCATACAAGTTTCATAGAAAAAATGGATTCCCGCCTTCGCGGGAATGACGATGCTTATTTTAGCTTTTGCCCTGCAAAAAGTTCCCCCATTTTTTAAAAACCATCAACGACCACTTGATAAATTCTGTTTCTGTTTTTCCTTTAATGACTTATCTTCGGTAAACCATTATTTCTGGGGGAACTCCTGAAAAAAGGGCTGGATAACCAACCCCCTATAATATATTTAAAAGGCGTGCTGCTTAGTTCTAAGTTTTAGGTAGCGTTTGCATAAAACTACTTTGCTAACTTAATTGCTTTTCCTATGTCCTTAAACATTCTCTCAGTAGCTTCTTTAGCATCGTCTACGTCCGGGGATTTAGGATAAGTTGAAGTTAATATTACCTCCCCAGTCTTATTATCAATAAAACTAATAGAAAAGTTATCTAACCGGCTCTCATGTTCACCTTTAAATGACCTCATACCGAAGCTGGCACTATATTCAGAGTGACTTGTGTAATCATATTTCATATCTACATCTGGCGTATTGTCGGTATTTTGTCTATCTATTACATTAAACCCATATTTCATTGCTACTTGCATGATTATATTTTTCAATGCAAAATCGTCATTCCCCTTGTATTGGCTAATAGCAAACGTTGTATATTTTGAAAAGTCTGTGTTTGGTTTAATAATTGTATAGTCGGGATAGTCTATTGTGGGCTTAGCAGTCGGTTTCGCACAGGAGCTAAATAATAAACATGAAACTATCCAAAAAACATGCAGATATTTTTTACTCACACAGTTCATGAATCCCCCTCTGAAAGTTTTATTTTCTTTTTCGTGTGTAACTTTAAATCAAAAGAGATGCAGAAATCAAGAAAAAATGTATATAAAAAAATTGACAGCGCCGTACTATTATTAATCAGTCCCTATGCGTCCGGCACTATTTATCTTTTCTTTTTAAATTTGCAAGAAACTCTCCGGTTGTATTACAAACTTCCAGTAATCCTTCTTCTGCCATGACCTTGTAACGAAATTCACAGGAAAAGCAGGGATCGCTTCGATTCTGGTTTGAATGCTTAACTTCGCCGCAGCATTTGGTTTCGGCAATAAGCCAGCACATTCTTCCGCCGTTGACGCCGCCGTTTAAACCGTTTGCAGCCGTATTATCCACTACAGGACAGATACCGGATTGTTTTGTATTGCCTGTGCCGGGGCCTTTTCCGCATTTCATGAATTCCCAGCAATTATATTTCTTTTTTATCTCAGTACTCACGATAAATTGGGTCCCTTTGGAATATTTAAAGCATAGTTAGTATATATAAATATACTCCAAACTAACAGGATTGCAATTAAAATAATTTCAAACGCATAATGCCGTGAATTACTTTTATCTTAATCTTAGAAATGCCAGCGCTTCTATATGATAGGTCTGAGGGAAAAAATCGATCATTCTCAGGGACTCAATATCATATTTTATTAAAAGTTTTTTCAGGTCTCTTGCAAAAGTTGCCGGATTACATGAAATATAAACAATTACCGCGGGCGTTAGTTCAAGCACGGCGCTCATTGCTTTTTTCGACAGCCCCGGCCTGGGGGGATCAAGCAGCACAATATCAAACCGGTTTTTCGGCCGGAAGCCTTCGGCAGAGGAATGTATAAATCTGCAGTTCCTGATATTGTTAATCTCCAGATTTCTCCTGCCGTCTTCAACAGCATATGTGTTTTCCTCAACAGCGGTCACTTCTGCATCCATTGCGAGCGGCAGGGAGAAATTGCCGGCCCCTGCGTACAGGTCCAATATTTTTTTACCTTTTAACGGCAGAAGATTTGATTTAATAAACTCAGCTGCTGTCTGATTCAGGTCCCAGTTGCTCTGGAAGAAGCTCACGGGTGAAACAGTGTATTTTATGCCGTCAAGATCCAGCGTTATATGGCGGACCCCAAATTTTATCAGCGGATGTTCCAGTGTCTCGATAAATAAACCTGAAAATCCTGATTCAAAAAATGCACGGGCCAGTTTTTCCCTTTCTGCCCCGGGGACTGCGAGTACCGGAGCTTTAATTAATGCAATGGGATATTCCCCGGAGGTTATATGTAACTCCTTTATGTTGATCTCTTCTGTCATCAGAAGGCAGCGATCAATGTCAACCACTTCTCTTGTATTTTCTTTGTAAAATCCGATGCTGCCCCTGGATGACTTAAACTGACCCCTTAATCTGTAATGCCAGGGATTCTTACTGATTATGGGTCCGGACAGGGCTGTCTCTATCTTTGCCATTCTCTTTAAACAATCCCTGAGGATATCTTCCTTTAGCCTGACTTGCCTGTCATATGTAATATGCTGAAAATGGCATCCGCCGCATTCGCCGAAATACATGCACAAAGGCTTTGCTCTGTCAGGAGAGGGTCCCAGGACTTTCAGCGCTGAAGCTGAGATGTAATCTTTTTTTTCATTCTCAATAGTAATTTCCACAGTCTCTCCGGGAAGGACAGGACCTTTTATTATTACAATCCTGCCGTTATGTCTGCTGATAGAAACCCCGCCGTAAGCAGGGCGGTCAATTTTTAGTATCAGGTTTTTCATCGCTCTTGATTGCATAGAATTATGGTAGAGTATAACAAATATTCGGCATGTAATCTTTTAGGACCATGCCGCAGACTGCAAGCTTGAAAATACATTCAGAAAACGGATTTTTAATATGACAGGAGGAGATATATGAAAAGACTTACAAGGTATTTCTTTGAGGGGCTTTTGGTATTACTGCCGTTGGTTGCGACCATCTATGTAATTTATGCGGTTTTTAAGAAGATAGACAGTATTTATGAATTCAAAATACCGGGGGTGGGTTTTCTGCTGACTATCCTGACCATCACGATAGTCGGTTTTATTTCATCAAATTTTGTTGCGAAGAAATTGGTGCGAATGATGGATAAATTATTTGCGCAGCTGCCTTTTGTAAAGATGATCTATTCAGCCGTTAAAGATTTGATCGGCGCATTTGTAGGTGATAAGAAGAGTTTTGATAAACCGGTGCTTGTTACTCTGTCCCCCTCGAACAATGTTCAGGCATTAGGATTTGTGACACAGCAGAGTCTGGAATATATAGGGTTTGCAGATAAAGTGGCCGTATATCTCCCGCAATCTTATAATTTTGCCGGCAATTTAATAGTCGTGCCGAAAGATCAGATAACACCCTTAACTGCCGACAGCGGAGATTTGATGGCATTTATCGTGTCCGGAGGAGTTACTGCCAGGTAATTTGATAGTCTGACTGAATAAAAGAATAAACCTTACATTCAGGAGGAATGAGTAATGACGAGGAAACGCATCATGGTGGTTGAAGATGAAGGAATAACTGCCATGCGGATCAAAAGAAGCCTGGAAGAAATGGGGTATGCTGTTACGTCAACAGTATTCACAGGGGAAGAGGCCGTTAAAAAAGTTGAGGAGGACAACCCGGATTTAATACTGATGGATATTGTCCTGAGAGGTAAAATGGACGGTATAGAAGCCGCCCGGCAGATACATTCAAATTTCAACATCCCGGTCGTATATCTCACCGCCCATTCAGACGACAAAATGCTTAAGCGGAATCTGCAATTCAGCTTCTTCAACAGGCGGAGAAAGACCTGAGGTCCCATGCTGAAGAGCTTGCGGAAAGCAATACGGCCATGAAAGTATTATTGAAACAGAGAGAACAGGACCATAAAGATTTCGAAAACAACATGCTGTCAAATATAAAATATCTGATTATGCCCTACCTGGAGAAATTGAAAAGAGGCAGGGACATGTCGGATGAGCTTGTTAATTTAAGCGTCATCGAATCCAATCTGAAAGATATCATTTCTCCATTTGCATCTAAGCTGTCTTTTCAGTATCTGGACTTTACTCCAAAAGAAATTATGGTGGCTGACCTCATAAAAGACGGGAAACAGGACAAGGACATAATGGAAATTTTAAATATATCCCTTGATACGGTCAAGGCCCATCGCAAGAATATCAGGAAGAAACTCGGCATAAACAACGCAAAAATCAATCTGAGGACCAAGCTTTTATCTCTCGCTAAATAGGTAGATTTTGTTACCCTTTGCTCACTAATCACCTACCCTGCATTCTATAGCTGTTTGTGTTATAAAAGGAGACGATATTTCCGGGGAGCAAAAAGCATAACGTATGGACGAAATTGAAAAACACGTTCTGGAAGTCCTGCATAATTTAAACTGGCTCTTGGAACCCCATGACAGTTTTGTGGAGTTAATTATGATAAGAGGTAACAAGGCAGTAATACGAAGCGTTGGATCGTGTGATAAATGTGATACAGACTGCATAGGAACGGCTTTTAAAGAGAGGATGCCTGATGTGACACTGGTCCGTCAGTGATTAAGCCGCGAGCAGCTCTGATCTTTATGTCTTTATCTGTAAATTGATTCCGGGTGACATTGAAAGCCAGATGAAAAAAGATAAATCAAATCCTGAAAGACATCACGAGAACTACGGGTGCAAGAAGGTAGAGGAAACAGAGTCCTTTAGAGAATTGAAATCTATCTTTAAAAATTTACCTATTGGCATTGTTTACCTTGATAATGAATTCAGGATCATCAGTTCAAACAGGTTTTTTAATGATTTCACAGGATTTCAGGAGCAAGAACTTAAAGGAAAAATTTGTTATGAAATAGTAGGCGAATATTCTGACGATCCCACAAAAAGAGGGCCTGAAAAGATCTGTTCTTTTTGTAAAAAAGTCGAATGTTTTAAATATAAGAGACCTACAGTTATGGAACGGCCCTTACAGGATAAATTTATTAGAGTAACAACAGTCCCTGAATTGAATAAAAAAGGGGAAATCCGCCGGTTTATCGAAATAGTGGAAGATATTACCGAGCGCAGGAAGGCAGATGAGGCGCTTAAAAAAGTAAAAAACGAATTGGAACTCAGGGTAAAGGAGCGTACAGAGGAATTATCATCAACTGTTAATTTTCTCCAGTGTGAAGTCATCGAGCGCAAGAAGGCCGAAGAGCAGATCAAGGCATCACTCAAGGAGAAAGAGGTCCTTATGCAGGAGATACACCACAGGGTCAAGAACAACCTGACGGTGATTTCCAGTCTGCTCATGCTTCAGTCTTTCAAGATTGCGGACAAGCAATACAAAGAGATATTTGATGACAGCATAAACAGGATAAAAACAATGGCCCTTATCCATGAGAAGCTTTACCACTCCGGGGACCTGGCCCGGATTGTTTTCGGTGATTATCTGGAAGATATGGTTGATGATATGTACATTTTTTATGGACTGAATGCCTGTAACATTGCTTTAATAAAGGACATTGATAAAATTACGCTCGGGCTTGACACCTCTATTCCCTGCGGGTTAATAGTCAATGAACTGCTCTCAAACTCCATGAAACATGCATTTCCTGACAGCAGGAACGGAGAGGTTATAGTGGCTTTCCACGGGAACGATAAAGATGAAGTTGAATTGACGATCGGTGATAACGGGATCGGCATGCCGGAGGGCCTGGATTTCAGAAAAACCGATTCCCTCGGCTTAAATCTTGTAACAACGCTGGTAAAACAGCTTCAGGGTAAAATCGAGCTGCGCGGAGATCGGGGGACTAAGTTTCATGTCACCTTCAGGAGGTGTCAGTAATGACAAAGAAGCGCATTATGGTGGTTGAAGATGAAGGCATAACTGCCATGAGGATACAAAGCAGCCTTGAAGATATGGGATATGCTGTTACATCAACTGTGTTCACCGGAGAGGAGGCCATTAAAAGGACGGCAGAGGACAGACCGGATTTAGTTCTGATGGACATTATTCTCGGCGGTAAAATGGACGGGATCGAAACAGCCGGTCAGATACGCTCCCGTTTTGATATACCCGTAATTTACCTGACGGCCCATTCTAATAAAAAAATGCAGGAACGGGTAAAGAAAACAGAGCCCTTCGGGTTCATTGTGAAACCCTTTGATGAACGTGAATTGCAGATTGTTGTTGATATAGCCCTTTACAAACACGAGATGGACAGGCGGCTGAGAGAAAGTGAAATGAAATATCGCACCCTGTTTGAAAATGCTACTGATGCCATCTATCTGATCGATCCTGAGACCCAGCATATAATTGATTGCAATCAGTCTGCAGAGAAGATCACCGGTTACACCATAAAACAGCTCAGAAGTATGAACATAGAAGAACTTCACCATAAAAGGGAACATGGAATCGTCTCTAAAATATTCGAGAAAGTCAGTGAAAAAGGCCTGCTCTCCGGCATCTCAGGCGTTAACCATCTTAGAAAAGATGGAAAACTTGTGCCTGTTGAAATCAATGCGACAACAATTAAACTCCAGGGGAAGAAGTACTGTTTATGCATCAGTAGAGACATTACCAAACGCAAGAAGGCGGAGGATGAACTGCGGGAAAGCGAGGAGCGGTTTCATTCCCTCTTTGAACAGGCCTCTGACTCCATTGTAATATTTGACGCCGGGACAGTCAGGTTGACTCAATTTAACAGGAAGGCATGCGAGAACCTTGGGTATACGCGCGCGGAATTTAAAAATCTGAAATTGTCCGATATCGAAGCTGCTGAATTTCCGGACAGCATTTCAAATCATTTGGAGAAAATAATAAAAGAAGGAAGAGACACTTTCGAGACAAAATATCGGACAAAGAACGGCCGGATAAGAGATGTCCTGGTAAACGCGGCCGTTATTCATATTCGCGGAAAGGACTACATCCAGAGCACCTGGATTGACATAACCGGGCGCAAAATGATGGAAGATCAGCTCAGGGAAGCGGCAATAACCGATGACCTGACAGGACTTTTAAACAGACGGGGTTTCTTTGCCTTTTCAGGCCAGCAATGTAAATTGGCGGACCGGAACAAAAAACCTATGTCTCTTCTTTATCTGGACATTGACGGACTTAAGACCATAAATGATGAGCTTGGCCACAAGGCAGGGGACAATGCCCTGATTGATGCCGCTGATATCCTCAAAAGGAGTTTTCGCAAATCAGATATTATCGGGCGTATCGGAGGGGATGAATTCGCAGTGCTTTTGACAGAGCCTTCTGAATCAGACATTGAAAATGTAGTAGTTGCCCACCTTCGGAAAAAACTGAAAGAATTTAATATTCAGGGGGGGCGCAATTATGAATTATTATTAAGTATGGGAATAGCGCACTACGATCCGGACCGTCCCTGCTCTATTGATGAAATTTTGATACGCGCAGATGATCTGATGTATGAAGATAAAAGACATTACCACAGGCTCATACAAAAAAAAGGGCCCTTAATAAAAACAGGGGCGGAGAGACGTGAATATAAACGGTTCGGAATCGCTGATAATTGCCGGGCAGAAATTGATATTATAGGCAAGGTCATGATAAAAGATATAAGTATCGGCGGCATATGTCTGAAGACCTTGCAATCCATGCATAACGAGAGCGCTTGCGAAATCAGGATGTTTACACCCGGCAATAAAGTATTAATATCTTCCGGCATAGTAGTCTGGTCAGCTTTAAAGGGAAAAGAGACAGCTGAAGAAAACAATTTATCTATGTATGAGTCGGGGCTTAAGTTTACAGGAATGAAAGACAGCCTGAAAAGTTCAATAGAGAAATTTATCACTGATCTTTCCATCTGAGCAGTAATACATCAGGGGGGCTTGAATAATGACAAAGAAGCGCATAATGGTGGTTGAAGATGAAGGAATAACTGCCATGCGGATCAAAAGAAGCCTGGAAGATATGGGGTATACAGTTTCGTCAACAGTATTCAGCGGAGAAGAGGCCGTTGAAAAGGCGGAACAGGAGAAACCGGACCTGGTGCTGATGGACATTGTGCTGAGAGGTAAAATGGACGGGATAGAAGCCGCCCGGCAGATACATTCAAATTTCAACATCCCGGTCGTATATCTCACCGCCCATTCAGACGACAAAATGCTTAAGCGGATAAAAAAGACGGAGCCTCTCGGATATATTATAAAGCCCTTTGATGAACGGGAAGAGTGAGAAGGAATTAATAAAGCACCAGCAGCAACTGGAAGAGCTTGTCGAAGAGAGGACCGCTGAATTAAGGTCGGCATATGAACTCCTTAAGGAGGAGATAACAGACCGGAGGCAGGCAGAGGCGGAAGCTCTGCGTTCCGGGCACCTCGCAGCGCTCGGGGAGTTGGCTGCAGGGGTGGCCCATGAAATAAATAATCCCATTAACGGCATTATCAACTATGCCCAGATATTGATTAATAGAGGCATTGAAGGGAGTAAAGAGCATGATATTGCTAAACGAATTATTAAGGAAAGTGACCGGATTGCCGTCATTGTAAACAGTCTTCTTTCATTTGCGCGGGACAGGAAAGAGATAAACAGTATTGTCCGCATCAGCGAAATAATTTACGACACGCTTGCTTTGACTGAAACACACCTCAAAAAGGACGGCATTATAATCAGGGTGCAAAATCCGTCAGATATGTATACGGTCAGTGCCCAGCGTCAGCAGCTTTTGCAGGTATTCTTAAATATCGTCAGCAATTCACGATACGCTCTTAATGAGAAATATTCTGGTATGCATGAGGACAAAATCCTTGAAATTCAGTGTGAAAAAATAATGAGTAATGAGAACCCGTATATCCGGCTATCATTCCATGACAGGGGAACAGGAATCCCCGCTGACGCGCTGAATAAAGTTATGAATCCATTTTTTTCAACTAAGCCGAGTGGTATCGGCACCGGACTTGGCTTGAGCATCAGCCACAGTATTATAAGTAATCATGGTGGGAAACTTATAATCGATAGTGTCGAAGGAGAGTTTACCAATGTAATAATCCAGCTCCCTCTTACTTACTTTACGTAACGATACTGATAATGCCGGTTATTTGACTGTATCCTGTCCTGCAATGTACAATATCTCACTTATTTCCTGATAAGTGACTCTTTTATAAGGCCGCAAAAGCGGCCGCTATCGGGTCAAACCTCTTTATTCATTTTAAGGTCATGAAAGACGGAGAAAAAAGAAATATTAACAGAATGCGTGTCCTGCTGCTGGTCCCTGTATTTCTTGCAATGCTTGCCGCCGGCGCTTATCCTGCTTCTGTTGATGACAATTACATCAAGGGATATGCCGCGTCAGTTCTCGAAAGGGAATTTCATGCGTCCCCCTCTTCTTTGACTGTAAAGGACGGGGTCATTTATTTAAGCGCCGTGGAGCTTGCCGGCGTCGACAGCGGTGAACTGGTCACTGCCCTGTTAAAGATTAAGGGTGTTGAACGGGTAGAGATTCTGGGAGCAGGTCAGGCGGCGCCAAAAGATATTTCTGCTGATACTCACAGGGATGAGCGGGAAAAAGCAGAAGAGGGGGATGATCCCTATAAAGAAGCGGGTTCCACAAAAGACAGATTGTTTGATCCTCTCATGGCAGACCCCCGCTGGCCGCACTTTTCGATGGGTTATCAGACTTACACGGATGACGGTGAGTTTGGTCATGTCTTTGCGGCAAGTTTTGGCGAGACACTTCCTGTTTACAAATGGGAGGGTCCTTTCGGTGGAAGATGGCAGGTAGGAGTGCAGGCAGCAGGGTTTATTGTTCATGATCTGGACACTGCTTCATGGGACCTCATTAACGAGGATTACAGAGGCGGAGTGGCAATGTATTATCGCAGAGAGGCATGGTCAGGGCTTTTCAGCATTTACCATAACAGCTCCCATGTAGGTGATGAATATCTGCTTCATAAGCATGTGGACCGGGTGAATTTCAGTTACGAGGCCGCGCAGTTAAAAGTCTCATATGATATCAGCAGGGCGTACCGCGTATACGCGGGCATTGATTATATGTTCAGCCCGGACCCTAAAGATCTTAAGCGCTGGTGGACACAGTATGGCGCTGAATTCAGGTGTACCCAGACTTATTTTAACGGATTGCTGAGACCCATGGCCGCAGTTGATATCAAGAACAGACAGGAGAACGACTGGCACAGTGAAATTTCACTTGCCGCAGGAGTTAAGCTTGAAAGTGAAGATACCCTCTGGAACAAAATCAATATTATGCTCGAATATTACAACGGTAACTCCCCAAACGGCCAGTTCCATGAAAATTACATTGAATACGTGGCCCTGGCAACCCACTTCTACTTTTAAGTCTCTGACTAATTTAACTAACTGTTACCAGCATTCTCCAGTTACTTGTCCTTACATTCCCCGCAGGGGTAGTACATCCTGAAGGCCTTTATCATTTTTTCGACGGCCTCATGCTGCGTTTTACCCCTGGCGACAAAACCGGGTATCTTGTCGCTTGTAACGATCCAGTCCCCCTTTTCATCCTGAGATACATTAAATTCTTTCACGTGGATTAAACCTCAAATATAATTAGTTATCATTTGAAGTATATCAAAACCGGGATGGAATTCAAAAGAATAAACAATTTTCCCGTACATCTAAATTATTTCTTGACAAGCTGGCATTTTTTTATATATTTTACTGTAATTGGTTTTTTCAATGAACAATGAATATGAACTATGATGAAGAACTTCATGAGATGATAACTAAAAGGGCCCATGAGTTGTCTCAGCAGAGAAAAAATGGCAACGGCGATCACTTTAGCGACTGGCTGAGAGCTGAACAGGAAATCCTGCATGAATTAAGCCTTCGCTCGGATGAACTATTCAGAAAAATCGATGTTGCAAGTGATGGCCAGACGGGCTTTCCGGGATTCTGACAGATAGGCATGCATCAATCCGGCACGGATTCCCTTCAGCCGGCTTGCAGTATGTAAATTAAATAGCGCTGCCTCTTTCTTAAACGGCTCCTCATATTTCCTAACATCTTTCAGAGTAGATTAAGGAACTGTCAATATTTACCGATTAATAATTGCAAGCCTTTTCAGGAAAAGCAATTAACGTGATGATAAATGATATAGTAAGGCTGGGAAATATTAAATGAACGATTTTTATTTTAAGAGAACAGAGGGCACAATAGATAAGGCCATTGACGAGTTAATCAGCATCGTCGATAATGTAGAACACCCGGACCTGGTGCGGGAGATGATTATAGCTGCGCTTAAGGCCGGCAGTGAAGATAATGACAGGGCGCATCTCAAACTTATGAATTCCACGATGAAGGAAATGAGATTTACCGGGAAAATATTCAGTCCTTACCGTGAAATCCGGAAAGTGACCGTATTTGGTTCGGCAAGGACCAGGCCTGAAGAACCGATTTACGAAATGGCGCGCCGGTTTGGAAAGAAATTGGCTGATTCCGGGTACATGGTCATAACCGGCGGCGGTCCCGGGATTATGCAGGCGGCAAATGAAGGCGCAGGGACTGAGAAGTCTTTTGGAGTAAACATCCTTCTTCCATTTGAGCAGAAACCGAATCCTGTGCTCATCGGGAACCCCCGTTTGATAACGTATAAATATTTTTTCAACCGTAAGGTGGCTTTTCTCAAGGAGGCTGATGCAGTCGCGCTTTTCCCCGGAGGGTTCGGCACACTTGATGAGGCCATGGAAGCAATAACCCTTTTACAGACCGGCAAACATGCTCCTCTGCCGCTTGTGCTTATTGACGAACCGGGCGGCACTTACTGGTCGAGGTGGCTTAAGTTTTTCAGGGAAGAGCTTTTGACTGAGGGCTACATAGATGAATCTGATTTCGAACTGTTTGAAAGCGTTGATTCCATTGATGCGGCAGTTGAAAGG
Source organism: Nitrospirota bacterium (assembly GCA_016208905.1). Lineage (GTDB taxonomy): Bacteria > Nitrospirota > Thermodesulfovibrionia > UBA6902 > UBA6902 > UBA6902. The sequence continues at coordinate 17,045 of JACQXG010000046.1, forward strand.
ATCAATCATTTTTACAGCCGTTACCACAGCATTCGTTATGTTGATAAAAAACTTGTTATAAGGCTTAGGTCCGCCCTGGATGATGCGTCAGTGAAAAAACTCAACAATAAGTTTTCCGATATTCTTGCACCGGGTGGAAGAATCTATCTTTCAGGTCCTTTTGCTGAAGAGGGGGATGAGCTGGAAATAGCCCATTTGGCGAGACTGGTTGTGGATTTTAACTTGAGGGACTTTGGAAGGATGAGGGCCCTCATTGACGAAATCAATGAGGGTTGACGCTGCAAAGGTCTACATCAAATAAATGCATACTAATTTAAGATATTGATTTGTTAAACTGCTCATCCCTCCCGTAAATCCTTGTAATAGCCGTCAGCCGTTTCATAAGAGACGGCGATAATTGCTCAGTGGTCAGCCTCCATTCCCAGTTCCCCTTCGGACTTGCCGGAAGGTTCATCCTGTCTTTTTCTCCTAGACCGAGAATGTCCTGCATGGGGACAATGACCATATCCGCTATGGACATCATTGCAAGCCTTATCATTTCCCAGTGGATTGTCTTCTCTGTAATTTCATGTCCGATATATTCACAAAGCCTGCTCTTTTCTTCAGGTTTTAACTCTGATCTGTACCAGCCTGCAATGGTATTGTTGTCGTGCGTGCCAGTATATATAATGCAGTTTCTGATATGGTTGTGCGGCGCATAGGGATTGGTCGGAAGGTCTTTGCCGAATGCAAAGATAAGCACCTTCATCCCCGGGAACCCGAATTTATTTATAACATCTTTTACATCCTGGGTGATGATACCGAGGTCCTCGGCAATAATTGACATTTCAGGAAAATGTTTCAAGAGAGTGTTGAAAAAATCTACCGCAGGGGCTTTTACCCATTTGCCGTTTATTGCCGTTTTCTCGCTTGAATGGACCTGCCAGTAACCGACAAAACCCCTGAAGTGGTCGAGCCGGAACAGATGAAAAAGCCTCAGATTATGTCCGATGCGTTTGATCCACCATGAATATTTAGACTTTTTAAGGACATCCCAGTTGTAAACCGGATGTCCCCATAACTGCCCGTTGGAACTGAAATAGTCGGGCGGGACCCCCGCAACATAAAGCGGGTTCTTTTCATCATCCAGGCTGAAGATTTCAGGATTGGCCCAGACATCGGAACTGTCGTAATTTACATAGATGGGTATGTCTCCGATTATCCTGATATTCTTACTGTCGCAATAATTCTTGAGAGAATACCATTGATTAAAAAAAATATACTGGAGAAATTTTTCCCTCAATATATTCTCGTTTAATTTTTTTTCCATTTCTTCCAGGGCGCTCTTTTTTCTGTCCCGTAATCCTTCCGGCCATTTGCCCCATTCGACGCCTTTAAGATGTTTTTTCAACGAAATAAAGAGAGAGTATTCATCGAGCCAGAAGGCGTTTTCACTGCAGAATTTTTGAAAGTCCTGATGGCCGGCCAATTTCTCTTTGTTTATTTCATAAGCCTTGTTAAACAGTTTGTCTTTAAATTTAATAACTGAGTCAAACTTGGTCCTCTCTCCGGAAAAATCAGGGACATCCCCGATCTCAGATTCCGTGAGAAAATTGTTTTTGATCAGCCGTTCAGGGCTTATCAATAAAATATTGCCGGCGAGGCTTGAAAAACTGCTGTAAGGTGAATTGCCGTAAGAAGGAGATGTCGGGTTTAAGGGCAGTATCTGCCAGAAACTCTGGCTGGTCTCTGCGAGAAAATCAACAAATTTGTATGCGTCAGGTCCCAGGTCTCCTATCCCGTACGGGGACGGAAGCGAAGTAATGTGAAGAAGTATGCCGCTGCCTCTTTTATCCAAACATCCTCCTTTTAAATCTGTAACTACTCAGGTTGTTTAGTCTGTAGTCTGTTAGGACTGAGCAAAGAACGAATCAAGTACCCAACACCTACAGACTGCCCAATGGTTATCCCCCTCTACCTAAACACCTACAGACTATCCACCTGAGTAGTTACTTAAATCTTTACATGCAAATAAAGGTTGGCTGTGCAATCAGTTTCTTCATGACAGAGTGGACCCAGGAGCTTGCAATAAAGCCGACTGTCGTAGAATCGACGTTAATCGACCATCTTTTTATTTCCTCAATTAATCTTCTGAGTTTTTCCACGTCTGCTTCTTTATCGAGTATTCTTTTCAGGTCTGTATTCAGGGTGTATTCGGCAGCAGACAGGAGCGGCCTTGGCAGCCGGTTCTGCAGGCTGTGGTAATAATTCATTATAGTATAGTTATTTTCGTATATCTGGCGGTAAGAAGATTCCACCCCCTCATATGTCAATCGCAGTATCTCATTTAAAATTTTTCTCTGTTCGTCTTTAAACAGATGCCACAGGGAATAAATGTTGCCGTTGAAATGTTTATCGAGGAGTCTGACAACTTCGGGAACATCGCCTTTTTCGAAGGACTCCTTTATCTCGTTTTCGAGCGCTGAAAAATCCTTTTCTCCCCTGAAATCTTTTATCCCGGCGTTAATATTATGGTCTCCGAGATGCACGACCGCAAAGGCGATTATTTTTTCATCCCATGTTATGTTGGACAGGACCCTGGATTTTCCGATTGCCAGGGTAAGTTTCCCGGCGACCGACCTGTTATATATTTCGCTTTTTGCATTATAACAGTAAATATTAATATCTTCGGGGTACTCTTCAAAGAGTGATGAAATGCTATAGTGCGCGCCGACACGAAGCAGGTCGGTCTTTGCGGACTTTACATACCTGTCATAAGGTTCGGCGGCATTTTTAAATATATTGCTCGGGGCCTTTTCAAGATATTTAAGAAAAGTCGGTTCGAGAAATTTACCTTTCAACTCTTCTGCATACTGAAGGGCTTTGGATGCGTATTGTATAATCTGAATGGTCTCAATGCCTGAAACTTCGTCGAAAAACCAGCCGCAGCTCGTGAACATCAACATGGCGTTTCTCTGTATTTCAAAGAGTTTTAAAACTTTAATCTGGTCTTCCCTGGAGAGTTCGCCTATGGCATGTATTTTCAGAAAGTTTTTTATGTTTTCATGTGACCTGTCAAATATGATTTCAATATAGTCGTTTCTTGCCTCCCATGGATTTTTAAGTAATATTGAAGCTTCTTCCTGATAGACCAGAATAAGCTGGTCCCTCAGCCAGTCTAAGGCTTCCCTTAAAGGTTTTCTCCATGTCTGGGTCCAGCCCCGGTGCATGCCTGAGCAGCAGCCGCAGTTGTTCCGCCATCTTTCTATGCCATGGACACAGCTCCAGGACGAGTTTTCATATATGTCGACTACATGCGCAGGGGGGTGTTTTTCGAGATACTCGCCATAGTTGGTTATCTTCGCAAGTTTCCTGGAGTCGATATAATGCAGGGCATAAGAGAGAGCCATGTCTCCAAAGTGGTGATGATGACCGAAGGTTTCGCCGTCAGTTGCTATATGGACAAGCTGGGGCCGGTTTCTTTCGTCGTTAAAGTTGGACAGCAATCTTTTGGCAAGAATTTCTCCATTATTCAACAGCCCGCCGAATGACACGTCCTGAGACGTAGGCCCGTCATAGAAGAAAAGGTCTATACTTCTGCCTGATGGAAGAATGCATTTATAAGCCCTTGACGGATCAATTCTTTCATGGCTCACATCCTGCCAGTTTTTTATTTCTCCTGTTTTACGAATACTCTTTGCCTGTCTCGGAGAGAGAACTGTAAATTTGATCCCCTCACTTACCAGCACCTCAAGAGTTTCCCTGTCAACAGCCGCTTCAGGAAGCCACAGGCCTTCGGGATACCTTTGAAATCTCTTTTGAAAATCTTTTATCCCCCATATTATCTGCGTGTATTTGTCCCTGCGGTTTGCCAGCGGCAATATCATATGGTTATATGCATGAGCCATTGCCGAGCCGTGGCCTGAAAATCTTTTCATGCTTAATTTGTCGGCCTCAAGGATTGCCTGATACACATTGGGCTTTTGCCTTTCAAGCCATGATAAAAGTGTCGGTCCGAAGTCAAAACTGATTTTGGAATAGATGTTGACTATATCGATAATTTTGCCTTCCGTATCGAGGATGCGTGAGGCCGCGTTAGGGGCGTAACACTCTGCGGTTATTTTTTCGTTCCAGTCATGGTAGGGATAAGCGCCATCCTGGAATTCAATCTCTTCAAGCCAGGGGTTTTCTCTTGGCGGCTGATAGAAGTGTCCGTGAATGCATATGTATCTGTCCATAATTTCAGAGTTACGAGTCAAGAGTTATGAGTTATGTGAATTAACTCTTAAAAAACAAAATCCCCAGCGGAGGAAGTGTTATCGATATGGAGTGGTCTCTGCCTTGTACAGGGACCGGGTCGGCTTCAACGCCTCCGGCGTTTCCTTTTCCGCTTCCTCCGTAGATTTCAGCATCGCTGTTCAGCATCTCTCTCCAGAACCCTCCCCTCGGCGCTCCCACCCGATAGTTCTCCCTTACAATAGGGGTGAAATTACATACGATCAGGATTATCTCATTCGTCTTCCTGTTTTTCCTTATAAAGCTCAGGGTGCTCTCTTCCCAGTCGTGGAAATCTATCCATTCGAAACCGTCCGCAGAAAAATCAAACTCGTGTAATGCCGGTTCGTTTCTGTAAAGGTGATTTAAGTCTCTGACCCATTTTTGTATTCCCTGATGAGAGGGGTATTCGAGTCCATGCCATTCAAGGCTTTCATCGTGGTCCCATTCTTTCCACTGGGCAAATTCTCCTCCCATAAACAGGAGTTTTTTCCCGGGATGACCGTACATGTATCCGAACACAAGCCTGAGATTAGCATTCCTCTGCCATTCATCGCCGGGCATCTTGCCTATAAGCGCGCCTTTCCCGTGGACCACTTCGTCGTGTGAAAAAGGCAATGTGAAATTTTCTGTAAACGCATACCATATACTGAATGTAAGCTGCTCATGATGGTATTTTCTGAATATCGGTTCTTTCGACATATATTTCAGCGTATCATGCATCCATCCCATATTCCATTTCATTCCGAAACCAAGGCCGCCCAGGTGCGTGGGTCTTGAAACCATGGGCCATGCGGTTGACTCCTCTGCTATGGTCTGAACATCAGGATGCGCGCTGTAAACCGCTTCGTTAAGGCGTTTTAAAAAAAATATTGCATCCAGGTCTTCTTTCTCCCCGTATTTATTAGGTATCCATTCACCTTCATTTCTGGCATAGTCAAGGTATAGCATGGACGCAACCGCGTCCACCCTGAGACCGTCAATATGATATTTGTTGAACCAGAACAGCGCGCTGCTGATCAGAAAGCTTCTTACTTCGTTTCTGCTGTAGTTGAAGATAGAACTTTTCCATTCAGGATGATATCCTTTCTTGGGGTCTGAATGTTCATACAGGTATGTTCCGTCAAAATATGAAAGACCGTGTTCATCAGCAGGAAAATGTGAAGGCACCCAGTCAAGTATTACGCCGATGCAGTTTTGATGAAGATAATCGATCATATACATGAAATCCTCAGGAGTTCCATATCTGGCGGTAGGCGCAAAGTATCCTACGGTCTGATAACCCCATGATCCATAGAAAGGGTGCTCCATGACCGGCATAAGTTCAACATGCGTAAATCCCATGTGCCTTACATAGTCTGCAAGAGAGTGGGCCAGTTCCCTGTAATTCAGGAACCTGTTATTGTCCTCAGGGATGCGCCTCCACGAGCCGAGGTGCACTTCGTACACAGAGTAGGGAGCGTTCAGGCTATTGTATTTATGCCTGTTTGACATCCATTCACTGTCATTCCATTCATAATCAAGGGTCCATGCAATTGAAGCGGTTTTGGGAGGCAGTTCCCAGAAAAAAGCAAAAGGGTCGCCTTTGTCCACTGAATAACTGTTGTGCATGGAAACAATATGATACTTATATATGTCTCCTTTTCTGATTCCCTGAATAAATCCCTCCCATATCCCGGATTCGTCCCACCTGGGCATTAGCTGGTGAGATTCCTTGTTCCATCCATTAAAATCTCCAGTCACTGTGATCTTTTCTGCATTTGGGGCCCACAGGGCAAAATACATCCCTTCTGCTCCATCAATGGTCACCGCGTGAGATCCGAGTTTATCGTAGAGCGTGAAATGGCTCCCTTCTTTAAAAAGATAGATATCATGATCTGTAAAAAGGCTTACATCATGTCTGACATATGCCATGCTTTCTCCCTGCTTGTTAATCATTATTGGACCCTCATCAGATAATATATTATTTCTTATTTTGCAAGAGTCTCAATTATATAAAAATAAGTTAATAACTGCAAAAAGCTTAATTCAAGTTTATTCCGGTATCTACCGAATTATATAGTACATAATGCAGTATTCATGATAAGCGATTTTCAGTTTGTTGAAATAAATTAACAAGTTAAGAATAGTTCATAATAAAATGGGAACAATTAAAATTGATTCGTTGAATGCTCTTTTGAAGGGGGTTGCTACGCTTCCCTCGCTGCCATCTATAGCCTTAAGAATAATTCAGGAAATAAAAAAGGACAAAGCCTCCATAACCGAGCTTGCAAATATAATTTCATTCGACCCCGCACTCTCAGCCAAGATTTTAAGGGTGGCTAATTCATCATTTTATGCGCTGCCTTTTAAAGTCGACTCTATAGAAAGAGCGGTAAATGTTTTAGGCATGGAAGCACTGAAGAATATAGCGCTTTCATTTGCAATAGTAAGGGGATTCAAGAGAAACCCGGTTGACGAATTTGACCATGAACTTTTCTGGAAACGGTCTATCACTTCTGCGGTAAGCGCTGAGATGATTGCATTAAAATTAAATATGAAACGGGAAGATACATTTGTCACTCCCTTACTTATGGATGTAGGTGTTTTGGTAATGTATTTAATGAAGCCTGATGATTATTTAAGGGTTGTTAATAAAAAAAGGGCCACTAAAATGTCTACTTGTGAGGCGGAAATATCCGTATTTGGTTTCGACCACCAGGATGTGGGGAGTGAGATATTAAAGAGATGGGAAATCCCTGAGAATATCTACATGCCGATTGCTTACCATCATAAAGGACAGGATTGCCCGGCAAATCTAAAAAATATGGCAGATATCCTGATGCTTTCCGACATAATATCGTCTGTCTATCATGGAAACAAAAGCTCAAAGAAATTTTATGAATTGAAGCGGTTGCTGCAGGAGAGATTAGACATAAGCGAAGCGGAGGTAAGTGATTTTGTGGATTCAGTAGCTGATAAGACGGTTGAAATTCTCTCTTCTTTTGAGATTGACGCCGGTGATATGAAGCCATTTTCACAAATACTTCAGGAGGCAAATGAAGAGCTTGGCAAACTTAATTTGTCTTATGAACAACTTGTCATGGAACTAAAACAGGCAAAAGAGATGGCTGAGAAACTTGCAGTTGAGGCCTGGGAAATTAAAGAAAAGCTGAGGGAGGTCGCTATTAAGGACGGCCTGACCAATCTCTATAACCACAGGCACTTTCAGGACATCCTGGACAAAGAAATACCGAGGGTGGAAAGATATTCACATGTTTTATCTCTTATTATGATAGACATTGATTATTTCAAGAAATTTAATGATACCTACGGCCATCCTCAGGGAGATATTGTATTACGTTCTGTGGCCGATGTCTTTGAGAAGACAATCAGGACGACGGATACCGCGGCAAGATACGGAGGGGAGGAGTTTGCCGTTATTCTGCCTGAAACAGACATTAAGGGAGCAGTAATCATAGCAGAGAAGTTAAGGCAGATAGTTGAGAAATTGGAACTGAAACTCGGTGATAAAATCGTGAATGTTACAATCAGCCTGGGCGTGACTAATTATGATCCTGCCAGGGGCAGGAAAACGAAAGCGGAAATAATTGATGCAGCCGACAAGGCATTGTATAACTCAAAAAAGACAGGAAGAAATAAGCTTAGTATAGTGGTGTAACGTCTTTTTCTCTATTGACTCACGCACAAACAATGTCCTCTTTTTTTGTCATTCCTGAAGGTCTTAATCGGGAATCCACCTTTCTTTCTAACAGGGTAAAATTGTAAAATGGTTGTTAATTAAAATAGCTGACAGCTAATAGCTATAAGCTGTCAGCTTACTTCTTTTCAGTATGGAGGACCATTGGAACTTTACAGACTGGGCATTGCTGAAGCAAGGTCAGCCATAGACAAAGGCGAGATAAGCCCTGAAGAACTTACAGATTCGGTTTTGGGAAGAATAAGGACTGTTGAAGAAAAAATAAGGGCATACGTTTCCATAACCAGGGAAAAGGCATTGGCGCAGGCAAAACATGCAGAAGGGAAAAAGGGGAATCAGGCGCTTCACGGCATCCCGATAGCAATAAAGGACAACATTTGTACGGAAGGCGTAAGAACAACCTGCTCATCCAAGATACTCGAAAATTTTGTTCCGCCATATGAAAGTACAGTTACACAGAAACTCACGGAGCAGGGCTACGTCTTAATCGGCAAGACCAATCTCGATGAATTTGCGATGGGGTCTTCAACCGAGAACTCCGCGTTTGCGCCTACAAGAAACCCGTGGGACATCACAAGAGTCCCCGGAGGGTCAAGCGGCGGCTCTGCCGCGGCAGTCGCGGCTGACATGTGTATTGCGGCCCTCGGCTCGGATACCGGAGGCTCGATACGTCAGCCTGCTTCATTCTGCGGAGTGGTGGGCCTGAAGCCGACCTATGGCAGGGTCTCCCGTTACGGGCTTGTTGCATTTGCATCATCGTTGGACCAGATAGGGCCGGTTACAAAAAACGTGAAGGATGCGGCGATTCTTTTAAACATCATCAGCGGTCATGACCTGTGCGATTCAACATCGGCAAATGTTCCTGTGCCTGATTTTACCGCGCCTCTCGGAAAGGACATCAAGGGCCTGAAGATCGGTATTCCGAAAGAATATTTTATTGCCGGTATGGACAAAGAAGTTGAAGAGTCAGTGAAGCAGGCGATAAATAAACTTGAATCGCTTGGCGCAATATCTGTTGAAATATCGCTCCCCCATACAGAATATGCAATAGCTGCTTATTATATACTCGCAACCTCCGAGGCTTCCTCTAACCTTGCCCGCTATGACGGCGTAAAATACGGTCTCAGGATAGAAGGCGACGACCTCATTGATATGTATATGAAGACAAGGCAAAAGGGATTTGGCGCGGAGGTGAAGAGAAGGATTATACTTGGGACTTATGCGCTGTCATCCGGATATTATGATGCATATTACAAAAAGGCGCAACAGGTTAGAACACTGATAAGGCAGGACCTGGAAAGAGTGTTTGAGAAAGTTGATGTAATTATTACGCCGACAACGCCGTCGCCTGCATTTAAAATCGGGGAGAAGACTGACGATCCTCTCCATATGTATCTTGCCGATATTTTCACAATCTCCGTGAACCTCGCCGGCGTGCCTGGGATTTCAATACCCTGCGGGTTTACCTCTGAGAACCTGCCTGTGGGATTACAGATAATCGGGAAGCACTTTGATGAGGAGGCTGTTTTGAAGATTGCGTATGCCTATGAGCAGGCTACGGATTGGCATAAGAGGAAACCGGAAATATAAAAAACAGCGATCAGCATTCAGCGGTCAGCTGTCAGTTTTTAGGACCTGAAAATTGACGGATTATTTGAAGGAGTTTGTTGATGCAATACGAAGCAGTAATCGGTCTTGAGATACACGCCCAGCTCCTGACGGAGTCGAAGATGTTCTGCGGGTGCTCCACGAAATTCGGCTCCGGCCCCAACACACAGACCTGCCCGGTTTGCATCGGCATGCCCGGGGTTTTGCCTGTTATGAACAGGAAGGCGATTGAATATGTTGTAAAGACGGGGCTTGCCATGAACTGTGAGATATCCCCGTACAGCAGGTTTGCGAGGAAGAACTACTTCTACCCCGACCTCCCCAAGGGCTATCAGATAAGCCAGTATGAGCTTCCTCTCTGCGGGCACGGCTTCGTGGAGATAACAGTTAACGGAAGTTCCAGGAAGATCGGCCTCACGAGAATTCATCTCGAAGAAGATGCCGGGAAAAATATCCACGAAGGAGCGGGGAATGAAAGTTTCGTTGATCTGAACAGGGCGGGAACGCCGTTGATGGAGATCGTTTCAGAGCCGGACATCCGCACCCCGCAAGAAGCGGTGGAATTCGTGAAAAAACTGAGGGCCATCGTCCGTTATATAGGCGTGTGCGACGGGAACATGGAAGAAGGCTCGCTGCGGTGCGATGCCAACGTATCGGTAAGACCTGCCGGGCAGCAGGAATTAGGCACAAAAGCGGAAATAAAGAATATGAACTCTTTCCGCTTTATCGAAAAGGCGCTGGAGTATGAGATCAAGCGTCAGATAAAGGTCTTAAAAGAAAGCGGCAGGATCATCCAGGAGACGAGGCTCTGGGATTCGAACAGAGGAGTAACGGAATCCATGCGGTCAAAAGAGGAGGCGCATGACTACAGATATTTCCCGGAGCCTGATTTGATGCCGGTTGAATTTGAGCAGTCATGGATCGACGAGATTAAGACAAGCATCTGTGAACTGCCCGATATAAAGAGGGCAAGGTATGTTAAAGAATTTAATCTTCCCGAACAGGATGCCGGCCTGCTCACTTCCGAGAAGGCAGTTGCGGAGTGGTTTGAGGAAGCGGTGAAATCAGGCGGAGCGCCTAAGTCTGTCGGTAACTGGATGATGGGCGATCTCATGAAGCTTCTGAATGAGGAGAACAGGCAGATTGAAGAATGCATGCTGAAACCCAAACAGCTTGTGGATATGCTCAGTCTGATTGATAAAGGCGTGATCAGCGGGAAGATCGCCAAGACCGTATTTGAAGAGATGTATAAAACCGGCAGGGACGCCGGAGTTATCGTTAAAGAAAAAGGGCTTGTTCAGGTGAGTGATGAGTCCGAGATTGAGAAGGCCGTGGATGATGTGCTGGCCAATAGTCCGAATGAAGTTGAACGTTTTAAGGCTGGAGACGCTAAGTTGATGGGTTTCTTTGTCGGACAGATAATGAAGGCGACAAAAGGCAAGGCCAATCCGAAGATTGTAAATGAGTTGTTGAGGAAGAAATTGTTGGGGTAAGTGTCATTGCAAGCCAATGAGCGTCATGTTTACCGGAGCTTTTCCCTGAGGCCGTTTACAACAGCCGGGCTTGTGCCGGACATTAGAATTACAGTCAGTGTCGAAAAGCGTTCTAGAATACTTGC
>JACQXG010000036.1:0-7386 GCA_016208905.1 Nitrospirota bacterium
GCGTTTTTTAGAAGATCAAGTCCTTCTTTTCTGGTAATGCGGGGAGAAATATTTTTTTTCAATCCGGCTTTCATAGCATACTATTTTATACTTTTTGGCCGAATTTATTAAGACAAGGTTTTACTCAGCAATTATCGTCGGTACGACCGACATCCCTACCCTCAGCACATGCTCAGGGTCAGCATCCTTGTCTAACAATATCTTAACCGGTATCCTCTGCACGACCTTTACATAATTACCCGTTGCATTCTCCGGCGGAAATAAAGAAAATGCCGAGCCAGTGCCGGCCATAATGCTGTCAACTTTCCCCGTAAACTTCCTGTCAGGATAAGTATCCACTTCTATCTCAACCTTCTGTCCCGGCTTTACCCTCTCAAGTTCGGTCTCCTTGTAGTTAGCAACCACATGGACACCTTCAAGCGAAACAACAGCCATGATCGGCTGCCCGGCCTTTATCTGATTACCGACCATGACCGACTTTTTCGTAACATACCCGTCTGCAGGGGCATATACCTTTGTATATCCGGAATTAAGCTGCGCAGTTTCAAGGACAGCTTCCTTCTGTTTGATAATGGAAAGCTGAGATATCTTTGATGCCTCAGCCTGTTTGACCGCAGCCTTATGTGTCTCGACGGCAAGCGAAACACCCTTCATATCTTCAGTCGAAGCCCTGACCTGTGCAAGAGCCACTTTAGATGCGGTGAGTGCCGTTTCATATTTCTCCTTGGATATCGCCTGCTTCTTATAAAGGTTCTCTGCCCTCTCCCTGTCCTTTTCAGCCTGTTCGAGATTTGCATTCTGAAGCTCATTGACCGCCTTCACAGTTTCTACCCTTGCAACTGCCTCTGCCAACTGCTTTTTAGCAGTCTGAATCTTTGATTCAATCTCAGCAACCTTCGCTGTCTCGCTATAATCAGCTTCATCCAGTTCGACAAGGGCGTCCCCTTTTTTCACCAACTGGTTCGAGCTGACATAAACATTCCTGACCGTGCCGGGGACCTTTGGCGCGATGGTATAAATATCACCGTCTATGAAGGCGTCATCGGTTGTTATGTGTGTCTTTATGTACCGCGTGTAAAAAAAGAGTGCTGTCAGCCCCGCGATTACTATAAGGGCAAATATACTTAATGCGATCTTCTTCTTACTTCCGCTGTCTGCAACTTCCTTTGTCTCTTCCATCTATTTATACACCTCCGACAAGTCCTGTCCTGTTGAGTATATGACCCCGGCCTCTGCCTTTCTCAGGTCATAGACGGCTCTGTAATAGTTGGTTTCAGCCGTAGTTAAAAGGGTAACGGCATCAAGCACGTCCGTTGCTGTGCCCACACCCTCTTCGAACCTTACCCTGTTTATCCTTAAATTCTCCTCAGCCTGAGCAACCGCATTCTCCGTTACTACTATTCTCTCCCTGGCGGTCCCGGAATCCAGCATATATTTTTCAACTTCCAGTTTTATCTCCTCTATGAGTTTGTCCTTTTGTTCGAGCAGCTTGTATTTTTGCTGTTCTATCTTCATCAGGCCTGCTTTTGTTATTCCACCACTGAAGAGATTGACATTTACTCCCAGAATGACCGACCAGTTGCCCTCATGAAGCTGATAGGGGTTTTCCGTGTAGTCATAACCGCCTCTGATAAAGAACTCAGGATAATATTCAGCCGTCTTTGTCTCTTTTTCTAAATCAAGGACCTCTAAGGTCTCATTAACAATCTCTATCTCTGCCCTCTGTTTCCCTGCAGCTTCCCATGCCTTTTCAATATCCAGGTCAGAAAGATTATATGAAGGCCCGTTTATGTCCTGCACCTGGAAATCTGTTTTCAATGGTCTTGCAAGTATATTGTTGAGCCTTGAAGCTGTAATGGCCCTCACTTTCCCGGCAGTCAGTAATCTCTGCCTGGCATCTGAGATCCTCACATCCGCCTGGAGCAGATCATTCTTTGTAATAACACCTTCTTCATATAACGATTCAGCGTTCCGGAGATGAGATTGAAGTCCCTCGACTTCTTTTTGGATCACCCCCAATACCTTTTCTGCTTCGAGGAGGTCAAAGTAACCTGTAATAAAATCAAGCGCGGCAATGTTCCGGCTCCGCACTGTATCAAGTTTTCTGGTATTAACAATCATTTTACCGGCCTCGTATCTGGATGCATTCCTCCTGAAGTCGTACAGCGTCTGTTGAATGCGCAGGCTGTAGGAAAGAAAATCCTTCTCTGAAGTTGGTACATTCTGTGCCCCGAATATTGCGCCTGGCTGGTCTGAGAGGTAGGTCTGACTCACCGAGGCGTTGACACTGGGCAGCATCGGTGATTTCGCAATGAGTGCGTCCGCCTCTGATATCCGCTCGTCAAGCTCGCTTATCTTTACAAGTCTGCTATTTTCCGCGGCAAGTCTGACCCCATCCGATAAAGTCAGGATTTCGGCATATGAAGAAGTTACTATGGCGAATGTTAAGAATGAAACCATAAACATGATAACAGTTTTATATTTCATCGGACCCTTTTAACTATCTCTTCCGTAATAATTTATTTCAAACATGGTATATTGTCAATCATTTCTCCAGTACGGACACCGCTTCTTAAGATTAACACTACATAAACCGAAATAATAATCAGGGAATAAATTAAAGGAGGTTATGTTTATGCTGAGTACAACAAGTATCGATAGAAGCCATCCTCTGAGAAAACTTTTCAGGAGCGCCCTCGATTTCGGGCTTAAACATAATCCCATAGACCGGGTCGAAGTTGCGGACTATCTCGAAGAACAGATACTCTGTGAGTTCATCCATACTGACAACCTCTACAGAATAAGGGACGCGGACGGCAGAGGCCTTGAAGATATGGCTGATATGCTTACTGAAGGCAATGTGCTCCTAAACGCTCAGAGCTTCCAGAGAGAATTCCAGGTGCATAAACACATCGGGGACTATACGCTGTTCATGCTTGGTATGTTCCCCATGGTCCTTGCAAGGAAAAAAGGCAAGGAGTTCATCCTCGGTCACCTTGTTGTCCCGGGGGCCAGCCTTTCTGAACATTACATGCTGCAGGGCCGGCGGTCTTACAGGATCGCCTCTGAGTTGACGCACGGGGACATTTTTGAGGAACTCTCATCAAATTTCTCTCTGTACAAGAATATCCTGGAGCTTGTCAGGATCTATCTTAAAACCGAAAATTATAAAGTCCTTCTCACCGAAAATTAAATAGTGGGCCGACAGATTAGACTTCAACCCTTTCCTGTATCTATCTTAAGGCCAACATGATAACTACAGCATATTATTTGCCAAACTGATATGGTGGTTTTACCATTTTTTGCATCCCGCGCCATGTTCCCTGGATTGAAACCCCTTGTTTTTTAACAAAACCATAGCTTGGTATTGCAATTGCTATCAAGAATCATAATAATTGCCCCGTTGCCGGGCCAGAAAGGATTTTTTGAAAGATGAAACCGTCAGTTCTTATTGTAGATGATGAAAATGTTATTTGCGAAGGGATAGCAAGGCTGCTGGCCGAAAAATATACAACTTATCTGGCCCAAAACGGCAAAGAAGCCATTGACATATTAAAGGCAAATAAAGATATTGCTGTTGTGCTATGTGACATTATAATGCCTGAGATGGATGGCAATGCCCTGATTAAAGAAATACGATCTGAAAATAAAGATATCATAATGATAGTGATGACTGCGTTTGCTGACCCTAACAAAGTCTGCGAGGCGATGAAGCAGGGCGCGAATAATTTTATGCTTAAACCTTTCAACATACCTCTCCTTGAAATGACAATCAATAGCGCCGTCAGAAAAAAAGGGCATCCGCTGAACAACTGACGTTCAATTAATAATAGATGTTTGTTCTGTTATTGGGGAAGTCGAAGCGACTCTTGCGGCATCTTCCGATCCCACTGAGCCGCAACGACTTTAGGGGGCTATTACGTGAATCTTTTATATAATGAATATTAAGACGTCCTGTCAGCGCTTCCTATGATATAAATCATATAAAAGGCAGTGTAGAGTTGCTACAATTATTAATTTTCAGATAGATATCTGGCAGATATAAAAAACATACCGCTTATTTCAGTGTCCCATGAGACCGTGGCGCAAGTTCTTACATCAGTTCTTTGAAGTCATGAATAGTGAGAAATTCCTTCGTCTTTTTCGGCTCGGCTTTTGAACTCGCCCGTGCCTTAAACAACAGGTATCTTATACCGAATTCTTTTGCTGTCTTTAAGACATCCTCGGTATCGTCAATAAAGAGGGATTGTTCTTTATCGAACTTTAGCTTTTTCTCCGCCTTCTGCCAGAATTCGATATACTCTTTCGGGTGACCGACATTAAAGGAACACAGCACATCGTCAAAGTAATGTCCGATCTGTGTCTTGGCTAATTTCAGTTTGACGGTCTTGAAATGCGCGTTTGTCAGAAGAAAGATTTTCTTCCTGTGCTTTCTCATCATCTTTAAAAAATCTATCACGTGCGGATGCACCTCGATAAGATGTCTTATCTGCTCTTTGAGGGCAGGAATATCGAGATGCAATTCACTGGACCAGAAATCGATATCGCACCAGTTCAGCGTGCGTTCGTGTGATTTGTAGGTTTTGTACAGGTGTTCCTTTGCGTGTCCGAAGGTCATATTGTGTTTTTCAGCGTATTTCTCCGGCACAAGATGCCCCCAGAAGTAATCGTCGAAGTACAGGTCGAGCAGGGTGCCGTCCATATCGAGCAGGACATATTTAATTTCTGATAGAGGTATTTGTTTAATCATGTTTAATTTATTTCATTTTTTGTATCGGGGAAATATTGTAACATTTTTATGTTGTTACATTTTGCATTTTTAATAAGACTATTTATTTCTTGAATTATTAAGCATGATTACATATATTATCAATGACGAAAATCGGTCTTTAATATTGATAGGACAGGTTCGGGAGGATGAATAAATGAAAAAGATTGTTATTCTCGGCGGAGGGACAGGCGGCACTGCCATAGCCAATAAATTAAGAAAGGCTTTATCGCGTGACGAGTGGGAAATTACCGTCATTGACAGAGACGATAAACATATCTATCAGCCCGGTCTGCTGTTTGTTCCTTTCGGACTCTGCACGGTTGAGAGCATTATAAAATCCAGGAAGAAATTTATATCAAATGGAATAAATTTTGTTATCGGTCCGATTACTCGCATAAACCATGAAAAGAACAGGGTCGAGACCAAAGGCGGAAGCTTTGATTATGACTGGCTGATAATCGGCACAGGCTGCCGCCTTGCACCTGAGGAGAACGAGGGCCTCATGGATGAATGGGGCAGGAACGCATTTTCATTCTATACTCCTGAAACAGCAGAGAGTCTCAGACACGCGATCGCGGGATTTAAGGGCGGGAAGCTGGTCGTGAACGTTGCCGAACTTCCGTTTAAATGTCCGGTGGCCCCAATAGAGTTTATCTTCCTCGCGGACTGGTATTTCAGACAGAAAGGCATGCGCGACAAGGTAAAGCTCCACCTGGCCACCCCGTTTCCGCAATGTATGCCGAACTGGCCGAAGGGGCGGGTAGTCATGCTGGATGCAGCCAGGAAGAAAGACATATCAATATCAACCGGGTTCGCCCTGCAGGAGGTCAATAAGGAAGGAAAGTACATTCAATCTTTTGCTGGCGAAAAGATCGATTATGACCTCCTCGTGATTGTCCCGACCAACCAGGGGGATGCGGTCATCTCTGAATCAGGCCTCGACGACGGCAGCACTTATGTGCCGACGGACAAGCACACCTTAAAGGCCTTGAATCACAAAAATATTTATGTAATCGGAGACGCAACAAACATTCCAACTTCAAAGGCCGGCTCGGTAGCGCATTATGAAGCTGAGGTAATCACACATAATCTCCTGAGCGAAATTAACGGGAAAGAGCCTGAGCCGATATACGACGGCCATTCCACCTGTTTCATTGTCTCGGAAAAGGGCAAGTCCTATCTGGTAGATTTCAACTACAACACAGAGCCGCTGTTCGGCAAATACCCGCTTCCAATCATCGGGCCTTTCTCTCTATTAAAGGAGACGAGAATGAACTGGAAGGGAAAACTCGGTTTTGAGTGGGTGTACTGGAACATCCTGCTGCCGGGGAAAAGCACGATGCTTCCGCCTACCATGACCATGGCCGGGAAGAAGCAGGAGCCCGATTGAAAAAGAAAAAGGGCTCTGGAAGGGTGAGGATGTTCAGGAGTATGTGAATCGGCTGAGAGAGGACCAGTCTAAATCCTGAATATCTCATTTATCCGCTTTTGCCATTCGTCTTCATAAACAACCTGAAACTCTATCCCCTTTGAAAATTCTTTGTTAAGCTCTTTCCATTCTTTCTTTTTCCCCAATTCATTGCAAAATTTAAAAACACTTTTCTTGTAAGCGGTATCTTCGTTTTTCAGATGAGTTCCCTTTGTCTCAACCACAAAAACCTTGCTGTAGTCTTTACTCTGCCCGGAGGTTCTTGTGAAAATGAAGTCGGGATAAACTTTATTCCTCTTCCAACCCTGAATATAGTAATCCTGTCTTGACATATTTCTGTACCACCATAAGAGTTGTTCCTGCTTATCAAGATATATCGCGATGGATTTCTCCATGTCGTTAAAGTCATCTTCAGGCATGTAATCAAACAGACTGCGCTGTACCTCGGAATTATCATCTCTAACAAGTTTCCTGCTCTGTTTTTTGATTCGTATACTGTTCGGCAATTCGTATCCGCCTTTATCCGCAAGGAGGAAAAACCAAAGCTTCTTTCTCTCTACCAGGTCAATGAAAACAATTTCCGACAGCCTGTCCCTTTCTCTTTCAAGCTGTTTCTTTATTTCCTCAATAATGAAGACAAGGTTATCAGCCACTTTCTGTTTGCTGAACTTTTCTAAAAAAGCATCTGCAACATCCTTGCCGATTTCATAAGCAATCCATGGGTTAGGCACTATATCCAGCAACTGTCGAGTTATAAAAACAGGGTCTATTTCCAGTCCGCCGTGCCTTGATACCCTTTTACGCTCTTCTATGACAGACTTTTCATCCTCGCTTAAGCCTACGGCAACCTCCTGCTCAAGGGCTTTCAGTTCTGACAAAGGTATATTTTTGATTCCCGTAATATCGGCGTCCTTCCAATTGATCCTGCTCAGTATATCCATCTCAAAACTGACATCCCGCCAACTGCCGTTTTCCTGCACAACAAATCTGGGCAAATAAATTTTGCCATCATACATCTTAAATCTGTCTCTGATGCTGACGGTTTTTTCCTTTGTTGTCTCTTCGCTTTCCGTGTCCCCTTCCTTCACAGACACTCTTGATGCCAGATCGCCAAGCCCTTCATCTTCAAAGCCCTTCTTGATATTATCCAGAAGAACTTTAGCCTTTTGCCTGTAACAAAAGACGT
>JACQXG010000036.1:7458-9037 GCA_016208905.1 Nitrospirota bacterium
TCTTTTTTGCCTTTGGCTGTCTCAGGATTCTTCCAACAAGCTGAGTAATGCTTAGCTGTGAACCGGGATTGGTCAATATGGTGAGAATATATGCGAATGCACAGTCCCACCCTTCCTGAAGAGCCTGCTTGGTGATGATGTATTTTATCGGACAATCTTTGCTCAACAGATCAATGCCCTCAATATCATCTTTCTCGCTGCTTTTAATGGCTACTTGTTCTTCCGGGATGCCGCATTGTTTAATGAGATAATCCTTTACATGGTCAGCATGAATATATTTCGTGCCTTTTTGGTCTTTTCCCGTGCGTTCAGCCTGAACAAGGCAGATAGGCCGGATATATTCGCCTGTATTTGCCTCATATTCTTTTGCTTTGGACTCAAGGGAATTTCTTTTCTCAACTGCGGCAAGCATAGTGTCTTTCCAGTTGACGCTTGCCTTATTAGTGATATTCAGGTCGAGCTTTATCATATCTTCCCTGTTAAGCTCCTGACCGCTGATGTTTACCAGACGATTTGTTTCTTTTGGAGGAGTGGCGGACAATTCAACGATTATTGACGGGTTAAAATTCCTGATAGTTCCTCTGGCAGTTTCGCTGTAAGCCTTGTGTCCTTCGTCAATGACAATGACGGGTTTTAATATTCGCAAACTATTCCCAAGTGATGTCTTAACTACTTTGCCGAAGAAGTCATCAGAGCTTCCAAAATGATCGAGGTTGGGGAATTTTTCTAAAAGGCCTTTGTTCCCTTTAACGTCATCTTCCAATGGGAAAAACTCCGTAAAGCCGCCGCTGTCTTTGAATACTTTCAAGGTTTCTTTATTCTGTCTGCTTGCAGAAGGAAGCATCAAAAGCATTATTACAAGATGTTCCTCAACATCCAGAGGATTGAATTTATCCATTTTTTCAAGCACGAGTGTCTTTCCACCGCTTGAAATATCCAGCGTCTGTCTGTACGGATGTTCCCGGTTTCTCAAACTGGTAAGGGTCTGTCTGTAAATTTGGGTAGTCGGCACTATCCACAAGATAAGACCTGTCTGCTTTTTAAGATAAATCCTGTTGATGAGATCAACGGCATGACAGGCAAGTATTGTCTTCCCGCCGCCTGTCGGAATTTTGAGGTAGAAGTTGGGCAATGGTTCATTTAAACCGTTTTTGCTTGAATAATAAAATGGACCTACCGCCTTTTCCCATGCTTTAAGCGGATAGTCTATTGCAAGGTCAGGATCTACTTTAATGGCTTTCTCATTCTTTGCCTTGTATTCCGAAAGAGCCTCAAGATAAATCTTTAATTGCTCTAATGTCTTTTTCTGATATTCTTTAAGCTCCATAACGATATCTATACTACGAACAAGATTAGTAAAAAGAACCCGTGAAAAGCTGATAGGAAATTATAAACTTCCCTGTGGCGTTTGTCACGAGAAAAATAGAGGTAAAAGAAATGAAGGGAGGATGCAGATGGAGAACAGGACATGCAGGAAGCACCAGGACAACAAGAAGATGATATCAGGGAAGAGAGTGGCAGGGATCGATCCGGCCAAGGAGAAGCATCAGGTGACGGTATTGGATAAAGAGGGCCTACA